>NZ_CP098806.1:4075500-4389000 GCF_023822005.2 Dyadobacter fanqingshengii
CCGCAGGGTGATCTGTCAATAGCTTTATCTCCGTAGAAAACTGCATTGCGGGCTGTTGAAGTCTCGTCCAGAACCGCACCGGCCCATAGAAAGTGGCTCAATCCGTTGATGTGCTCGTTTTCAGGATGGACAAACTTGTATTTTTCGTTCATCCGCGTGCGGCAAACGCGGCTCCAACTGATCAGCTGATCAGCTGTGTAATGCTCGATTCCTTTGAAATTTTCCTGCGGGTCCACAATGGCGTAAAAGTTGCCGCCATAGGAAACATCCACCTTCAATGTGCCCAGTTCAGGACACTCCACTTCGAGGTTCTCGGCTGCTAAAAATGATTTTATATTGATCAGTTTAACAGATTTCACTCTTTTGCCTTCCTGCACATATTCCACCAAAACCAGTCCGGCAGGCGTTTCGAGGCGCAGTTTTCCTGGGATTTTGGGGGTTACCAAACCTTCCTGAATCGCTATGGTGACAGTTCCAATGGTTCCGTGACCGCACATCGGGAGGCAGCCGCTGGTTTCAATGTAGAGCACGCCAATGTCGTTCGCGGGATCGACGGGCGGATATAAAATGCTTCCGCTCATCATGTCGTGCCCGCGCGGCTCGAACATTAATCCTTTTCTGATCCAGTCAAATTCTTTCAAAAAGTGAAGCCTGCGCTCCATCATGCTATTGCCCTGCAAAAGCGGGCCGCCACCGGCCACCACACGAACGGGATTCCCGCAAGTGTGCGCGTCGATGCAGAAAAACGTTTTTCTCATTACAAAGCCTCCTTCGTTAGCTCGTTATTAACCGTCCGCCAGATGCCGAGCGGATTGGCATTTTTCAATTCTTCGGGTAAAAATTCGTCCGGCCAGTTCTGGAAACTCATCGGCCGCACAAAACGCTTGATCGCGTCCGAGCCAACCGAAGTAAACTGGCTGTTGCTCGACGATGGGAATGGCCCGCCGTGGTGCATGGATTTACAAACTTCGACGCCCGTCGGGAAATTATTAAATAAAATACGGCCACATTTGTCGGTTACCAAGCCGATTAGTTCTTCGTTTTCAGCGAGGTCTTCGTTGCTTGCAAGCAATGTGGCTGTTAACTGTCCGTGCAGTTTTCCACCGACAGAAATCACTTCATCAATGCTTTCACACTTGATAATCAACGCAAACGGACCGAAAACCTCTTCCTGCAGAGCATCATTTTTCAGGAATGTTTGCGCATTCACCGTTGCAACCGTTGCGCCGCCTTGTCCTTCCAAAACTTCGGTTTCAGTAACGGCAAGGATTTCAACGCCGGGCTGCGTGGTTAACTTTTGGCTTCCTTTAATATAGCTTTCTGCAATGCCGACATGAAGCATATGCGCCGGAGCGATTTTTACAATTTCTTCTTGCAAGGCATTCTCGAAAGTGTCCAAGGCAGGGCTTTCAATGGCAATGACAATGCCGGGATTTGTGCAAAATTGACCTACGCCTAATGTTAGCGAGCCAGCATATTGTTTTGCCAATTCAGCAGCAGATGCTTCCAATTTTTTTGGTAATAAAAACACAGGATTAACACTGCCCATTTCAGCAAAAACCGGAATTGGATTTGGTCTTTTTCCCGCAATCTCAGCCAATGCAGTTCCAGCATGGTAAGAACCGGTAAAACCAACGGCCTTAATGATCGGATGGCTTACCAAAAATTGCGACTCCTCATTGGTTTCGAAATAAACGTGTGAAAAAGTGCCTTCCGGAAAACCGCTTTTGCTAACCCCGCGACTGATGGCATCGGCCATGATCTGCGAAGTTTCGGGATGGCCGGGATGTGCTTTTACCACAACCGGGCAGCCTGCCGCAATGGCGCTGGCTGTGTCGCCGCCTGCTGTTGAGAATGCGAATGGGAAATTGCTTGCGCCGAAAACGGCAACGGGTCCTAATGCAATGCTTGTTTTGCGAATATCCGGCTTAGGAGGCGTCCTTTCGGCATTTGCTGTGTCGATGCTGGCATCCAGCGGAGCGCCTTTTTCCAATGCTTCTGCATAGCTTCTCCATTGGAAAATCGTCCGTGCTTTTTCGCCGGTTAAGCGTGCTTCGGGCAAGTTGGATTCTGCTTTGGCCGTTGCAATGAGTTCAGGCCCAATGGCTTCGATCTCATCCGCAATGGTCCGCATCAGCGCAACACGCTTTTGAATTGAATATTTTTTCATGATCACAAAAGCCTCGAGAGACTTTTGCAATATGGCTTCCAGTTGTTCTTTTGAAGTTGTCATGGTTGGTTAGGATAATTTCTGTTTGTAAAAGTCGCGAATTGAATGCTAATCCAGCTTTAAAGTAAAGCCGGATTACGTCATGCGACAATGTTATGCAACAGAAAAATCCGAAGACAAATTCAAATAATCTGGCAATGCAGGCTGAGTTGAAATAGCTTGATCAATAATTGCAAGCACTTTTTCACGCTCTGCGCCTTCCAAAACTAATCTTGGTGCGCGAACGAATTCCGAGCCAATGCCTGCTTTGGTAGCGGCAAGCTTGATGTTTTGAACCAGTTTTGGATGAATGTCCAGTTCTAGCAAAGGAAGATACCAACGGTAAACGGCCAAGGCTTCTTTATATAAACCAGCTTTAACCAGATTGAAAATCGCAACGGTTTCTTTTGGGAATGCGTCAACCAAGCCACCCACAACGCCGTCGCAGCCCAGCATAACCTCTTCCATAATCAATGTATCCACGCCGCAGAAAACTTTGAAACGGTCACCGAAACGGTTGTACAGGCGGGTAACATTGCTTACGTCACGTGTTGATTCCTTGATTGCGTGCACATTCGGAATCTCGGCAAGCTGCTCGAACATTTGTAACGTCACTTCGATTTTGTAATCTACCGGATTGTTGTAGATCATTAATGGCAATGAGGTGCTTTGCGCGATGGTTTTGAAGTAAACAACCGTTTCGTGATCGTCGGCTTTGTAACGCATTGGAGGCAAGACCATTAGGCCGTCTGCACCCGCAGCTTCGGCTTCTTTGGCAAGGCTTACCGCTTCCGCAGTGGATTGCTCGGCAATGCAGACCACGATCGGGAAATCCTGCGCAACAATGCTTTTGGCATATTTAACCAATTCCACTTTTTCCGCTTTCGTCAATGTGCTTGCTTCGCCCAGTGAGCCTGAAACGATCGCGCCAGTCACGCCTGCTTCGATCTGCACTTCCAGATTTTTGCGAAAAAGATCAAAATCAATGCTGTCATCTGATTTGAAAGGCGTTAGCAACGCCGGAAATACACCTTGCCAGGATTCCTTGTTCATATATTGATTGTGTTAACTATGAAAGATCTTAATTTTTGTCAAAGTTAATGGTTGAAAAACCGACAAACATTTCTGGTTTTAATCAATAATATACGAATTTTAACATAAAACCGAATCCGGAGTTCAAGGTTTGTTTTCGACGAATACGACTTGGGCGCGGTCTGCTTTCCTTACCTTTTTGAGGAAATCGATCCAGGCGGGAAAATCCTTGGCGTTGTAGCGCCCGCCGTTCATAACGACCTTCCGTGCACATACAAGCTTGTTATTTTCCAAAACCGTCTTTGATTCATAAGTGCCAAAAACCGATTTGATCTGAACAGACGGCAATGTTGTTTCCAGCTTATAATTCGCTGGAATGACGTAGGAGACCGTGTCAGAATCGGTAAAGTCGTACACCGAACCGGGCAAATAGAAATCTGTTGTGCGTTCTGTGGTGGCGGGCAAATCAAACGGGCGGCTTAATAGTGTGGGTTTGATAAAAAGCCGTGTCCCTGTTTTGGTGGCGCAATTTCTTACATTAAGGGAAAGCTTTTCGGTCATGGTCGGTTCTGTTTCGCGGCCTTCCATAAGTTCAAATCGTTGCAGATCAAGGCTAGGCAGATTAATGTGGTTCATCAGCCACTTTCTTTGCTCTTCTTTATTACCATTGTGAAAAACGGTGTTCCGCGATTCCTGTTGCAAACCCGCATACAATGTCTGCACTTCCACCTGTCCGTTCCCGCCTTCGTCCAGATTTACATTGGCGCGGCTTTTTCTGGTATTCTGGTGTGATTTGTAAACGGGCGTTGGCACCAGTTTTCCGCCTTCGGGTGTGATGAGCAAGGCGTGGCGGCTGCCGGTGAATGTGCCCATGAAGTTGGGGGTTGTAGTCTGGCTGGTGCATTCCAGCCACATGGTGTCTTTCGCCACCACGGCGCAGGCAATCACGTGATTGAACTGACTGCTGGGAAAATCAGGTTTCATGAATGCCTCGTCACCAGCTTTGATAAGAGCGACATAAGCAGGGATTCCAGCCTGGCGTAATGCAGCAACGGTGAAATTGCTCAATGCCTTACAATCGCCATAACCTTTGTTGGCGACGGTCATTGCGTCAATGGTCTGCCAGCCGCCGATCCCGAGCTGAATGCTCACATAACGCGAGCGCGCCTGCATCCATTTGTATATTTTCTCAACTTTCTCCCGATCCGTTTTCGCATTGGCAATCAACGACTTGATCTCTGTAACCGTCGCTGGCGGAAGCACGTCGCGGCCTGCATTTAATGTATGATAGAATTTACCAAAATCGTCCCAGCTATTGAAATTTCCCTGATAATCCTGCACTTCAAAATCGGATGGCGCAGCCATGACCATAGGCGTGTAATCCATTAACGGAAGCGGATAAAAGTCCGTGGTGAGGGGCACGGCATACTTTTCCACAATCCAGGTGTAAATGTCCGAACCGTCGTCTCCCCTGGATTTTTGAACGGCTTTTATACCATTATATTCTTTATACCGAAACTTGAAACCGGCTGGCGTCTTGATCGTAAAATGGGCGCGTTCAACAGCGGTTTTGGAGTCGGATAAAGGCATCCAGCGGGGATAGAACATCATGTTTTTCTCCTTGGTCTCGTAAATGAACTCAACCGTGTAAGGATAGGAATAGCTTTTCTTACCAAAATCGGCCAGCTTAATCCTTGCGTCGGTAATGTTGTCGCCGCCGCCGCCATATCCATAATCCGTAATGTCTGCGTTTTTAAGCTTCTTTTGCAGTTTGCCGGTGGCGTCGTAAAGGTTGCCGCTGATGTCGTTGATTTTGGTAAACTTATCATAACCCACCATGAGTTGCCCATATTCCGCTTCCCCGCTTTCATTCAAAATGGTCACAACCGTCCGCTTTTTGTGGCGCGCTTCTGCTTTTGATACAACCTCAAAAATATCCTCATCCACACGGATAACAGCATTTGCCCCGGCATTGAGCTCGGGGCTTATTTTGGTGACATCAAATTCACCTTGTGCCTGTACATGCAAGAAATGGGAGCAGGCTAAAAATATTACTGATACTAAAAATCGCATAGCTGAGGGTTAATTGGCCTTTTTCTTAATAACCAGCGGTTGCGCATGTTTTTGGACTACGCGCTCAAAAAACTCTTGCAATGCATGATATTCGTCGGGCGCAAAGTTTGTTTTGGAAAGCACCATTGTGCTGTTGACCTGAATTACATCACCAGCCTGCCGCACCTGATATACAAATTTCCCGGCTTTATCCGGAAGCATAATCATCTCCGCCTTTGGCATTTCTTCCAAAACATAACCTGCCGGAAGCTTATAATTCGCAATAAACGACTCCGACATGCCGCTGGTAAAGTCAAGCGGATAGATCCGTTCTTTCGATTTCAGCGGGTTACTTTCCCAGCGACCGGCCATGATGGGATTGAAATAAAATAATTCGCCCGAAGCATTCTCGTCTTCCAGTTCGAAATCACAGGCCACATTCACCGCCAGTTTCAAATCATCACTCTTATTTTTAACAGCAATGTTGCTGATCTTCCATTCCGGCGATCGCTTTTTAAGCGCTTCGTGGTAAGTGTCATCAGGCTCTTTCACATATTTGTCCCGCCATCGTAATGCTTCATAACCCGCATAGGAAATGCTGTAATTGCCTTTTATGCTTCCGTCTTCGGGCTGGATGTTTGCATTCACCATTTCCAGTCTGGTCTGCATATCCTGTGGTTTTATATCCAAAAACCGCCCAGCTCCCTTTTTAGGGATAAGCCTGCCATAACCGTTCAATGCATGCTCTGGTAGAAGGCCGAGCTTGGCATAGGGCTGAGTGGCGTCCAGAAAATATTCTTTTCCGGCGATCTCAACGTGGCTGACCACATAATTGCAGCTTTCCAGAAGCGGGATTTCTTTCAGAAACCTGCCATTGGAACGTGTGCTCAGGATCACAGGATCAGCATTCAGGTCTAATTCGCGAAGCAGTGAAGTGAGTATCAAATTCACCTCCGTAGCATTGCCTGCCTTATTTTCGTAGGCTTTTTTGACACCGTCTCTGGAACCAAGATACGACGAACCGTCCCATTTCATATGGCTTTGCAGATGCCTGTATGCCAGCTCCATCTTTTCCTCCGGCGTCTTGGCGGTTTGCATAATTTCATCGCGCTTGGCTTTGAGGAATGATGATTTACGCAACTCTACGCCAAACCAGCTTGCCTCGTTCAATGTCTTTTCAACATTGTCCCAGGTGTTGGAAAAATGCTTCGATATTTCACCAGGCACCTGAATGACGGAAAGCTCAAAATTAACCTTGGACAAATAATCACTTTCTGTCGTTATAAAAGGTTCGTTGACAAATGCTGGCGCATCCTTCACAACAAAACGATAGGCGACGCCGCGCCCGTTAAGCTTGGACAAGCTAAAATGCACGTCCGTAGGCTCCTGTTCGCTGATATACAGGGGCAGGTAACCGCTCATGGTTGTTTTATATTCCAGAAAAAACGGGATCGTAATGCGGAACTCACTCCACTTACTCGGCACGGAGGCCTGAAAAGACCAGGGAGCGGGTTTATCGCGGACAGTCAATGGCGTTGTGCGCCTGTACGAATATTCGATCACCGAACCTTTGCGTGCATTGGCGAGGTTGAATTTGTAAGCATAATATTTACCCGTGGCTTTTTCCCGCTTGATCGACTTCCTGTCCATCGCAGTTCGTACAACCTGTCCGTTCTCCATATTATACGTGTATCCCTGAATGTCGTCCAACATTTCCTGGTTCTCGGGTCCGCTGCCTTCGTAAGTATTGATTGCAATGGAAGCTCGGTCCAGGGCTGACTCTTTTAGGATTTTGATCCTGATCCAGGATTCCATCACCATCACAAGTCCGCGGATGTCGTCGTAACGGTAAGTAACTTCGCCAAAATCGTAGAGGTAAACTGCGGCGGCCGAGCTATCGCCCGGGAAAGCAGTCATTTCTACCGCGGCACGGTCCACAACCCCGAATTTGGGTTTGAAATCATCCTGGGCAAAAGCATTGAGTGAGAGAAACGTGAGGATTGAAAGGGCATAAACCCTCCATGAAACAACGCAGGACAGTCTGCACTGAAGTAAAAAGTGAGTCATGCAACGAACAAATGAAGAGGTAGAAATTATTATGCATAATTGCAGCATTAATTTGATTTTCACAAAAAATTTGTAACTCTTGGTAGATTTTTTTTCACTCAAATCCGTCAAACTGCAAAAACAGATTTTAATGCCTATTTTTGAGACGAAACAGAGCCCGGCCTTGTTCCCATTTTACCTATTCCTATTAACCCGGATCATTAACATTTTACAATTACTATGTCATCTTTTGAAAATGGAAGCCCACTTCGCGTACTAGTCGTCGGTTGTGGCAACATGGGAGCCTCCCATGCATTTGCATATCATTCGCTGGACGGTTTTGAGATCTGCGGGATCGTTTCAACAGGCAAAAGCAAAGAAGTTCTGAATGAAAAACTTGGCGGCGGTTATGCGCTTTTCAGCGATTATGACACTGCTTTGAGGGAAACAAAACCGGATGCAGTCTGCATTTCAACTTACCCGGACACGCATGAGGACTTTGCAATAAAAGCGCTTGAAAGCGGTGCGCATGTTTTCATCGAAAAACCGCTTGCTGATACTGTTGAAGGGGCTAAGCGTGTGGTGGAAGCTGCGAAAACGGCTGGTAAGAAAGTGGTTGTAGGTTATATTCTTCGTGTGCATCCTTCGTGGGAGCGTTTTGTTGCTGAGGCACAAAACCTTGGAAAACCATTGGTTATGCGCATGAACCTGAACCAGCAAAGCCACGGATATATGTGGGGCGTTCACCGGAACCTGATGAAAAGCCTGAGCCCCATCGTGGACTGCGGAGTGCATTACATAGACGTAATGTGCCAGATGACGCGTTCGAAACCTTTGCGCGTAAACGCAATTGGTGCACGTTTGACGGAAGACATTCCTGCGGGAAATTATAATTACGGTCAATTGCAGATCTGGTTTGAAGATGGTTCCGTAGGCTGGTACGAAGCGGGTTGGGGACCGATGATCAGTGAAACTGCATTCTTTGTGAAAGATGTGATCGGACCGAAAGGAAGCGTTTCTATCGTAGCAAAAGATGCGGGCGGAACGGGAAAATCTTCTTCCGTAGAAGCGCATACGAAGACCGAATCGATCCGTGTGCATTATGCAGACCTGAATGATCAGGACGAATTTGTGAAAGAAGATTCCTGGATCAATCTGGAAGACGAGCCGGATCACCAGGAACTCTGCAACCGCGAGCAGCGCTATTTCCTGAATGCGGTCCGTGAGGATTTCGATCTGACAGACCACTTGCAGGATGCTGTGACGAGTTTACAAATTGCATTTGCATGTGACGAATCAGTGAAGACCGGACGCACCGTGGACCTGGTTTAACAGCTTCGGAATAAATAAATGCCTTGTTACTTTTCGGTTACATACGGAAAAAGTAACAAGGCACTTTTATGTATACTAATGGTTAACTAATTGATTCCGAGCGAAAATTGATCATTTATGGCTGAATTTATGCAAACGTTTGCACAGAAAATTCTATATTTTCTCTGCCTCTCATTCGAAATTTATTGTTAATTATTATAATATTGCAACGTATTTTTAAGACTTTTAAAAATCTCATCCGATTGGATATTGTTTTGCATCGTTTTTACACTTTGAAAAGTCACGCAAATACCCTGGCACAAATCACGCTCCTGGCACCTCTCACGATTAATAATTTCGTTGCACCTGGTTTGCAAATCAAAACCCTCTAAACATCAAAATCCCAAAACAGAACATTGCCGATGCCAAAAATTTGTCTTTTCAAAAATTGAATTAATTAAATAATAACCATAATTTAATACATAAGCATAAATTCATTTCCTCACCTGTAAACTACTAATTTATGACACAGAAAACACTCAATTGCTAAAATTCACTTTGTACCAGTTTATGAACATTTGCCAAGATTGCATGAAAAACGTTTAACCAATACTAACCTACATGAAAAATACCGATACCTATCAATGGTTGTTCCGAATGCGGAATATCCGGAATGCATTGTTTTTAATACCCGCTCTTTCAAGTCCCTTTGTGGCTTCTGCCAACACGATCATCGCTTCGGGGACTGCTGCTCATGCTAAAATTGATAAAACTTTAAAAGGAAAAGTTACCGATAAGGAAAACGGGGACGGCTTACCAGGTGTAAACGTCGTTATAAAAGGTTCCAGCACAGGTACAACAACTGACGGAACTGGAAATTACACACTGCAAGTGCCTGACGCAGGCGCAACGCTTGTTTTCAGCTTTGTGGGTTACATTGGTCAGGAAGTTGAAGTGGGAAACCGCACAACGCTTGACCTTGCATTGGAATCAGATTCAAAAGCGCTTAGTGAAGTGGTCGTTATCGGTTACGGTACCGCTAAAAAGTCTGACTTAACAGGTTCCGTAGGTTCTGTTAAGGAAGATCAGCTGAAAGAGCGTCCGGCACCATCTTTGAACCAGGCTCTTCAGGGTAAGGTTTCCGGTGTGCAGGTTAACGTGAACTCGGGACGCCCAGGTGGTCGTGCCAATGTGCGTATCCGTGGATTTAGCTCTATTAACTCTTCAAACAACCCATTGTACGTGGTGGATGGTGTAATGCTTCCGCAAGGAAACCAGAACCAGCAAAGCCAGGCCATCGACTTCATTAACCCTAACGACATCGTGTCTGTTGAGGTTTTGAAAGATGCTTCGTCGACAGCTATTTATGGTGCAAGAGGTGCGAATGGTGTTATTTTGGTTACCACTAAAAAAGGAAAATCGGGCGAAGGTGTTGTTACTTACAACCTGGACCTGAGCGTTCCGACAGCGGGGCCAAAAAGAGCAAAAGTGTTGAACGCAAAAGAATATCTTGCGGTTGAAGACCTTGCTTATGCAAACATTGCAAAATATGACCCTGCTGGATGGGCTGCCGGAAAATATGCTCCGCAAAACCCGAAAGTGCGCCGCGCAGAACTGAACGCGAAACACCCTGATATCTTTACAGTAGACGGAAGCGGTAATTTCATCCCAAACTATGATACCGACTGGTTCAAAGAAGCTACGCAAAACAAGGTTTCCCAAAACCATCAATTGGGCTTCAGCGGTGGTAACAACAAAACAACTTACTCGTTGTCATTGAACTATCGTGACGATCAGGGTTTGATCAAAACATCTTTCCTGAAACGTTATTCAACTCGTTTCAGCATTGATGACCAGGTTAAAAAATGGTTGAAAGTCGGAGCTACATTGAGCTATAACAACCAGGCTGAAAACCTTGTCGATATCAATGATGCGGTTCCACGTCAAATGGTAGAGGATTTTCCTTTCCTTCCTGTTAAATACCCGGACGGAACTTATGCCAACAACCGTGATTATCCACAGGCTGAAGGTGCATTCAGCTCGGTTCACCGTTTGAATGGTCGTAAATACAACCAGAATACGCAGACTACTTTGGGTAGCTTATATGCTAACGTGTCACTTGCTCCTGGCCTTGAATTGCGTTCAATCCTTGGTGCGAACATTTTGACTCAAGAGATCAACGAATCGCAGACGCGTACATTGGCTATCGGTGAATCTGGTACAGCTGGTAAATACAACAGAAAAGAAACATTCTGGTCTTTTGAAAACTACCTGACTTACAACAAAACTTTCAATGGTATCCACGCGATCAACGCGCTTTTGGGTATTTCATGGCAGGAAACAAACATTGCGACAACTGGTGCAAGCGTTCGTAACTTCTCTACGGATTACTTCAACTTCAATAACCTCGGAGCGGGCGCAACCTTGCCGACTGTAGGTTCTGGTGCTGCACGTTTTGCGTTCAATTCTTACTTTGGACGTGTGAACTACACATTGAAAGAGAAATATCTGTTAACAGTAACGGGCCGTATCGATGGTTCATCTAAATTCGGTGATAACCACAAATATGCGGTGTTCCCATCTGCTGCTTTGGCATGGAAAGTTTCTGATGAAGAATTCCTGAAAGGAAACACGCTTATCTCGAACCTGAAACTGAGAACCAGCTATGGTTTGACTGGTAACTCTGAAATCCCTGCATATTCTTCATTGTCTCTGCTGAGCGCTAACTACGCAACCATCTACAACGATGCGAGATTTAACGGAACGGGTATCAACAGACTTGCTAACCCTGATTTGAAGTGGGAAAAAACAGCGCAAACTGATGCAGGTCTTGAAATTAGCTTCCTGAAAGGCAGAATCTCTCTTGAGGCGGATTATTATTACAGAAAAACGACAGATATGCTTCTGGATGCACCGGTTCCACGTACAAGCGGTTACGCGGTTATCAGAAAGAACATTGGTTCAATGGAAAACAAAGGAGTTGAGCTTGCTTTGAATACGACGAACATTGAAAGAGCTAACTTCTCATGGAATACTAACTTCAATATCTCGTTCAACAGAAGCAAAGTATTGTCATTGGCAACACCTTCTGACATTTTCGGAGTGGGTGGTCCTGGTATTACCAACCAAACGAGCATTATCCGTATCGGAGAGCCTGTTGGTGCATTCTGGGGACTTACACGTCTGGGCGTATGGAGCGAGGCTGAAAGAGATGAGGCTGCTAAGTTTACCAGCTATCGTAACAACCTTAAAATGTTGCCTGGTGATATCAAATACAAAGATTTCAACGGCGACGGTGCCATCACAGATGCGGATCGCAGCATTATCGGAAATGGTAGCCCAAAAGGCTGGGGAACTTTGGCGAACACAGTTCGTTACGGCAACTTTGACCTGACATTTGACATGCAGTTCTCTTATGGAAATGATATCATGGACATGAACCTGCACGCTAGTGAAGACCGCGTTTCTATCGCAAACAGCTACGCTACTGTATTGGGTGCATGGACTCCTGAGAACCAGAATTCACAAATTGCTGAAATTCGTGAAACACGTGCAGGTTACGTAACAAACGTGGATACACGCTGGATCTTTGACGGTTCATTCCTTCGTGGCAGAAACTTGCTTTTGGGTTACAGCTTCCCATCGGAAATGATCAGCAAGATGAAATTGAGCAAATTGAGAATTTATGTTTCTGCTCAAAACTTCTTCTTATTGACCAAATACCCACATGGTGATCCTGAGCAAACACCAATCCGTGGTGGAGATGCTGATAACGTATTTTCACAAGGTATGATCTGGCACAGCTATCCAAAACCAACTACTTACATGGCTGGTCTGCAGATCGCATTTTAATGAACAGGTTAAGTTATTTTTTAAAAACAGATATTCATTATGAAGTTATATAAATTAAAAAACATAGGGACGGCACTTCTTTTCGGCGCTATTTTGCTGGGACCGACGAGCTGCTCAGACTTCCTGGACGAAGAAGATCCATCCAACCTTACCCCGGAGAGCTTCTACACAATTCCGGATCACGCAGAAGCTGCTGTGGCGGCAACATACGCTGGTCTTCGGTTTTATGGTGATGGAGCCGGGATCTTTTCTGCCAACTGGCAATTGCTGGAAGCAGTAACTGGAACTGCAACTACTGAAACGGGACAGAACTCCGATTTGAACAACCTTTATTCGTTGACTTACGATGGTAACACCGCGCATATCAACAACTGGTGGAACGGATTGTACCGCATTATCGCTAACGCGAACCTGGCTTTGGAAAAAATCCCAACCATTCCTTTCCTGGCTCCTGCAACGCCTGCGCAGCAAACTAAGCTGATCGGTGAAGCTCGTTTCCTGAGAGCATGGGCTTATTTCAATGCTGTTCGCCTCTGGGGTGATGTTCCTTTGGTTACTAAACCACAAACTGCGACTTCGGAAGATTTCTTTGCAACAAGAGCTCCTCAGGAAGAAGTTTACAAGCTGATCGTTGAAGACCTGGTTGCAGCAGAAGCTGCCGGACTTCCTGTTTTTGAAACAAGCGGTCGTGCTACGCAGATGGCTGTGAAATCATTGCTTTCAAAAGTCTATCTGACAATGGCTGGTTTCCCGCTAAGCAAAGGTGCTTCGCATTACAAACTTGCGGCTGACAAAGCTTTTGAAGTGATCACTTACTCGAAAGCAAATCCAACAACGGTGAACCTTTTCCCTACTTACAAGGAAATCCATACCGAAGCGTTGAAAAACAGATTGGAACATTTATTCCAGATCCAGTATAATGTGGCTGTTGCAGCGTTCCCGTTGAACGATTACTTCCCGAACTTTAAGGCTGTAACTTATGCAGGTCCAGGTGGAACCGGAAGTACGATCCCTACAACGAGTTTTTACAACTCTTATGAAAAAGGCGACTTGCGTACCTTGGATCAGGAAGGTTGGTTCTACACTACGTATTATACCAATGGTGACGGAGCGAAATTCAACCTTGGTGCGCCATATGTATTCAAGCATTTCAACCAGACTGCATTGGGTGCTCCTGGCATCACAGCAACACGTAACAATAACCTGAACGTGAACCTGATCCGTTATGCAGAAGTGTTGCTGATCTATGCAGAAGCACAAAACGAAGTAGGCGGCCCAACTGCGGAAGCTTACGCGGCTTACAAAAGAATCCGTGACCGTGCCAAGTTGACGACGCCTGCGATCGGAACATTCACTGCTGCAACATTCCGCGAAGCGGTTTGGAGAGAGCGTTGGTATGAATTCGCTTACGAAGGCATCACATGGTTTGACATGGTTCGTCTGCGTAAAGTGTTCAACGAAAAAACAAAAGGATTTGACAATTTCGTTGGTCACCTTAACTTGAACGTTGGCTCAGGTGTTCCTTTGCAGGAAAAACATTTGCTGTTCCCATTGGGAATCCAGGAAATGAAGAACAATCCTGGCCTGACTCCTCAAAATCCAGGTTACGGTCAATAAGCAGAATATGCTTGCGAGAGCCGGTCCAGATTTGGGCCGGCTCTTTTTTTATGCAATAAGGTAAAGGCCGCAGCGTAATATAAGTTAGATTTAAGTATTCAAAAAGTAACACAAAGGTTAATGACGAGAAAATTACGCGAACATTGCTTTCAAGTATCCCCGGGCGATTCGTTTGATTTTCGCTATTTCTGCTTGGCCTTATTGCTCCTTTTTTCTATTTGCGCAAATGGTCAACTTGCATTAACTACACCAACTAACAACCAGATTGTCCAGCGCGACAATGCTGGTTCCGCACTCATCGCGATAACTGCCTATGCATTCCGACCTTACGCAAGCATCCAGGGACACCTTACGCCAATCGAAGGGAATGTGCATAAAGCGAAAACCTGGGTTTTTGAGGAGGAACAACTTCGTCAAGGATTCCTTACCGCCTCCATTAAGGCAGAAACGGGCTGGTACAACCTGAAAATATCGGCTGTCTTGCCAAATGGAAACATTGATTCTGTTTTGATTGACCGGGTCGGCGTGGGCGAAGTTTTTCTTGTGGCGGGCAATTCCAATGCCATGGGCTTGCCCGGGTTAGGCGCAAAAAGTGCCTCAAACCAGGTCATTTCCATCAATGCTGTAAACAAGGCACTGAATGCTGAGAATATTACGGTTGCGCCAAACGAGCCTATGCGGCAGTTGGATTTTAGTATTTTGGAAAAAGACAACTTCATTTTTCCCTCGGGAGAAACGGCCTGGTACTGGGGTGAATTGGGTGATTTGATATCGAAAAGACTGAAAACCCCGGTCCTCTTTTTAAATGCAGCCTGGGCAGCAGCCAATTCTGACAGCTACCGCGACGCGGCAACTGGGAAAGACGCTTTCAACCCTTATGTAGGAAAATCCTGGCCAAACAGACAGCCCTATTCTAACATTGTAAACACAATCCGATATTTAAATTCAAGGCTTGGCATTCGTGCGGTGCTTTGGTCACACGGAGAAAATGATGCGCAGTTGAAATTCACTGAGCAAGATTATTTCAATAACATCCAGACATTAATTACAAATGCCAGGGCGGATGCGGGTTATCATGTGCCCTGGGTGATTGCCCGGAATTCGGCCAGCAACATTGTTAAAGATCCTTATTTGCCGGTTATCAATGCGCAAAACAGGCTTTCGTCACTCAATGGCTTCAATACATTTCCCGGCCCGAATTTGGACACCATTCAAATCCCAAGACCGGTTTCCGAACATTTCGAAAACGTGCCCGGTGGCATTCAGGGATTAACATTAGCTGCCTCTGCCTGGAACCGGGCCTTAACCGACTCTCTTTTCAAAAAAATCATCCCTGTTCAACCCGCTAACTCCATTCACTCCGGCATTGTGCCTTCCACGGCATTTCCAGGTTCATCGTTTTATGTTGGTTACAAAGTCAATGGGGAAAATGAAACCGGGCTTGCTTTGCGCGCAGAATTGTTTGATGAAAGCGGAAAATTTGTTGACACAGTCGGCATAGGGAGTGAAAATCCTTTGCTTATCAAACTTCCCACCAATCTGGCGGATGGACAATACAACATCCGGCTGGCAGGCACAACGCCCAATCTCGCGGGCAGCACTTCGTCGCTGTTTTATGTAAATAATGCTTACAAATCCGTGCAGGTTGTGAACACAATCAGTGCGGTCAAAATGAATCAAACCATTCACGTAACGTGGTTGGTGGCCGCTAATCCTGGCATGCAGCGGATGGTTCTCGAGAAAACGACGAACGGAGACATTTACACAGATCTACAACAATACAGTATTTCCGACAGCGGGAAAAGTTCAGGCATTTACGCTTTCACCGACTCGGATCCGGACGCAAAGATCATTTTCTACCGCGTCCGAATGGAGTATGCGGATGGCACGACATCCTACTCACCCATTGTCACCATTCTGGAGCCGGGCGCATTGCCACGGCTTGTTGCATTCCCCAACCCGGTTACAAGGCAGGCATTTTATCTGGAAACAGATCAAGCCAGGCCGGCTCCCCGGCTCTCCCTGTTTGATATCTCTGGTAGCGCGCATCCTTTGTTTGTGTCCGACCGCGAAATTATCGGTTTGTTGTCTGTCCGCCCCATTTACCCATTGCCCGCAGGCATCTACGTCTTGCGCATTGTAACGGAAGCAGGCACGAGTACGCAGCGAATGACATTTGTTGATTAAAACAATGAAAGTCAATATTTTCCAACGATTTTATCCATATTGGTGTCAATACGGATAGCAACCTAAGCCCCGACCGCTATGAGATTTTCTACATTGATCTTTGCTTTACTGCTGTTGTTCGGTTCTTGCAAAAAGGACTCAGACGACGTTGCACCAGACGGCCGCAGGCTTTCGGATATTACATTAAAAGAATATTTCATCACCAGCATTGCATTTGATAAAAATGGCATTGCCTGGCTGGGAACATCTAAAAACGGGCTGATCCAATATGATGGCAAGTCGGCCAGGATCTTCGATTCCTCCAATTCTATCCTTACGGATGCAGGGATCATGGCCGTGGCTGTGGACAAGGCAAACAACATCTGGATTGGCAGCGATGACCTGATCAAATATGACGGCTCAAAGTTCACCCGATATGAGGCGAGTCAATTTGGTTTTCCCAAAAACGCCGTCCGTTCCATAGCCGTCGATGCCGATGATAACATTTGGTTTTCGTGCAGCAGTTATCAGTCCGGTGGATTGGTAAAATATGATGGAACTGCATTCAAAACATTTACCCCTGCCAATTCAAAGTTGCCCGGAAATATGGTGCAAAGCATTGTCATCGACCAATCCAATCATGCCTGGGTGGCGATCAATGACGGTGTTAACGAAGTTTCTCTGGCGAAGATAAATCCTGACAACTCAATCTCTGTGGCTGGTTCCAGGGAATTGGGTTTCAAACCGTATTACTTCGGCAACATCGTTGTTAATAATAGCAATGAATTAGTGGCGTCGATCGATTATAGTTTATCCAGCTTAATGGCTGCGGGAAGACCTCAGATTTTCAAATTCAATGGCAGCAAAGCACAAATCCTGAACCTGCCTGACGAGAAGAATGTGTACTATTTCACACATCGCATCTTCTCAGCTAAAAACGGAAACCTCTGGGTGTCATTTTTCGCTGCTGATAAAAAATGTGGAATTTTCAACGGCAAAGATTGGACATTTCCTAAGCTGGGAACGAGCGGGATTTTTGCATTTGCCGAAAGCCCCGACGGCGAAATGTGGCTGGGAACCGGTGAAGGGCTTTATATTCTGAAATAAAAAAGGCAAGCACTTTCGCGCTTACCCTGGACTGTCACACTACGACTTCGCTCAGTGTGACAAAGTGTTTGTCATATTGAGCGAACCGGGCCGCCGGGCGGTCGAAACATCAACCTTCAAACATTCTGCCTAGTCCTCCAATTACAGAACCACTTTCTTTATTTGCATTCGGACCGCCGACAGACAGTCGTTGGATTAATTTTGAAATGGGCATAGACTGGATCCAGCAGCGGCCTGTTCCACGCAATGTGGCCAGGAACATTCCCTCTCCGCCGAAAACCATGGACTTCAACCCGCCGGAACGCTGAATGTCGAAGCTCAATGACTGTTCAAAAGCAACCACGCAGCCTGTGTCTATGCGAATGGATTCGTTGTTCAATTGTCGCTCCATCACAACGCCGCCTGCATGCACGAATGCCATTCCGTCGCCTTTGATTTTTTGTAATATAAAACCTTCACCACCAAACAAACCTGATCCAAAGCGCTGGTTGAAATGGATTTTCATGCTTGTGCCCATCGCAGCGCATAAGAAGCCATCTTTCTGAACGATCAGCTCATTTCCATAGATTTTGGAAAGATCAATCGGCATCACGGTCCCCGGGTAAGGTGCTGCAAATGCTACTTTTTTCTTACCATAACCTCTGTTGGTAAAGTGGGTCATAAAAAGTGATTCGCCCGTGATCAAGCGCGTTCCTGCCTGGAAGATCTTGCCCATAATGCTCTGGTTCGCTTCCGAGCCATCGCCCATTTTGGTTTCAAACTCAATGCCATCTTCCATGAATAACATCGCGCCGGCTTCTGCGATCACCGTTTCGTTCGGGTCCAGCTCAATTTCTACGACCTGGATATCGTCGCCAATAATTTTGTAATCAATTTCGTGTGAGATCATCTTTGCGTAAAAGGTTTATTTGATAGTAAGTTGAACTGCAATGACCACTTGCTACTCTTCTTCCTCCTCCTCTTCCTCGCTTGTTTTCTTCTTTTTGCGGGTTTTCCGGCCGGGAATATCCTCCCGGTCCCGGAGCTTTTTGTCGTCCACATTTTTATTCAAAAATTCATTGATACGGTCCATATCAAAACTCGTGGTGATCTCACCGAATGAGTTGATCTGAATATCAAAACCATCCAGGTCCTTATGAACCCTTGGCTTTTCCGCAGCTGGTTTGGTCGTATCGTTTGGTTTTTTCTTAGCCATGTGTCTCGCCGCAAAGCGGTCATTTCGATTGATTACTAAATTATGGAACCGGATGCCCGGATACCAATTCATTTTGATCCAACGGTTATATCACAACTATGCCAGGCGAATTTGCGCTGGTAAGCGGGTTAGGGCATTATCCAGTCTTTTTACGACTTCATCTTTTCCCAGAATTTCCATGGTCACCATTAAGTCTGGTCCGTGTCCTTCGCCGGTAAGCGCGAGGCGCAGCGCCTGCATGATTTTGCCCATTTTTATACCAAGCGTTTCCATAGTCGCTGCCAGGTTTTCCTTAATGTGATGCGCAATAAATTCACCTTCAAAAGCGACCAGAGAATCCTTGAAGCCTGAGATTGCGTTCACTGCCTGCTCATCCCATTTTTTCAAAACCAATTCCTGATCGTAGGTTTCAGGTGTGTGGAATAAAAAGCTGGATTCGCTCACAATCTCCTTCACAAAGTGCACGCGGTCTTTCAACAGAAACACAATTTGCGCCAGTTGTTCGGTGGTAACATGGATGTTCTGCGCCTCAAAAAGCGGTTTTGCCTGGTCTATAAGCGTCGTATCGTCCAGGTTTTTTAGATATTGTTGATTGAACCAGTTTGCTTTCTGAATATCAAATCTTGCCCCAGCCTTATGCACACGCTCGAAACTGAATGCGGCGATTAGCTCTTCCATATTGAAAAGCTCCTGCTCAGTTCCAGCATTCCAGCCCAGTAAGGCAAGGAAATTGGCCGTTGCATCTGCAAAATAGCCTTCCTCTCTGAATCCTTTTGCTTTGTCGCCTGTGTTGGGATCAGTCCATTCAAGTGGGAAAATCGGGAAGCCTCCCAGATCTGCGTCGCGTTTTGATAACTTGCCGTTTCCGTCCGGTTTTAATAAGAGCGGAAGATGTGCAAATTGCGGCATGGTGCTTTCCCAACCAAGATATCTGTATAACAAAATGTGCAATGGAGCAGATGGCAGCCATTCTTCACCACGGATCACGTGCGTAATGCCCATCAAATGGTCATCCACAATGTTGGCCAAATGGTAAGTAGGCATGCCGTCGGATTTTAAAAGCACTTTATCATCAATTTGTGATGAATGCACGACAACCCAGCCACGAATGAGGTCATTGAAACGAATGTCTTCTTTCGGCATGATCTTCATCCGGATCACATACGCTTCGCCGCTATCAAGCCTGGATTTGGTTTCTTCGGCCGATAATGTGAGCGAATTCGTCATTTCCATGCGTGTGATCGCATTGTATTGGGCAGCCGCGACTTTGGCTGCTTCCAGCCGCTTTCTCATGGTGTCCAGTTCCTCAGCTGTGTCAAAAGCATAGTAAGCTTTTCCCTCAGCAACGAGCCTTTCGGCATATTCACGATACATTTCTTTCCTTTCCGACTGGCGGTAAGGGGCATGCGGGCCGCCTTGCTGCGGGCCTTCGTCAATGGTTATTCCAAGCCATTGCAGTGCTTCCAATATATATTCTTCCGCACCGGGAACGAAGCGGTTCTGGTCGGTATCTTCAATGCGAAGCAACATTTGGCCACCTTGCTGGCGTGCAAACAAATAGTTATACAAGGCAGTGCGAACACCGCCAGCGTGCAGCGGGCCGGTCGGGCTGGGGGCAAATCTTACCCGGACAGGTTTATTATTCATTATCTTAAACTAAAATTTACTGGATGATTTCGTGCGTCCTACTCGACCGCAACAACGGATATTTCAACATTCACGTCTTTGGGCAGACGTGCAACCTGCACCGTTTCGCGGGCAGGTGGTTCTTTGGTAAAAAAGCTGCCATAAACCTCATTCACAGCCGCAAAGTCATTCATATCTTTCAGGAAAATCGTAGACTTCACTACATTTTGGAAGCCTAACTTGGCTGCGCCGAGAATGTGCCCGATGTTCTGCATCACGATCCCGGTCTCCGCTTTGATGTCGCCCGATTTGGCAAGTTCGGCTGCGATCTGCCCTGAAACGTAAAGGGTTCCGTTTATTTTAACGGCCTGGCTGTAAGGCCCGATCGGAGCAGGCGCTTTATCTGAAAAAATGATCTCTTTTGGCATAAGCTGAATGTATTTATGCCGTAAAAATACCAAAAATATAGTAGTAAGCCCGACTTAATTGACCTGAAAAAGTGCTTTCAGCTCAATGGCGTCCGCAGGTTTCATCCGGCCAGCCAGCACCAGACGCAATTGGCGGCGGCGAAGTGCGCTCAAAAACAACTCCTGTTCCTCGGGCGTCTCCGGTTCCAGAGGCGGAACTTCAATAGGACGCCCATTTTGGTCTACGGCAACAAAAGTATAAAAAGCGCGGTTTGTGCTCACGCGCTGCCCGGCAGGAATGTCCTCGGCCCATACTTCCAGAAAAACTTCCATGGACGAGTTGAATGCGCGGGTTACTTTGGCCTGCATGGTTACAATGTTGCCCAGCTTAATGGGTTCGGTAAACGAAACATTATCAACGGAAGCGGTAACAACAATGCGGTTCGAATGTTTCTGTGCGGCTATGGCTGCGCAAATGTCCATCCAATGTAAAAGCCTGCCTCCCATCAGGTTGTTCAAAGTATTTGTATCATTAGGAAGCACCATTTCAGTCATGGTAACCTCTGACTGATGAGGATGTTTAGGCTTTAACATATATTGGAATTGATTTGTATTAAAATTTGGGACAACGGGTTTTCTTCCGCTCCTTAGCCTGCATTCTGTTGCCGATCAGGTAAGTTCCGCGCACTTGGAAGAACAGATAACTGTCTTTGCTTTTTGCGCTTCCGCGGTTCCAGCCGGGTTGCCGCGGCTCCAAACCGATTTCAGGAGAGCGGTCGGACAATCTTCTGGCCAGGTCACTCGGTAATTGGTCGGGATTAGGATAAACTGTGCTGACGTCGTCGAGATAGTCGGAATTGAGGAAGTTGTTACAAAGCTCCAAACCCAGGCTTAACCTTTTTGTTGTTTTGATTGAAACGCCAATTCCAGCTGTGAACACCAGTGGTAACCGCTTGTATTTTACAGCTTCCGTTGTCAATGGTGCCATACTATGCCATTCGCCGTCGATTTTTGCTTTTGGATTTAATAATGTAAACCCGACCCCGCCAAAAAGATAGGGATTAATCGGCGCCTGACTATTGAAAGAGAACAGATCTGCCTGGATTCCCAGATTAATGTCTGGATTAAAAGTTTTGAAAGAAAGGTTATTCTGAGCGTTTTTGGAGTATTTCTGATCGGCTGAGACCTGATAAAACCTGATTTCTCCGCGTGCGCTGACATGCTCCGTGAGCCTGTAAAGTCCGCCCAAAGAAATGGAAGGCCCTAATCCCAAATGCTTCATATTAACCCCATCCGTCAGATCACCCATGTAATAGGCCACGCCAACGCCAGCCGTCACGCTCATTACGCCGAACGGGTTGACGTATTTGCCGGATTTATTTTGCCCTGAAACTTTGAATGTACCCAGACACGCGAGAATCAGGATAAATACTTTTGCAAGAGCATATTTTGAGGCACACTTACTTCTCATTTTCCTTTGGTAAAAGTTTTTGATCTGTTGGATGTTGTTTTATTACAAAAACATAAACGCACTTAAGAAGGATTATAGAGAAGGTAAAGTCTGTAAATATATTACTCTTAACCTAATTTGTTACTTTTTTCGCTGATCTTGGAAAAACAAAAAGCCGGGCAAAGCCGGCCTTTCGTTCAAATTATGTAGGGGTGCTTATATTAATCTCTTTTTACCGAGCTTGCGCCGGAAGAGCTGGAATGAACGTCCTTCGCAGCTCCAGAGTAACGGATACTGCTTGCTCCACTCGCATCCGCATGGAGTGAATTGCTTGCCACGACTGCCGCGCTGCTGGCTCCTGATGCATCAATATTCACTGTTTTGGCCGAAAATTCCCGACCTTTAAATGAAGAGGCTCCTGAAACTTCGCCGTTCAAAACGTCACCCTGGCCTGTCAAAATAAGCGAAGAAGCGCCGGATAATTCAAAGGTCGCTTTTGGGGACGACAGCTCCATGGTCACTTGTGAGGCTCCCGAAACTTCAATATCCATACTTCTTACACCTGAAAATGAGGCAACATTGGCTTTGCTGGCGCCCGAAAATTCAACGCCTTCCAAAGCCGGCATGGTGATGCTTACATTGACCGTCTTCCTGTTTTTGTTCCAATTATTTCCTTTGTAACCCAAATGAAGCACATCGCTTTTAACCGTCGCTTCCAGATCATCAAGATCCTCAGCGCGACCACTGGTAGAAATGCTGTATTTGCTCCCCTGCTTTACCTCAATGCGAAATGCACTGCCCATGGAAAGCTTGTCAAAGCCTGTCAAATTAAAGTTACGAGTGCCCTGCGCACTGGCATTCAGGGAAAAAACAAGCATTAATAGTGCTGCAAACGAAAATGTGATGATCTTTTTCATGCTATAAATTAATTAGATGGACTTTTTGAAAAGATGTGCAGCCTTTATAAAAAGTTGCACGGCTCACTAAATTATTCCTCAGCGTTGATCTTACTTGCGCCGTTTGCGTTTTTGGACAAGTTAGGAATTCTGCCCAGTTCAATTTTCGATGCGCCGGATGCTTCCACATTTGCATTTTGGATGCTCATTTCGGTGGCCGTCAACTTGCAGGCTCCATGAGCGTCGAGGGTTGCCGAGTTTGCAGATCCTTTCAGAAATGCACGGGATGCACCTGCAATGTCCAGATTCAGCTCTTTTACTTCCAGATTGATCTCTGTCTTCGATGCGCCGGCAATGTCTACGTCCAATTTTTCCAGACCTGTAAAGCCCACCACCCTTGTTTTGTTCGCACCCGAAAGCGATAGCCCTTCAACTGTCGGCATTGTGATGACCAGCCCGATGCGCTTCCAATTATTTTGGTCAAAAATCGTAAAACTGGAACTCCTAACACGCAATGTGCCATTTTCCACAGTCACCTTCAGATCGTCCACAGCTTCCTCTGTTTCGCTATCCGCAGAAACATTGAACTCCGCTCCCTGGCGAACCAGAATGGAGTAAGCGCCGCCTATATCTATTTTTGTAAAACTTCCTACGGGGAATTGCTTGATATAATTGCCGCGTTCCCCCAGCTCAACATTGCTGTTATCGTCATTGATATCAAAGGTAAAACCTTCGGAATTATCATTATTGTCCCTTTCTTCATCAAGGATGAACTTCGCGGGCAGGTTGATACAAACCAGTCCCGAGTCACTTTTAACCATCCAGAGTAATTTGTTCCAGGAAATTTCGCTGTTATCCACATCGTAACGCTTCAACATATGATGCCTGCTTTCCCAATGTGAAAGATTATGGTAAAAATCACGGGTCATATAGAAAGGCTTGTTATAAGGCAGATTAACTGTTACGTCGATCTGCTGATCACGGAAACGGCCACCTTTGCCGAACACAGGCCCATCATTAAAAACAAAAACCGAATCCTTCACTTCAATATCGTAAGTCAATGCCTGCGCATTTTTCTTGGCATCGGCTGTCGTAGCGCCGCGGGACACTAGTCTTTTATCAAGTTTAATGCTGTCCGCCGTGTTGTAACCTTCCATGCTGATATGGACATCCACATTATCTTCGTCGTCCGTATAGTTGTGATCGAAGGTTAATGTGCCTTGCGGAAATGCATAAAAAGTGGATTGCAACACTTCTCCGCGTCTTGCAAAATTCCTTTGATAAGAGATCCCGCCAATGGTGCTGCCTATAATCCCAACAATCCAAAGCCCTAATAATGTAAGCCAAACCGAACTTCCCACCACACGCTTATTGGACAAGAGGGTCAATCCCAATAAAAGAAATGTTATGAAAGGAATCGCTGTTGCAAGCAAACCGGACAAAATAAGCGTATCAGGTAATTCCTGGAATATCAAAAAAGGAATAGGCAGGTTGTCAAAAGGGACCGAGTTGGTCACACCCAGCGCCACCGCTCCACCGATCACCAATGTAAGCAGCGCCATAACGGCCATAGCGATCAAGGAAGCGCCTATTAATATACGGATAATGGGGCCCAAACCTCTCAAGACTCTGCCTAGTGCGCCTATGATCAATGCAATCGCACGAAAGGGAAAAAGTAGAACTTTTGTCAAAATATGCTCCTCACCCGTTTTTTCTTCCAGATTCAGACTTTGTTTAATGTTCGATTCAATATTGGACAAGGTGATCGGTTCGCCTTGCATTTCCATTTTTTCTGTGAGCGTATTCGCCACGGGTGCAATCACCCAGAGAATGATGTAGACCAGCACACCGGTTCCGAAAAGCAGGATAGATAACACCCAAAGAAACCGCACAACACCCAGATCAACACCAAAATAAGATGCTACACCAGCTGCAACCCCTCCAACCACTTTACGGTCCGGATCACGGTAGAATTTCTTGATCTGCGCATCCTCTTCCAATGTTGTAGAACCAGGAAACGCAACCCACATGGCAATGTACACCAGCACCATAAAGCCTGAAAGCGGACCAAATTCATCCTCCATATTCAAGTCCATCATTCCAGAACCTGCTGGTAACCCAATCACCATAAAGAGGAAAGCAAGCCTGACCCAGATCGGATCGATGGTAAAGTAATGCGCAAGTCCGGCAGCAACACCTCCCAAAAGTTTGCGTCGCAGGTCACGGTATAGTTTTCTTGGACCGGCAGCGTTTACTGGCTCAGTTTTGGGAGCACTATATGAGGAAGATGATGCCGATGCAGCATAAGCTTCCTCTTTTGGTGTATATCCTTTTGATGCAGCAGACTCCAATGGGTCAGCAAGAATGTCTTCTGCTTGTTCAATGGCCTCGAAGTCAGCGACCGTCCCCATTGCGGCGATCAGTTCGTCCACATCGGAAAGAGAAATCACCTGCTTTGCCTCTGCTTTTTGTTTGTTCAAAAACCGCTCTGCGATCCTTCCTTCGATGTCAGACAAGATCTCCTTGCTATCAGCAAAAGAAGAGAAATATTTCTGGATGGAAGAAAGGTAACCTTTCAGTTTTTCGTAACCGTCTTCCTCAATATGGAAGATAATGCCACCAATATTTATGCTGATTGTCTTTTTCATGATTGTAATAATCGAATGTCTCTAAATGATCAGTTAGGTTCGGGAAGATTGGAAGAAGCTGCTTTGCTCAAATCCTCTGTGCGGTGTATAACAGTTTGCACAGACTCCGCCAGTTCAAACCATGTGGCTTGCATTGCATCCAGGAATATTTTCCCCTCATCAGTCAAAACATAATATTTTCTCGGAGGGCCTGAGGAAGACTCCACCCATTTATAATCCAGCCAGCCGGAATTTTTTAACCTGGTAAGAAGCGGATAAAGCGTTCCTTCTACAACCATTATGCGCGCAGAAGTCAGCTCATCCAACATATCAGAAGCGTATACTTCGCCCCTCGATATGATGTGCAGAATACAGAATTCCAAAATTCCCTTCCGCATCTGCACTTGGGCATTTTCAATATTCATGTGGTTTCATGTGTTAATTAAATGTAAAAAGTTCATGGCTAACAGATAGGATTTTACCTTCTGGTATTACAAAGGTATACACAGGTACTTTGTGATGCAAGGTACCATGTTAAAAAGATTCGCGAGTTAGGATGAACGGTTATTTAAGTATTTGATCGGCATAACATTTAGTTGATACATTTGGCCTCATTATTTTAGGCTATATTTTATTTTAAAAAGATCCTTTAATCTACTGCCTTGGTAACACAAACTAAGCTTTATATCATCGCCGCTATGAGCGAAAACCGGGTGATCGGGAATAAAAACAGCCTTCCCTGGCATCTGCCGGATGAATGGAAACATTTCAGGAAAGTTACAGACGGGAAACCCTTCCTAATGGGTCGAAAAAGCTTTGAAGCGCCGGATGCATTGCATTCAACCTATAAAAATGTCATTTTATCTTCGGCAATACCGGAAAGTAGCTCGTCTGACACGGTTTATGCGAAAGATATTTCTTCGGCCCTCGCGTTACTTTCTGGTGAAGACGCCGTATTTGTATTGGGCGGTGCTTCGGTTTTTCTGGAAATGTTGCCGCTCGTTCAAAAATTATATCTGACCATTGTTCACGCACAGGTTGAAGGCGACGCATATTTCCCGGTAGTAAATCAGGATGACTGGATGCTGATCAGTTCTGAATTTCATGAACAGGACGAGCAACACGAATTTTCTTTTTCTATGAATGTTTACGAAAGGAAAAACACCGGTTAAGGATGTACGCAACCTGTTCATTCACTTATTTGTATGAACAAAATTATTACGCACACTTTTATTTTCTTGTTTTCGATTACACGAACATCTGTTGCCGCTCAGAAATTATTCGGAAACGAGTGGATCGTCCCTTCACAAACCTATCTGCGTATTCCGGTCATAGAAAACGGACTGTACAAAATCACCAGTGCTGAACTCAGAGAAGCCGGGTTTCCCACCGATACCAATCAATCTTGCTCATTTCAAATGTTTTGGCGGGGAAAAGAAGTTGCTATCCAGGTGAGCAGCGACATGGCGAATGAAAGTCAGGTTATTTTTGATGGGCAAAGAAACGATGGCGCATTGGACAGCGCACTTTACATAAGCCCAGTCCACATCCCACATGCACATTACAGCCTGTATTCCGACACCAGCGCTTATTTCTTGACTTTTAATATCGCAGGCATTGCAGGCAAGAGAACGCAATTCAATGTCGCACCTCATTCAAGTTCAAATGATTATCATTTCACGGAGATCGAAAAGCTCTTCATATCTCAATACGCGCCCGGCAATTTCTATCCGCCCGAAAGCGGCTATAATGACGGCTCGGCAATTTCTGGTTATGATGCAGGCGAAGGCTGGACCGGCCCGGAAATCAAGGATAATGTTTCCTATTCTTTTTCATTGGACATTAATAATCCGGTGACTTCCCGATTTTCAAATGCCCAAATCGAGCTGGTTCTGGTTGGCCGGTCGGCAGGGAAACATGCTTATGAGCTCTGGTCTTCGGATAATGTGGGCTTAAAAAGAAAAATCAAATCATTCAGCATTCACAATTTTGAATCTATAACGCTCAAAACTTTCCTGGATTCAGCAGATTTCAGCAGCGAACGCGAGCTGAAATTCACATTGGTTGCGACTGGAAATCAGGGGAGTATATCCTTGTCCTATGCCAAACTGAGCTATCCACAGAGAATTCTAACCAATGAGCCGGTATATCAGCCGGAACTGGCGAACATTTTAAAACCACGACTAGTAAGATTCCGCAACATTGATTTACAATCATTTGATTATCTGATTATTACACATCCAGCAGTTAGAGTTCCTGTTCATGGTGCGGACCAAGTTTCAGCTTATGCAAATTACCGTGCTTCTATACAAGGCGGCAACTTCAAGCCTTTGATTGTGCATAGTGAGGAAGTTTACAATCAGTTCAATTATGGTGTTCCGGGACCGCTTGGCATTAAGAATATGATTTCATGGATGACAAAAGCGGGTAATTTGAAATTCGTCTTTCTCATTGGACGCTCCGTTGACCCACAAACTGCAAGAAAATCAGCCTATGCACGCACATTGGATATGGTTCCGAATGCTGGCTGGCCAGGTTCAGACATTGCGCTTGTAATGGGGTCGGATTCTGTATCCAGCTTGGACCCGATTGTGCCGATCGGACGCCTCAATGCATTAACATCCCAGAATGTTTACGATTATCTGATAAAGGTAAAGACAGTAGAAGCCCAGCCGGCATCGGCTCCCTGGCGAAAGAACATACTGCATTTGAGCGGAGGAAGATCGGACGAAGAGCTTTCGGTTTTTTCGGGTTATGTAAAGTCTTTTGAAGAAAAAATGAAGCGTTCAACATTCCCAGCACATGTGGAAACGATTTCAAAAAAGACGACTGATCCCGTTGAAAAGCTTCCGGTTCACATTCCTATTAATGGTGGAGCTAGTCTGATCACGTTGTTTGGACATTCCAGTTTGGACGTGACCGACATTGATATAGGAATGGCGAGTGATCCGGAATCCCGTATCCAAAATCATCCGCGTTATCCTGCGATCATTATCAATGGCTGCGCGGCTGGCAGCATTTTTTATTCAACAAAAACCCTTAGCAGTGACTGGATCTTTAGCCCGAATAAAGGAGCAGTCCTGTTTCTTGCACACACATTTAACGGACTATCTACGGATTTAAAAAAATATACAGAAAGTTTTTACGAAGTGCTGGCAGTTTCCAGCTTCACTAACGAATCCTTTGGTGTGATCCAAAATGAAGCGATCCGCAGGAATCTGGCCAAACACAAAAACATAACTGCCATCATTACAGCCCAGCAAATGCTGCTGCACGGCGATCCCGCTATCCGCATTTTCCCCAAAGATCCAACATTACAATCGGGCAACACACAAGCCGCAACATCAGACATTACGGCAATCAGCGTTTCTCCCAACCCATCGGATCATTGGTTCCGGTTCCTGGCTACGTTTAATTCAACGAACCCTCCCGAAAAAGCGAATCTATTTATTTATGATTTATGGGGCAGGAAGGTGCAAAAATTTTCATTTGACACGCATTCCGGAAAAAATGAGTGGTTTTGGCACCCCGAAAACCTGCCGTCCGGCGTTTATTTATATAGCCTGGAAATTGACCAGAAAAACGGGACTGTTTCCTCTGCTGCCCAAAAGGCATTACGGGGAAGATTGATTTGGGTTCATTAACCTCATCCACCCTTTTCTTTCAGTAAAAACTTCTTATTTTTGTCGATTATAAAATGACTTATCCACTTGAAAGAATACGGTAGTAACGTACAAAAACTTGCTGATCACATCGTAAAGATGGAAGATAAGGCAAAACGCAACCTTTATGCGCACATTCTGGTCGAGCTCATGCGTCAGATCCATCCGAACATGAGGGATAACCAGGATTACACCAATAAACTGTGGGATGATCTGTACATTATTTCCGGATTTGAATTGGATGTGGACAGTCCATTCCCACCGCCTTCTCCGGAAGCATTAGGAAAAAAACCACTTAAAGTGGGCTACAACCAGCAAAATTTAATGTATCGCCATTACGGCCGAAACATTGATCTGCTCCTTGAAAAAGCTATTAATACCGAAAATAAGGAAGATAAGCTTGCCTTTGTCTCCTACATTTTCAGGCTTATGCGCTCCTTTTTTAACACCTGGAACAAAGACAATCCGGAGGACAATGTATTGCTCGGCCAGCTGGAACAGCTTAGTAAAGGCCAGCTGACAGAAGAAATCGATTATATCCGCGCCAACGGGCCCATCGAAGCGGCCCCAAAAGACCGGAACAACAGCAGCCAGGAACGCAACCGCGGAAACAGCCATCAGGGTGGCGGCGCCGGCGGATTCAAAGCCCAGTCCAGCCACAATTCCGAACGCCAGGGTGGTAATAGTAACCAAGGCAATTCCAATCGAAACAGGCCTAATAACAAGTTCGCAGGCCGCAATAACAACAACGGTAACAACAATAATAATAACCGGAATAACCGCAAAAAACCTGGAATCTAACATCCAGGTTTAATTTTATCCCTGTCAATTGCCCCACATTCATATATGGCTTCATTTAAAATAACCGGAGATAGACGGCTTAAAGGTTCTATTGTTCCCCAAGGCGCAAAAAACGAGGCATTGCAAATTCTGTGCGCTGTGCTTTTGACCAAGGAACCGGTAACAATTCATAACATTCCCAACATTCGGGATGTAAATCAGCTCATCAATCTGCTTGCAGATCTGGGTGTCCGTCAGACGAAACTAAGTGAGTCATCAATCCGCTTCGAAGCGACTGACATTAATCTGGATCACCTGGAATCGGAATCTTACAAGCAGAAAGCAGCCGCCTTACGCGGATCTGTAATGTTGCTGGGCCCGATGCTGGCGCGTTTTCGTAAAGGCAGGATTCCCCGTCCCGGGGGCGATAAAATTGGTCGCCGGAGATTGGATACGCACTTTCTAGGTTTTGAAAAGCTTGGTGCGCAGTTCAGTTACGACGAGGAAGATGGTGGTTTTTACAAAGTTGATGCGACCAACCTGAAAGGTGCTTATATGCTCCTGGACGAGGCGTCTGTTACCGGAACAGCCAATGTTCTGATGGCGGCCGTGATGGCAGAAGGCACAACGACGATCTATAATGCAGCCTGTGAACCCTATCTTCAGCAATTATGTAAAATGCTGAACAGAATGGGCGCAAAAATCTCAGGAATTGCTTCCAATCTGCTTGTAGTTGAGGGTGTAAGCCAGCTAAGCGGAACAGAACACACCATGCTTCCCGACATGATCGAGATAGGAAGCTTTATAGGTCTGGCGGCAATGACACAATCTGAAATAACCATCAAAGACTGTCAGATCGCTCAATTAGGCATCATTCCTGATGTATTTCAAAGGCTGGGGATCAAAATGGAATTCCAGGGAGACGATATTTTTATCCCGGCTCAGGAACATTACCGCATTGAAAACTTCCTGGACGGCTCCACCATGTCTGTGGCAGATGCACCATGGCCCGGTTTCACGCCTGACTTATTAAGCATTATCCTGGTAACAGCCACGCAGGCACAGGGAACAGTGCTGATCCATCAGAAAATGTTCGAAAGCCGCCTGTTTTTTGTAGATAAATTAATTGAAATGGGTGCGCAAATTATCCTTTGCGACCCTCATCGCGCAACCGTAATTGGACATAACCGCGAAACGCAATTGCGCGGCATTCGTATGACGTCCCCCGACATTCGCGCCGGTGTAGCGCTTCTCATTGCTGCACTATCCGCAAAAGGAGTTAGTATCATCGATAATATAGAGCAGATCGACCGCGGTTATCAGAACATCGATGGTCGTTTAAATGCTATTGGAGCTGAGATTGTTAGGTTGTAGCTTTTGTTTGCTTGTCAGCCTGAGCGGACCGGTTTGCTCAGGCTGACAAGCTTAAATAACAACCCTACTTCTTCCCGTAACTACACTTACTATTATCAGCCTTCACATAGTAAGACTTGTAATTAGCAGCTTTCGGATCCATACAGCCTTTCAAATCCAAAACTTCTACTTTCCTGAATTCAACAGGATGGCTCTCGCTTTGCAACGATATCGAGCCATGATCCAGCAGCTTTCCGTCAACGATTAAAGACGGATCATTGCCGCTTACATTTCCGCCTCCCAATTGTGGCTTATTGTATTCCAAAACCATTTCTCCATTCGCAAAATGCTGGATCAGCGAATCGCCAAGCACAAGCACTTCTGCTTTTACCCATTGGTCGCCATTATAAGTCTGGGATGTGGAAGTCACGCAATGTTGCGTAATTAATTTTCCATTCATCACCACATTGGTCCCTGGTGTGCAAAGATTGCAAGTTGTGCGCTTTTTATCATTGCCTCCCAGCAGCTGTACTTCAATGGAAGCAGGAAAATCCTGGTCTTTCCCCATCGTTGCAGCAGGCTGCCCGTGCACCATTATACCGCTGTTCCGCCAGGCCCAGCCTTCGCCTTTCGGGGCTTGCTCGCCTACGAAACGATATTCAACCGAAATGCGATAGTATGAAAAGTCTCCTTTGTAGAAGATATGACCGTATTTTTGCTTGAAGTCATCATACTTGTCGTACCGTACGACCATTTTGCCATCTTCCACGCGGAACGTGTTCAGGTAATTATCATTCAGCTCGTAGCCGCGAATTTTAATGTCCCAGCCGTCAAGGTTCTTGCCGTTGAAAAGCTGTTTCCATTCCTGCTTGTCTGCGTTTTTTTGACCAAAGGCAATGAAGCTGAGGATACTGAGAAGTAGCGTAAGTTGTAATTTCATGGATTAAGGATTAATGAGAACACAAAGTAAACAGACGGCTGTTACAATTCCGGGACATCCAAAAAAATCTTTACTTCGTATTTATATAAAATCGCCTTCCGTTTGGCATACTATTCTTGCAATTTGAATCATGAGTTTAAATACAAAAGAAAAAATCACATTATTTTGGTTTCGCCGGGATTTGAGACTGCATGATAACGCAGGTTTGTACTATGCATTGCGTTCCGAAAACCCCGTTGTTCCTGTTTTTATTTTTGACAAAACAATTCTGGATGACCTTGATAATAAGGAAGATAAGCGCCTGACGTTCATACATCAAAACATTCTTGAAATACAAAGAGAATTGCAAACGCTTGGCGCGGACATTTTGGTTTTCTACGGACATCCGACAGATGTATGGCAGGAACTCAGCGAGAAATACGACATTGCCGAAGTCTTTACCAACACAGATTACGAACCTTATGCAACGGAAAGGGACACGGCCGTAGCCAAGATCCTGCGTTCGAGAAAAGCAGAGTTGAAAGCATATAAGGATCAGGTTATTTTTGAAAAGCAGGAAATACTGAGCGGGCAAAATACACCTTACACCGTCTTTACACCTTATAGCAGGATGTGGAGGGAAAAATGCAACGACTTCTATCTGTCTTCTTATCCCAACAAAAAGTATTTCAAAAACTTTTTAAAATGGGGAGGCAGCACAATTCCTTCGCTTCAAGAAATGGGCTTTAAAAGCACGGACACGGACTTTCCTTCCAGCGAAATTTCAGCCGAATTGCTCGAAAACTACGAAACAAGCAGGGATTTCCCGGCTATGGAAGGCACTAGCCGCATTGGTATACACCTAAGATTTGGCACCGTAAGCATTCGTGAGTTGGCCAGATTTGCAAAAAAACACAGCAACTTATACCTTAATGAGCTGATCTGGCGGGAATTTTATCAGCAAATCCTTTCCAACTTTCCGCACGTCGGGAAAGGTAAAGCGTTCAGAGCGCCTTATGACGACATTAACTGGGGTTACGATAAAGAAGCCTTTCAGAAATGGTGTGATGGTAAAACCGGTTATCCCCTAGTGGACGCAGGAATGCGACAAATGAATGCAATCGGCTTTATGCACAACAGGGTTAGGATGGTTGTGGCGAGCTTTTTAGCCAAACATTTGCTGCTCAACTGGCGGCTGGGTGAAGCTTATTTCGCCGAAAAGTTGCTGGATTATGATTTGGCGGCCAATAATGGTGGATGGCAATGGGCTGTCGGATCCGGCACGGACGCTGCACCCTATTTCCGAATTTTCAATCCCGAAGCGCAGGCCAAAAAGTTTGATCCGAAAGGAGAATATATCAAAAAATGGGTCCCGGAATTTGGCACAGACGCATATCCGGAACCGATGGTTGACCACAAAATGGCGAGGGAAAGATGTCTTAGAGAATATAAAAAAGCCCTTGACAAATCGTAATTATTTCCCGCCTGCAATGATGGTTAGCATATCTTCTGGCTGCAAATACTGCATAGCCATTGAGAGCACATCTTGGCTGGTTGTAGCATGGATCTGTTCAATGTAATGTTTGAAAAAATCCGTTGGCAAGCCGTCAAGCAACAATATCTTCTGCCGATCAGCCACTTCAAACGCAGTGTTCAATGATCCGGCGAACTCTCCGGACATGAAATTTTTGACCGTTTGAAGCTCTTCCTCACCAACGAGCTCTGTTTGCAATCGATAAATTTCCTTTTTGATTTCGTCAATGGTCTGTTGAGTAAACTCCTTCTTCACATCCGTCCCGATCATATAATATCCTTCCTTGCGTAATGTTACGAGGTGTGAAGAAATGCCATAGGTCAGGCCTTTTTCTTCCCGGATATTCTTCATCAATCTCGACCCGAAATATCCGCCCAATATCTCGTTAGTAACCAGCATTTTGAAATAATCCGGGTGATGGCGGTTAAAAAGCTTCCGACCCATTCGAATCGACGACTGCACGCTATCAGGTCGTTCAACAAGCACTTCCACGTTCGCGTAAACAGGCTGCTGAACATCTGTCACCGGTAAGATCTGGTTCTCGGTATAAACTTTTCCGAGGTGCTCATTGACCACTTTAACATCATTTTCACTAACCTGCCCTGCAAGTACAACCGTGAATTTACCGTTTTTAACAAATCTCTGATAATGCTCTTTGATCGTATCAATTGAAAGGGACGAGATATTCTCTTCCTCCTGGCTTTGCCCATAAGGATGATTGCTGCCAAAAAGCTTTGCCCGGAATGCGGTGGTGGCCAGATAAGCATTCTTTTCTTTGTTAACCCGGAGATTCTGAATGTTGATATTTTTCAGGTCCTGAAATTCCTTTTCAGGGAAAACGGCGTCGTGGATCAGCTCACTGACTAGTGGCAAGACGTCCGGTAAAAACCTGGAAAGTGCGTAAACGACAATTCCTATACGGTCGGCGGTGTGGGTCATTTCCGTAAATGCACCGATCCTGTCAAACGCTTCGCTTATTTCCGCAGAAGTCTTGGTGAGCGTCCCTTCGGAAAGCATCTTTATTGCAAAAAACGAAGCACCAATCTCCTGCTCATACCAATTCCCCGCCTCAAAAATACATTCCAGCCTGATCACCGGCTGATCGCCAATGTTGATAACATGCAGTGCAGTTCCGTTGTCGAGGTTGTAAGTTTGGGGATCTGGCAGGTGTACAGAATTTATAACCCGAAATTCCGGAGCGATGGTGCGGTCAATGATCATGTGCAATGTTGAGTAATAAAAAACGAATGACGTTACAATTACGCCATTCGTTCTGAAAAAGTAAATTTCTAAAAGCTGTTAGTTCTCTGTATCGTTGACATCCAGCTTCTCAGACTTATTTAAGCCAAGAGAAAGCGTGATTCTTAACGTCTGGGCCAAAGGACTTCCTTGTGTTACAGGGAAAAGATAAGCGAAGTCAACGGAATACTTGTCCATGAAATGAGCGCCCGCGCCAGCCGTGAAATATTTAAGATCGCCTTTGTTTTTATGTTCTGTATTATAACCGGCACGCAATGCGAAGATATTATTGTAAACATATTCCCCACCGATTGCCAATCCAACTTCTTGCAATTCTTCTTTAAACCCATCCGGAGCATCGGAAAACGATCCGAACACACCTTTCAAAAGCGGACGCGCATTGATGTCTGTTCCGTCCGGCGTTGGCACCATTAGCTTTCTCGCATCCAGACCAAAATTGAAACGGTTACGTCCGTCTGCTGTAAATGAGATCCCGCCACCCAATTTCAGGTTAGTTGGAATAAAGTTTTCTGAACCTTCAACCGAAGAGTAGCTCACTTTACCACCCAGGTTGGAAAGCACTGCACCAAGGGTCCATACAAATTCACCGCCTGTTTCTTCATTTCTCAGCGCTTTTCTATAAAATGCGCTGATATCACCCGCAGCTGTCCGTGCAGGGGATAACGAAGCTCCTGCGATCACCCCGGATGCCGCCAGGTTTGAAGAGATGTATTTTAATGTCAAACCCATCGAGAAATTTTTCCCTAATTGGCGTGAGTAAGTTCCGCTAACAGCAAGTTCGCGTGAGTTGTAATATCCATTCTGCGCACCCGTTGAAGTTCTTAGGTCGAGCTCGCCATTGTTGAAGTAATTAACAGAAACAGCAACGGCCTGTTTGTCGCCCAATTTCTTATAACCGGTCAGGTAACCCAACCACATATCGTCCACCAAATTCCTGAGCCAGGGAGTGTACGACGCAGAAACACCTATATCCTTTGTATTATAAGGCAGCTTAGCAGCATTCCAGTATGTAGAATTGGCATCAGGACTAATTGCTACACCAACCTCCCCCATGGCAGCGCTTCTGGCATCAGGGGCAAATGTTAAAAAAGAAAGCGGAGAATGTGGAATTCTTTGTGTGCTTGATGGTGTGGTCTGGGCCAAAATTGTACCCGTTGAAAGAATAAAGAGAGAAGATAAACTAACAAAAAAAAGTCTCATAGAAATTGGATTTGCGATAGGAAGTGCTTTGAATCAGCTTCTTTAAAGGGTCAAAAATACAATGAAAGATAGTTATTACTAAAAAAATGCTAAGTTTTATTAAACTATGGAGAACGGATCAGCTTTCCCGATCGCTGGTCTCTGGAATTATCCTTTAACGACCTGATGCTTAACTGATACACAAGTGAAGTAAGGTTTGGTATCCAAAATCCGGATTGAGTGACGTCAAAAGTTTCCCTGACGGTTGCCTCCGTGTTGAAATATTGCCTGCGGAATTGCCCCAGAGACTGCCCATTGTTTAAAAATATATTAAAAACTATTTCTACATCTTCATTCACTCTGTTGTGGGCCAGTTCAAATGACAGATCTTTGTCGAATGGGTTTGGATATACTTTCAGCGCGTTGAGTTGGATGCCCTTGAATGCACCTACTTGAAAACCGAACGCAATTTCGGAAAAGTTAGTATAAGTATCCCATACTTTTACGCGAATAAGATATTTACCGGTTGGCAAGTTTTCAAACGGATAAGTGATGACACCCTTCCTATAATCATCGGTGTCTGCCGTGTAGTAGTCGTTAAGGGCTATCGTGGTCGTATCATTTATAATCAGCGTGACATTATGCCCAATTCCGGCGTTTGAAATACTTATCCCGTTTTCATCGCTGGCCATTACATATAATGTAGCCGACGGCTCGATTAAATCGCCATCTTTAAACGACGCATCATTCATATAGGCTGTCAGCTTCGGAGGCGTGTTGTCCGTTTCGGGAACCGCGCTGCCGCCAATGGTTACATCAAGCTGCCCACTCGCATCCCCAAGGCTGTCTGCCTGAACGGCATAAACGTTTGCCCTGCCAATTCCCACGCGGTAGTCAATGTCTTTTGGCATTACAAATTCACAGATAAACTCCCCTCCTTTAACCTTTACCCGCCCATCAAACAATTTGCTGCGAAACTCTGAATAAGTTTCGGGTCTACCCTCATTGCCCAGCGTTTTGAATGTGATCTGCTTGTCATATAGTACAACGCGCGCCACCCCATCAAACTTGTTATCTTTTAATGTTGTAACCGCATCAAAAATCTGCCCTTTCAGCTGCACTTTTTGCAAAGCGCGCAGTGTATCAGGCTTTTCGGCCCAACGAATGCTTTTCCGTGCGCGGGCAAGTTGCATGGATGGATCTGCCAGCAATGTAAAGTTCCGGTTGAGGCTGCCTACCAGCGCATTGTTTTTGGTTTCTTTAAAAATATCACCGAGCCTGATATGAGGACCTTCTTTTAATAATGCTTCATAAAATGCTTTGCTAAGCGTAAAATTGGTGCTGGAATAAACCGGTCTGGTGGTACTGATCGCCCCAATGGCTGCGCCTCTTGGACTTAAAACCATCAATTCTGCCCCTGATACCAAACCCATATCATCATAGCGCCCAAAATCGCAGGTTGCTGTAAATAACAATGGCAAATTGTCCATGCCACGGGCCGACTGCATATCAGCCAACGTCAGGACCTGCTCTTCCGCCCAGCCGCTAACCCCGCCGTGACCCGTGTAGTTCAGGATTAATGTTCCTTCATTTATTTTTTTATTAATGATCTGATTAACTGCCGGCGCCTTTTGTCCTTCCGAACCTGTGTTTTGCGGGAATGCGTCGATGAAAACTCTCGAAGACATAAAACCCGGCTGTATCAGGCTCGCCAGTTCGTCCGCATGGCGCTGATGAATGTTCCCGTCGCCATCGTCAGCCACAAACTGAACATTGTTTCTCCAATTGCCCAAAACCCGCCCCGAAGATCCGTATCGAATCAGCTTATCCACTATGAGTTGTGCCTCAGACAGCGATTTCACGGGCAGCCTACCCACACCAATGTCAACCGTGTGATCCCCGGCAACAGATTCAGTCCAGGCACCTTCGCTGTCCTTCATGAACCCGAAATAATCATCAGAAGAATAAGTATATACCGGATTCAGCGATTCCCTGCTTTCATAAACCGGCACCCAGCTTTTTTGTTGAAATGCCGACTGGTTTTTTAAATTGTTTTTATAATCAAATGAAGCATCGCCGAACAAGAGCAGATATTTAAGTTTGCCTGGTTCTTTCATATACAAATGTTTTGCAAAATCCCTGATAGCAGTCAAATCCGGCTTTCCGCCACCAAATTCATTATAAATTTCGTCCATAGTGACAACCAGCGTTTCCAACCCATCATTGCTCTCCCGGAATGCAGCCAGTCGCTCTGCTTCCTGCTTCCAGGCCGCTGGCGTTACAATCAGCAAATCAGGTGCAGCATTGCTAACAATGTTTTGTGGATCAACTCTCTGCGAGAAAAAAGGCTCTATCGCCTGATCTGTTTTAAAGCCTATATATTGTCTGCTCCCTTTCCCGCCAATGGTTGTAAACGAAGATGTGCCATTTTGAATATTTTGATTAACAAACGCAGGAATTTGTGCACTACTTACATTCCAAAGCAGCCAGTCCGAACTTGCATTACTGAATTGATAAGTGACCGTATCTGAAGATTCCGGCAAAAAGCGATATACTTGCTGGATTGCATACTGCCGCAGCTGCCGCCTTACATGCAGCGCAACGTAATTCAAATAGCCTTGTCCGGAACTCTGCCCGTTGCGTTCATAAGCTACGCCGACTGTTATCGCATCGGGGGGAGAACTATCGGCGTTGATTGTAAATGTTGCGTCGGCTCGCAATGCTTTGATGTCATACGTTCCCGCGCTCACCGTTCCGATTGACGCTTCACCCGCTTGCCTTCCATTCAGCTGCCAAAGGAACTTCGTGGCGATCTGCGCCGCACCGATTGCCGATGTCCGCAATTTTATTTTTGAAGCAGGAACAATGCCTGGAATGTTTGCAGTAAAAGAAAGCGGAGCATTGTTGAGATATTCTCCCCACCATTCCCTCCCTGATTTCAGCAGGTTATAAGTTTCCGCTTCATGAAACCAGTAATCGTCAAATTGGTTAATCAGGTGGGCTTTTTGTGATGTAATGGTCGCTAACGGCTTCACCCTTAACCCAATTTGCTGCCCGTAAGTGAGAAAATAGTAACTGGAATCTGTGTAAATGTTTATCTGATGCCTCAATTCAGCTTTTGCAGAATCGTAGGAAATTTCATGCGGCCCTTCGGCATAGAAAAAAACCGCGTCATTGCCATCAAACTTGCCATCTTCCTCACCGGAAACCATGATTGCATTTTCAGCCAGTGCATTGGATTTCAATACATTATTTGGCTGCGGCAACATTCCTGATCTTTGGCTGTAAATCCGGATCTGCCTTGGATCAATGTCGGCAGGGTTGACACCTAGTTTCCGAAAAAAGGAAAAATCAATTCGGTGGATGCCCGTTTGGCTTACAGCCAGCTTGTACCAGTTGCCGGTTGAAAGGACTGATTTTTCCTGCGCTTTTAAAGAAAAAGAAATGATTATTCCCAAACAGCAAAACGCTGTCCTGATCAGGCGAAAAGGAAAATTAACATGCTTCAACCAATGCATGGGCTGGAATGGTGTAAAGACGCTGGGAAGCTTTGTCCGTGCAAAGCACACGTGTTCTCCTGAGCGACCCACGGACAAACAACCTGTTCTGAAAAACGAAATTACTGCCTTCATTCAGCTGAACAAGTGCAATTCTGGATGAATTGAGTGCTTGATCATCATATTTGCGAATCGCGCTAAAGAGAATCTGGTCGCCGCCTGTCGAGGCCTTCGGGTTCTTAGCATAACGTATTAATGCTTCCAGAATATCTGCGGGGAAATGATTTTCGTTGAGGACAGGTTGCAATAATCTACCAAACTCCCGTTTCCACTCTATGCCATGCGGGGCGACGCGCTTTCTCAGCCGGATTTTATATTGCTGATGCACTACGCAATGCGCCACTTCATGCAAATAGGTAATCAGAAAATTATATGGATTAAGATTCACATTTACCGTGATTCTGGGAACATAACCGGGCTTAACCGTGAAGTCACCTAGTCGGGTGCGCCTGGGGCGCGAGAGGAAGAAATCGAACTTGTAAATTTTATGTAACTCCTCGCAATATGCGATTGCCGCCTGGGGAACATGGAGGCCGAAGGATATGTTTTTCATTCCTTAAATAAAAAAAGAAAAGCGCTATTTTCATAGCGCTTTTCACGAATTTCGACTTGTACGTCTAATTACTTCACTGAATCAGCAGCAGCTGTATCAGCAGCCATTGTATCAACTGCAGTTGTATCAATTGCAGGAGTTTCAACAGTTACAGCAGTAGTATCAGCAGATTCGTCAGCTGGTTTGCTAGTACAAGCAGCGAAAGTTACCATCCCGGCAACAAACGCCAATGCAAATATTTTTTTCATTTCTTGGGTGTAATTAAGGTTCGATACAAATGTAGCAGGATTAATTTGAATATTCCCAACCTTTGCTATTGTATTTTTCCAAGAACTTAAAATTTCCTTAGAAAACACCCAAATCCCTTTATTTTGTGCAATAAAATCTCCTGTTGTTCCTTTAAACACTTTCTGTTTTTCTATTGAAAGCCTTTACGCACGCCGCGACTTCTGGAAGGAGATCCGGGTTTTGTTCTATTCCGTTACCAACCACGATCACGTCCGCGCCTGCGCCCAGGGCAGCATCGGCTTTCTCGTATGAGTCGATACCGCCACCAACGATAATAGGTGTGTCCACTGTTTCGCGGACAGCCCTGATGGTCTCCGCAGTAACCGGAAATTGTGCGCCGCTGCCGGCATCCAGGAAGATATGTCTTAGGCCCAAAAACTCACCAGCCAATGCAGTACATGCCACAATGCCAGGCTTGTCTCTCGGTAATGGTGTAGTATTACTAATGTAGGATACGGTGGTAAGCCTGCCACTTTCGATTAAAAGATAACCGGTAGGCAAAACTTCGATCCCGCTTCTCTTTAATAGTGGCGCAGCAATAACGTGCTGCCCTATAAGCAGTTCCGGATTCCGGCCAGAAATTAATGATAGCAACAGGACTGCGTCTGCAGAAGGATCAATGTGAAGGCTGCTTCCTGGAAAAAGAATCGCGGGAATGTTGGTATGCTCGTGTATAGCGGCAATGAGCTGGTCTATTGCGTAATTGGTAATGAGGCTGCCTCCTACAAAAAAAAAGTCAACGCCATGCGCAACCGCATATTCCAGGAATTTCGGAAAAGTGGAAAAATTAACTTTGTCAGGATCCAAGAGAACAGCAAACGATTTCCTTTTCTCTATTTTTCTTGCTGAAAGGAGGTCTGCGATTTTATGATTCGCTGTTTTCATTCGATTTTTCTTTCATCTGCAATTAAATGTTTAAGCTTCTGGCGCGCCCAACCCACAGCTAATGTCCAGGCTAAACTTTGAACGGCTGCTCCCACCGCAAATTTGCTTTTTTGTTTTGCTTCACCTGCCTTAAATGCCTGAGCTTGTTCAAACGCCACAGCTTCCTGTCCTTCCGCTCTTTTCTCCTTTTTACTCTTTGGCAAAATCGCATTCATTACAACGTAAGTGGTTGCTACCACACCGCCGATAATCAGCGCTTTTTTCCCGTATTCCGTAGCATCCGTTTTAAGCCCGCTCCATTGCAATTCGAGCTTATCCTTGTATAGATCCGCATCCAGCAACAAGTCTTGCTTATCTTTATCCGTATCGGAAGAGAATGGTTTAGTGATCTTTACGGAAGAATCTATTGAAGAACTCATTTCATTTTTTAGTTTAATGATGACCTGAGAAATTTTCAAAAGGAACCCAAAAATAGCAATTTGAGTGAATTTTTCCCCAAAATACCACTTCTTAAGTGTTAATCCTCTTTTACTTTAACAAAACGAACGATAATTCCCCTGATAAACTGGATGAGTTTTTCTCTGAAAACGATCCAGATTACCAGTTTTAAAACGAAGACGCCGAGTAATATCAAATAGCCCAAATAGTCGCTGTCGAGCCATTTGTTCAGGAAAGTCCCCAGCAAAATTACAATCAGGATAAGCACTGTAAGGGCGATGCAAAGCAATATTGCACCATATAAAGCCATTACAACTGCACGTTCGATCTTATCCCTCGTTTCAATTTTAAATAAATCGATACGTGTTTCGAAATACTTAAAAAGCGTGTCCTTAATTTCCTCTAGTTGACTAAGCATAAGCAGTAGTTTTCATTCATGTGTATCAATTTAAGGCTCTTACGGAGCTGGACTTACACGCTAATCCAAAAACATACCAAGAATTCCGGAAATAAGAGAAACGACGAGACCGAAGAGTAATGCGGGAATAAATCCGTCTATTGAGAAGCCTGAAACCAGGTAAGTTGCAATGTAAATAATAAAAACGTTGACCACGAAATAGAAAAGTCCCAGCGTCATGATCGTGATCGGCAGGGCAAGAATCTGCAGCACGGGTTTCAGGAAGGTGTTCAGGACTCCGAGCACAATGGCAACAATAATGGCCGTAGTGGTGCTTGCAACAACAACACCTGGGATCAAATTAGCTGCAATAAGAATAGCTAACGTACTGATTAATAGTCGTATTATTAGTTTCATTATGTGTCCGTTTTTATTGGTGACGGCTACGAAGTACGCCAATTACCTCGTCTAAGTCAATGTTTTTCTGTTCCAGAAGCACCAAGAGGTGAAAAAGCAAATCGGACACTTCATTTTTAAAAAGATCCGCATCGTCGTCCTTGGACTCGATCACAACTTCCACTGCTTCTTCCCCAACCTTTTGGGCGATCTTGTTGATTCCCTTGCGGAATAAGCTGCTGGTGTATGATTCGTCCTGCGGATTTAATTTTCTTTCCCGGATCACTTCCTTCTGCAGGTAGTTGAGAAAAGATGCTTCCCCGATTCGGGTATCCTGACTATTTTTTTCCCCAAAGCATGTATCCGCTCCGGTGTGACAAGTTGGCCCAGCGGGCGTTGCCTTTATAAGGATCGTATCGCCGTCACAATCTGCGGTTATTTCGTTCACAAAAAGGAAATTTCCGGACGTTTCACCCTTTGTCCAAAGCCTTTGCTTGCTTCGGCTGAAAAACGTCACCGTACCAAGCTCTTTCGTTTTTTCCAACGCTTCATCGCTCATATAACCGAGCATCAGCACTTTGCTTGTATTGGAATCCTGAATAATGGCCGGCACGAGTCCGTCGGGTGATTTATTGAAATTAATTGTTGAAAATGTATCGCTCATTTTGAATGGTCATTTAGACAAAGTTGCATTAATTGTTGAAAAATCCCGCGTTAGCGCGTCATGCGCATCGGAAGGTTTTTGTCGTGAAGGTATTTTTTCAAATCCGGAATATCAATTTCACGGAAATGAAAAATGCTTGCTGCAAGGCCCGCATCGGCTTTTCCGGTGGTAAAGACATCATAAAAATGCTCCATATTTCCCGCTCCACCAGAAGCGATCACCGGAATGTTGGCATTACCGCTGATCATTGCCGTGAGTTCCAAAGCAAAACCGGCCTTAGTGCCATCGGTGTCCATCGAAGTCAGCAAAATTTCTCCGGCGCCGCGATCTTCCACTTCCTTAGCCCAGGGAATGGTCCGAAGCTCGGTTGGTTTGCGTCCTCCATGCGTGTGCACAATGTGCTCATGGCCATTTTCGGTTTCAATGTAACGCGTATCAATCGCCACTACAATGCACTGACTGCCAAATTCCAGCGAAAGCTCATTGATCAGATCCGGATTTTTCACCGCTGCTGAATTTATAGAAACCTTATCTGCCCCGGCATGCAGCAAAGCAGAAACATCTGCAATCGACGAAATGCCGCCGCCGACTGTAAACGGAATGTTAATGGTGTGCGCAACCTTTCTTACGAGGTCAATGAATGTGGAACGACCGTCGACGGTTGCCGTAATGTCCAGATAAACAAGCTCATCTGCGCCGTGCGCAGCATATAATGCGCCTAGTTCAACCGCATCGCCGGCATCACGCAGATTCACAAAATTAACTCCTTTCACCGTCCGTCCGTCCTTCACGTCCAGACATGGGATTATTCGCTTTGTTAGCATATTTTAATTTAAAAAACGCTGTAACTCACTCAGCCTGATCCGGTTTTCATAAATCGCTTTTCCGATAATGACGCCGTAAATGTTCATTTCAGCCAGCCTTTCCACATCTTCCAATCCGCTTATGCCGCCGCTGGCAATGATTTTCAAGTCAGGACATTTGTCCTGCAAATTTTTATATAGGTCAAAAGAAGGGCCTTGTAACAGACCATCCTTCGCCACATCCGTGCTGATCGTGTATTTTACACCCTTTGCGACATATTCTTCTACAAAATCGTAAACCCAAATCTGAGTCCCTTCTTCCCAACCGCTTACTGCTACTTTTTCCTTTTTCGCATCGGCTCCCAGAATGATCTTTTCTCCGCCATAAACCGAAAGCCAGTTCAAGAAAACTTCCGGATTTTTCACGGCAATGCTGCCGCCGGTCGCTTGTTTGGCACCACTTTCAAAAACCGCTTTCAAATCCTCATCCGACTGAACGCCGCCGCCAAAATCCACATGCAGCGTAGTTTTTGAAGCTATTTTCTCCAACACTTTCCAGTTCACCACCTTTTTTGCTTTCGCCCCGTCCAGGTCCACCAGGTGTAGACGTTTCAGTCCCGCATCCTGAAATTGCATGGCGACTTCGAGCGGATTTTCATTGTAAATGGTTTTTTGCCCGTAATCTCCCTGGGTAAGGCGCACGCACTTTCCCTCGATCAGGTCAATGGCTGGTATTATTTCAATCATTTCAACGGGTTTATACGATTTTTAAAAAGTTTTCCAGGATCTGCTGTCCCGCGTCGCCGCTTATTTCACAGTGGAATTGGGCAGCGTAAAAATTATCCTTATGCAACATGGCGCTGAACGGCCGCACATATTCGCAGCTTGCCACAGTATATTCGCAAACCGGCGCCGCATAACTATGCACAAAGTAAACATAAGCATTGTCGGGCAAACCGGTGGTCAACGCAGTTTGATAGCCGGTAATGTTGTTCCAGCCCATATGCGGCACTTTCAGGTTGGGCGTTGCTGGAAAACGTTTCACGTCCACATCAAAAATCCCCATGCATTCGGTATTATTTTCTTCCGAAAACCGGCACATGAGCTGCATACCAATGCAAGTGCCAAAGAAAGGCTGTTTTAATGTCGGGATCACTTTGTCGAGCCCGACTTTCCGCAGGTAATTCATCGTCGTGCTCGCCTCTCCCACGCCCGGAAAGATTACCTTATCCGCCGAACGGATTTCTTCCTCGTCGTCCGTGTAGAGGTAACTCGCGCCAATGCGGTCCAGCGCATACATGACCGACTGCACATTGCCGGCGTTATATTTAATAATGACTGTTTTCATTCAATGTGGTTTGAGGCAAAACAAAAAAAGCCCGATTTTTGAAAATCGGGCTTCTGGGATACTATGTATTCAACCTTATTACAACACTACTTGCAAAAACACATCACCCAAGACGTCCGAAAGCCAGATGGCCTTGATGAAAATGATGATTTGTTTCAGCTTTAAACATGCACAAATGTAAGTAATATTTGCTAGAAGTTGAAAGCATGCGAACAAATATTACATTAAAATTTGCTTAGAAAATTCTTGTACATTGCGATTACAAAACGGCTTTGTATGATCATGAGAATTTTCATTTCACAACTATTTTTCTTCCTATTTACCTTGACCACCGTTACATCCCAGGCACAATCCGAAGAGCTGCCGAACCGGCTTTTTAAAGTTCACGACACTTACCGCGAGACCACATTAACACAGCGCCGTTTCAAGCAAAAAGACATCCTTCCGCTCATCGCCAAACGTCAGGGCAACCCGCTTTACAAGATTGAGACCGTAGGAGAGTCATTCGAAGGCAGGACCATTCAGATGATCAAAGTCGGTAACGGCAAGAAAAAAGTACTTTTATGGACGCAAATGCATGGCGATGAGCCTACTGCGACCATGGCGAGCTTTGATATATTCAATTTCCTGGAAGGCAAAAACGATGGTTTTGATGATTTCCGCAAAGAACTGCTCGAAAACACGACCTTATATTTTGTCCCTATGCTCAACCCCGACGGCGCCGAACGTTACCAGCGCCGCACCATGCAGGGCGTGGATATGAACCGCGATGCAGCCTCTCGCCAAACACCCGAAGCCGTTATTCTGAAAGGTTTGGTGGACAAATTGAAACCCGATTACGGATTCAACCTGCACGACCAGAGTCCGCGCTATTCGGCTGGCAGAAGCGCCAAGGTTGCGACGATCTCTTTCCTGGCAACTTCCTATGATTACGAACTCAATATCAATCCCGTCCGCGAGCGTTCCATGCAGCTGATCGTGGGCATGAATAAGGTTTTGCAAAAATATATTCCCGGTCAGGTGGCTCGCTATGCGGATGATCACGAGCCGCGCGGATTTGGAGATAATGTGCAGAAATGGGGCACAACATTGGTGCTCATTGAATCGGGCGGTTATGTGGGCGATCCTGAAAAACAGTACATCAGGAAACTCAATTTCATGGCAATCCTTTCTGCTCTGGATAAGATCGCTGACAATTCCTTAACCAAGGAAAAGCGCGATGATTATTACAAAATCCCCGAAAACGGAAGATGGGTTTATGACCTCGTAGTCCGCAATGCAACGGTTAGGCAGTCAGGAAAGTCGTTTTTGGCAGATCTGGGCATTAACCGCAATGAGGTAAGTTATTCCAATGCCACCAAATTCTTCTATTACAGCAAAATAGAAGACTTCGGCGACCTGCACCCGCAATTCGGCAGCCAGGAAATTGACGCGACCGGACTGACCATTGAAAAAGGAAAAGTATATCCGACCACATATAAAAATGTAAGCGAGATCAGTAAACTCAATGCATTAAGCTTGCTCAAACAGGGTTACACCTACGTCCGTCTCACCCCTGATTCCAACACGCGGGCACTCGGACTTTACTTCACCACCACTCCTCTGCACGTGCTAAGAAGCGGCCAGGCCGCACCATCCGGCACGGCGGGACTGGGCAATACAGCCACATTTATCCTCAAAAAAGGCGGTGTTGTCAAGTATGCGGTCATTAACGGTTTTGTGTACGATCTGGACAATTTTGAGGCAGGTGAAGGAAACGGAATTATTGAGTAAGTGCCTGATTTTAAACAAAAAACCACATTCCGAAATAACTGAGCCATAACATGTGGGTAACATTGGGGTAACATTGGGAGTCTACTTTTGTGTCGAAAATAATTCTGACACAAGAAATGAACTTAAAAACTACCTCCATCTTATTTTTCCTGCTCAGCACAACACTGGTGTACGCCCAAACGGGTTCAATTAAGGGCAACATTGTCGATTACAAAACCAAGGAAGCTGTCATCGGAGCCAGCGTCGTTTTAAAAGGCTCCACTCCACCAGTAGGCACAGCAACGGATGTTGAAGGAAATTTCGACATTCAAAATATCCCGACGGGAAAACAAACGGTTATCGTAAGCTACGTTTCTTACAAGCCGAAAGAAATTGCGATTGAAGTTTACCCCAACCAGGCCGTCCTCATTAATACTACCATTGAGGAAGATGTGGCAAACCTGGAAGAAGTGAAGATCGTGGGGCAACGTCAATCCTTCACAGACGTTTCCGTTATCACCGAAATCAAGCAGGCTGAGCAAATTGCCGTGGGTATTTCTGCCCAGCAAATCCAAAAATCACAAGACCGCGATGCTTCGCAAGTTGTTCGCCGCGTGCCGGGCGTTTCTATCCAGGACGATCGCTTCGTCATCATCCGTGGTCTGAACGAGCGTTATAATACAGTAATGTTGAATGACGCGATCACGCCTTCCACCGAGGTTGATGTAAAGTCCTTCTCCTTTGACTTGATTCCAAGCACGGCCATTGACCGGATGATGATCTACAAATCCGGCGCGCCTGAATTGCCAGGTGAATTTGCCGGTGGAATTATCAAAATTTATACAAAAACAATCCCTGACGACAACGGATTCACATTCAACCTGACGGGCGGTTACCGCGGGAACACCACATTCAAGAATGTGCTTGACTACAAAGGTGCGCCATTGGACTGGGCTGGATTCGGATCAGCAGAGAGAGCGCTTCCTAACGGCTTCCCTTCCACAAGAAGATTGCAAAGCGAAAGTTCGCCATCGGACGCAACATTGAACGCATTCCGTAACCTCCCGGAATTTTTTGATCTGAAATCAAAATCAGTTACGCCTGATTTGCGTGCTTCATTGGGTTACAACCATAAATTTGAATTGGGTAACATGAAGTTGACAACATTCAACAATGTCAACTATTCATCCACACACCAATTTTTGCCAACAACACAATTCCGTTACCTGAGCTTTGACACAGAAAAACAAAAATCTTCAATCCAAAGCTCATATCAGGACGAATTGTATCAAAACAATGTCCGCCTGGGTGTAATGTCCAACTGGGCACTGATCATCAATCCGAATCATAAGATCGAGTTCAGAAACCTCTTCAACCAGCTTTCGAACAAGGAAACAAACTTCCGTCAGGGTTACAATACGGACAATGATACGGAAGTTCAGAACTACGCCTTCCGTTACGAATCCAAAAGCATCTACTCAGGCCAGTTGGGCGGAACGCACGAACTGGGCGCACATACGACCTTTAAATGGCTGGGCGCACTGGGAACCACCATCCGTAACGAACCGGATTACCGCCGCTTTATTTCAAGCCGCGCCATGGGCAGCACTGGTCCTTTCCAGGTTGAACTTGTGCCGGGCAGCAACGCCAGCTTAACAAGAGGTGCAAGATTCTATTCAGAACTAACCGAATACACCAGCTCATTCCGCGCCGATCTTGAACACCGTTTCGAACGCAACGGCTATGAAGATGACGAAAGCATGCAGATCAAACTTCGTGCAGGCGCTTACGGTGAAATGAAAGACAGGGCATTCAAAGCAAGATGGTTCAACCTGACTAACTCGGGCAATGCTTCACAAGAATTGCTTGGACAAGCACCAGCACAGCTTTTTGACTCACAAAACATTGGAGCAGATCAGCTTTACTACGCAGAAAGAACCAATACGGACGATAAATACACGGCCCAGAACACATTGATGGCTGGTTATGTAGGATCGTACATTCCTTTCAGCAAAAAATTCAATGTTTCGGTTGGTTTGCGTGTTGAGAACAACATTCAGAAACTGCAAAGCAGACAGCGTGGAAGTGGCGAACGCATCCGTGTAAACAACCCGATCCTGCGCTTCCTGCCTTCGGCAAACTTGGCGTACAACTTTACCGAGAAATCGTTGGTAAGATTGGCCTACTCAGTTTCTGTGAACCGTCCTGAGTTCCGCGAGCTTGCGCCATTTACTTACTATGACTTTAACTTCGACGTTTCCCGCGTGGGTAACCCCAACCTGAAAACGCCTTCCATCCAGAACGTTGACCTTCGTTACGAATTCTATCCAAAAGAGGGTGAAATGATCTCGGTTGCGGCATTCTACAAGCACTTCGTTAACCCGATCGAAACGCGTATCCGCTATGCAGGTTCAGGTGTTTCATTCTATGTGGATAATGCAAAATCTGCTTACACAGCCGGAGCCGAACTTGAATTGCGCAAATCCCTTAAAAACCTGACTGTTTCCCCATTCGTGGATAACCTGAGCGTGTTACTGAATGCCTCGGTGATCAATAGTAATGTGCTAACAGGCTTTGCAGGACAGGAAAACGACCGTCAGTTGCAAGGACAATCTCCTTACCTGATCAATGCAGGAGTTTACTACAACGATTTGAACCGCGGATGGCAGGTCAATGCACTTTATAATGTAGTGGGTCGCAGGATCTTCCTGGTGGGTGACCGCGATTTGCAGCCAACAGTGTATGAAATGGCCAGAAACATCATTGACCTGAACATTGTGAAAGCATTGGGAGAACACCTGGAAATCAAATTGGGAATCCAGGATTTGCTTAACCAGCGTTTCCGCCTGATCCAGGACAGCAATCAAGACCAGAATATTACAGACGTAGACGAAACATACCAGAGCTACAAACGCGGAAGCTACTCAACGCTTGGCATTACCTATAAATTTTAATAGCCACAGGTCACAGACCTGCTCTTTTATTACCAAGAACTTTAAACTGAAAAACAAACAATTGAATTTATGAAAAACACAGGTAAACTATTAAGCTTGCTGATGTTGGGGCTTACAATCTTCGGATCTATCTCTTGCACAAATGATGACGACGATGACGATGATGATATAATTGTAACTCCGGTAGGAGAAATGAAAACCGTTACAGGCAGAATTACTGCTAACACAACGTGGAATGCTTCCAACCAATATTTGCTTTCAGGATTTGTATATGTAGAATCAGGCGTAACGCTTAACATCGAGGCGGGAACGATCATTAAAGGTGACGGAGTTCAAAAAGGCTCTCTGATCATTTTGCCAGGAGCAAAAATCGTAGCAGTAGGAACACCTGACAAGCCTATCATTTTTACTTCAAACAAACCAGCCGGACAACGCAAGGCAGGTGACTGGGGTGGATTGATCCTCCTTGGAAAAGCGCCTGTTAACAAGCCAGACGCGGTAATTGAAGGAGAAAACCAATCTAAATTTGGTGGAACAGACGCAGCTGACAATTCAGGACAGCTTAAATATGTGCGTATCGAGTTCGCTGGTATCGCTTACGAAACAGATAAAGAGATCAATGGTCTTACTTTCGGTGGCGTTGGTTCAGGAACTGAGGTTGATTACGTACAGGTTTCTTACTCAGGTGATGATTCATACGAATGGTTTGGTGGAGCAGTAAATGCAAAACATTTGATCGCTTACCGTGGTCTGGATGATGATTTTGATACAGATAATGGTTTCTCAGGAAACATTCAGTACGGTTTCATACTTCGTGATCCGGCTGTTGCTGACCAGGCTGGTGATTCAAATGGTTTTGAGTCTGACAATGATGCTGCCGGTTCACCTGCAACGCCTCAGACTTCGGCTAAATTTGCCAACGTTACGATTGCCATGGCAGAAGGAACGCCCAATGCAAAATTTGCCTCAGCAATGCGTATCAGAAGAAACTCTGCAATCTCGGTTTACAACACCTTGGTTACAGGTGCATGGCCACGTTCTGGTGTAAGAATCCATGATGATGCTACCATCGCAAACTTCACAACCGGAAAGATTAAAATGGATGGAAACACAGTTGCATTGACAGGAACGCCTGCACAAGGTGTTATCGAAGGCACTACACTAGCGCTTTTCGCTCCTGCTGCAAGCAAAAACAAAGTGGCTGCTGTTGCTGATCTTAAATTGGCTACGGGTTACAACTCCATCACTGCGAAACCAGGTCTTCTTCCAACAACAGGTTCTGCTCTATTGACTGGCGGCGCAACATTGCCAACAGGATTTGAAGCAAATACAGTAGTTGGTGCTTTCGGCGCAACAGACTGGACTGACAAATGGGCTAACTGGGATCCACAGAATGCGAACTACGAAATTCAAAAATAATAGTCTTATATAATTGGTGTCAGAATTTCGAAAGGCCGGAGGCAAATGCTTCCGGTCTTTTTTTTGTGCCTGATGTTTTCTTTACCCGTCGTAATGATGTGCTCAATTAGCACTTCTATTGTAATAATGAGTTGAATAGAATATATTCGAGTTCGCTTTTTTGTCTTGACAAGTATTTATTCAAATGCTGATTAATTTTAAAACTATTTAATGTCCGAATTCCAGGCTTACCTACAACTAGGTTTCAACCACATTACCGATTCTCTTGGCTACGACCATATTCTATTCATTATGGCGCTTTGCACAGTGTACACGCTCATCGACTGGAAAAAAGTGATCGTCCTCGTTACCGCTTTCACGATCGGACATTCCATTACGCTTGCACTTTCGACATTAGGCTTTGTGAATGTTAATCCGGACTGGATTGAGCTGCTGATCCCGGTTACCATTGTCATCACCGCCGCGCTCAATTTTTTTTATGTAGTCCCAAAGGCTTCTTTTAGTCCCAATGAAAAATCATCGCAGATCCGTTATCCGATCGCATTGTTTTTTGGTCTGATCCACGGATTGGGTTTTTCTAATTATTTGAGGACATTATTAGGCAAAGAAGCAGACATTGTGAATCCGCTGTTGGGATTCAATATCGGACTTGAACTCGGGCAGCTGATCATTGTTTTTATCATTCTTTCCATTGCTTTTGTGATGATAGAACTGCTTCGTGTGCAGCGCGTTAACTGGATCAATATTTTGTCCGGCATTATCGTAGGCATGTCGCTGTCTCTGATCATTAATAACGAGTTCCTGCAAAGTCTTCTGGCCTGATTATAAAAACCGCATTATTTCCAACAACCTGCTAAACATGAAAAAATCACTTCTATCGTTACTTATTCTGCTGCTTACGCTGCCTGCAATGGCGCAACAGCTTCCTGTAAACCCCAATTACAAAGCCAACGACCGCTTTGAACAACTGGGAACTACACTTCCGACACCCAATTCCACCCGCGCAGCATCCGGTGCGCCGGGACGCGAATATTGGCAGCAACGCGCCGATTACGACATTAAAGTGGAGCTTGACGATGATAACCGTCAGATTATCGGCTCCGAAACCATCACATTTTTCAATAATTCCCCGGACGACCTGAAATACATCTGGCTGCAACTGGATCAAAACCTTTTCAAAAAAGACGGCATAGGCGCCACTTCCAGGACCGGCGCGATCAACGAAAAAGGCATGAGCCCGGCGCAGCTGGCTGCGTTGAACAACGGCAGAGGGTCATCGCTGGACCCAAAAACAGAATATGGATATAAAATCGGCGCTGTAAAAGACAAGGCCGGAAAAGCATTGCCTTACACGATCAATGGCACCATGATGCGCATTGATTTGCCGATCACCATGAAACCCGGAACCAGCTTCGTTTTTGGCGTAGATTGGACTTATTACATTACCGAATATTATGGCCGCAGCGGTTATGAGTTCTTTCCAAAAGACGGGAATGCCAATTATTTCATCGCGCACTGGTTCCCACGCCTTGCGCCTTACGACGACATCAACGGCTGGAACCACAAGCAATTTTTAGGACAAGGTGAGTTCGCATTGATTTTTGGAAATTATAAGGTCGCCATCACCGCCCCTGCTGACCACGTGGTGGCAGCAAGCGGCGAATGTCAGAACTATGCACAAGTGTTAACCGCAGCGCAAAAGCAGCGTTTGAAGCAAGCCGAAACTTCCAAAACACCCGTTTTGATCGTTACACAGGCCGAAGCGGAGAAAGCAGAGAAGCGCGAGAATAAAAATCCAGGCAAGAAAACGTGGGTGTACAAAGCGGACAATGTGCGTGATTTCGCGTTTGCGAGCAGCCGGAAGTTCATCTGGGACGCTATGCAAACGGATGTTTACAAAAGCGGCCGCAAGATCTGGTGTATGTCCATTTATCCAAAAGAAGGGAACCCGCTTTGGGAGCAATATTCCACTAGGGCAGTTGCGCACACATTGAAATCTTACGGCGCGCGCACATTTGAATATCCTTATCCTGTTGCAATCTCCTGCCATGGCGTTGCAGGCGGTGGTATGGAATATCCGATGATCAGTTTCAACGGCGGTCGTCCGGAAGAGGACGGAACATACAGCGAGGCCGTAAAATATGGCATGATCGGCGTGATTATTCACGAAGTAGGACACAATTTCTTCCCGATGATCGTCAATTCCGATGAGCGTCAATGGGCTTGGATGGACGAAGGTTTGAACACTTTCTGTCAATATCTGGCTGAAAAAGAGTGGGATTTCAACTTTCCAACCCGCCGCGGCGAGCCGAACCAGATCACGGATTATATGTCCTCTGACAAATCGGTTTTGACGCCTATTATGGCTTCGGCTGAAAATGTAATTGGCTTAGGGCCAAATGCATATGCAAAACCAGCAACAGCGTTGAACATTCTTCGCGAAACTGTCATGGGCCGCGAGCTGTTCGATCATGCATTCAAAGAATATGCGACTCGGTGGAGATTTAAAAGCCCATCCCCAGCCGACTTTTTCCGCACCATGGAAGATGCTTCGGGCGTGGATCTGGACTGGTTCTGGAAAGGCTGGTTTTACGGCACCGAGCCTGTGGACCAGGATCTGGTAAGTGTGGATTGGTTTAGCATTGATACGCAGAACCCTGCAATCGAAAAAGAGATAGCGCGTAAAGAAGCAGCCCGCAAGCAGGAAACGATGAGTAAGATTCAGGATGCCAAAACAAAAGGCGAAACAGTGGTTGCGCAGGATTCCACGATGGCCGATTTCTATAATCGCTACGATCCATTCAAGGTTACCGAGGCCGACAAGCAGAAGTATGACCAATATCTGGCCTCACTTTCGGAGAACGAAAAGGCCCTGATGCAGGAGAACAGCAATTTTTACACGCTTTCCATTAAGAACAAAGGCGGTTTACCGATGCCGGTGATTGTAAAAATGGGCTTCGAAGACGGCACGGATTCTGTGGCCGTATTCCCGGCAGAAATCTGGCGCTTTAACGATGCGCAGATCAATAAGGTGATTTCTTCCAAAAAGAAAGTGGTACAATGGACATTGGATCCTTACCAGCAGATCGCCGACATTGACACGGAAAACAATGCTTTCCCGCGCATTGCAGCCCCAACAAGATTCCAGATCTTCAAACAGCAGCAACTAAAAAAAGCACCAAACCCTATGCAAATGCAGGGAGCCGGCGCCGGGAAAATCACAACGGATCCAAAGAATTAGAGAACGTAATTAATAAAAACGAAACCTCCCCGAGCCTTGTTTCGGGGAGGTTTTTTTATGTATTTCAAAATTGATTTAATGTAATCTCAAATGGGAGTTTTGTAATTTCAACATTCAGCGCATAAGCACTTATAAATCAAAAAGTTAATGAACATTGCAATCCTAGACGGCTACACCTTAAATCCAGGCGATCTCGACTGGGCATCGATTCATAAACTTGGGCACGCAGATATTTACGACCGCTCCAATGCGGAGGAAATCGTGAAACGCGCGAAGGACGCGGAAGTGCTGCTTGTGAATAAGGTCGTGCTTACCGAAGCGATATTGGACCAGTTGCCGAAAGTGAAATACATTGGGGTGATGGCGACGGGTTTCAACAACATTGACATCAATGCTGCCAGAAAACACAACATTACGGTCACGAATGTGAAGGCTTACGGCCCGGCTTCTGTGGCGCAGCAGACATTCGCGTTGCTGCTGGCAGTTGTTAACCATGCGGAATTGCATAGCCAAAGCGTTTTTGCCGGCGAATGGGTTGCTTCACCGGATTTCTGCTATTGGAAAACACCATTAACCGAACTGGCCGGTAAAACGATGGGCCTTATCGGCTTGGGCGACATTGGATCGCAGGTTGCTAAAATCGCCCTGGCTTTCGGAATGCAGGTGATTGCTTACCGGAAACACTCAACGCCTACCGATGGAGTTGAAATGGTTTCGTTGGAAGAAGTATTCGAAAAAAGTGATGTAGTAAGCCTGCATTGCCCATTAACCGATGAAACAAAAGAGATCGTCAACAAAGAACGGCTGGCGCGCATGAAGCGAAACGCTATTATTCTCAACACCGGCCGCGGCCCACTAATCCAGGAAAGTGACCTCGCCGAAGCATTGAAAAACGGCATCATAGCAGGAGCCGGACTAGACGTCCTCTCCACCGAGCCACCCAAAGCCGACAACCCCCTACTTTCCGCCCCCAACTGCATCATCACCCCTCACGTTGCCTGGGCCACATTCGAAGCCAGAAAGCGCCTGTTGCAAATGGTCGCCGATAACCTGGAAAGTTTCATGCACAACGAGCCCATGAATGTGGTTTCGTAAGATTACTTCCTCGTCTTCTTCCCCTTACCCCAGTTTTTCTTCATCTTAACATATGACTTCTTACTAACGGTTTTTTTGCTTTTTGGCCTTGAAGTTCCTTTTTTCTTGCGGGCATTGATATTGTTGACAAGGGAATTTTTAACACCTAATTTATTCTTTTTCTTGGTGCTTGTTTTCGCTTTCGTGCCGCCCTTTTTTTTCGCTTTCTTAGCCATAGTAAATGCTCCGTTTAATGGTTTTGTCACAAACCTAAATATCCGTGCCCGCTGCTCACGGACACAAAAAAGCCCCGGATTTTACAATCCGGGGCTCACGTATATATTCCTTACTGCTAATCCTACGCCGCGGCATATTCGCCTACCAGCATTTCCTGGATTTCGCGCATTCTTCTTCTGGCGATGGGCACCTTGCGGCCGCAGCTCAGCAGAAGCGTATCCGGCTCGATCTGCGCCGTAACATACATCGGGTTAACGATATATGATTTGTGGATCCGGATAAATTCCACGTTCAAAATTTCCATCACCACTTTCAGCGTTTTCGAAACAAGGTGTTTCTTGCCCTGGCGGGTGTGGATGTATGTGTAATTGCCTTCGCCTTCCAGATGTGTGATCTCCCGTGCCGAAACCCACAGGATCTTGCCGTTCATATGCACGGCGATGAGGTTAGCATTTTCAATGTTTGCTGGGTTGACGATCCAGGAGAATGGGTTCATTAATGTTGCTTTCATGGCTTAATAGATAAATAGTTAAATGATTTTTTGGGGTTTGCCCTGGCTATTAGAATGACACAAAATTCGCTTGCAAACGTTGCGGTTGGAAATACATATTATCCGTACTGTCAGATTTGGTATCTGTAATACACTTTTTGGCGGATGACCTGTATGTAAGGTGTTTTTACGAAAAACGTATATTCAGATCTGGGTAAGCAGTTTAGATGAACATTTCCGACATTTCAGCTCATTTTTATTACAATTGACAGACGATCCGCTTCTGTGCATTTGCCTGCATTCCTATTTTTGCTGTTCAGTTTTTCGCTATGATGCAAATCCGGTTCAGGTATTTCGATAAGTATTTTGATACACTTCGAAAAAACCGTCTCAACTTCTTCATTCTCGTGTTAGTCATTCCCTGGCTGGTTCCGGTGGTGGGTTACCTGATGTGGGGAAGCATTTACTTTTCACATCTGCAAATTTTTCTGGGCGGGAGTTTCATTAACCTGATCCTCTGCCTGATAGCCAACCATATCAATCAGATCATTGCCATTTTTATCGCTAAAATTTACCCCGACACACACCAATCCGTTTTCCGCGTGGTTTTCTGGTTTGTACTTTATTCCATCATCAATGTTTCCATCCTGATCCTGGTTTTGCTGGCTTACGATGAGGTTCATTTGTTTGGCTTTTCATTACAGCGTGAACGGGCGATCTGGTCAGTGTTTCTGTTACTGGCCGCTTCGCTGATTGGCGCCGGGCTTACGGAACTGGCATATACATTTATGCAGTGGAAAACCAATCAGGATGAGTTGCAGCAAATGGAGCAGCGACAATTGCTTTCGGAACTGGAAGTCGTAAAACAGCAGGTTAACCCCCATTTTTTGTTCAATTGCCTTAATTCCCTTTCTGTCCTGATCTCCGAATCTCCTGCTACGGCGGAAAAATTTGTGGATGAAATGTCCAAAGTTTATCGCTATCTGCTGAGCGTCAACGGCCCCGACCGTGAGACAAGCATGGTAACCCTGGATGCCGAGTTGCGCTACATTCGCTCCTACATTTATTTGTTGGAAACGCGTTTCGAAAACGGCATATGCATCTCCATCCAGGCCGCGGACCTTTGCTTAAATGGTCAAATGGCGCCACTAACATTGCAAACGCTGATCGATAATGCGATCCGACATAACATTGTTTCCGCCGATCATCCGCTGCGAATCGATATCCGCACCACTGCGACCGGCCAGCTGGAAGTGATCAATAATTTGCAGAAAAGGGCTGTGCGTATGCCATCCAGCAATGCCGGGCTCGCCACTTTGATATCACGCTATAAAATGCTTTTCAACCAGGCAGGAACCATTCAGATCAAGGAGGAAGGATCTGAATTTACAGTGCTTTTGCCATTGATCTATACATGATACGGACTTACAGATTTCAGCATATTGGTCAGCTGATCTGGCTCAGCCTCTTCGGCAGGTGGATGTTTGTCCTGCTCGTGCCCTGGTTTGTCCCGACGATCAGTTTTTTGCTGATCGGCGACCCTTATTTTGCGAGCGTTTCCAACTTTATTTTGGGCACATTAATGGTTTTGTCCATGACCATTCTGGCTTTTGTCCCGCATGATTGGGCTGCGCAATACATTGCTCAGAAATATCCGTCAATACATTCTTCATTAAAAAGAGCGGCTTACACCGCGCTCGCTTTTTGCATCCTTACAGGCGTTTATATTACCGTTTACGGCTTGTTCATCATTAGGTTCCGCCCGCTGAATGCACAATTGGATGCTGAAAAAATGGTTAATGTCTATTTATTTGAACTGCTCGCCGTCCTGCTGCTGACCTGCCTGTATGAAGTAAATTATTCGCTGCGCAAATGGAAAGAGATCAAAATCAACAAAGAAGCCATCAAGAAGGCCGGGTTGCAAGGACAGCTTCAAAGTTTGAAAAGTCAGGTTAACCCGCATTTTTTGTTTAACAGCCTGAATACATTATCGGCGCTCATTAACGACGAGCCGGCCAGGGCAGAGCAATTTGTGGATGAGATGGCGAAAGTTTACCGCTATCTTTTGCAGACCAACCAACACGAGCTCACCACATTAGCAACTGAGATTCGCTTCATAAAATCCTATTATCACCTCTTACGAACGAGACACGATACGGGTTTGGAATTAGTCATCAATGTTAGCGATAGCGCTCAAAACAAATATATTCCGCCATTAACATTACAATTGCTGGTTGAAAACGCAGTGAAGCATAACACAATTTTGGAAAAAAAACCCTTGCTCATTGAGATCACTTCGCTCGAAAATGACCAGTTGGAAGTGCGAAATAACCTTTTGGAAAAATCAACACGCGTGAAATCAACCAAGCTGGGACTAGCCAACATTGAAGCCAAGTACAAACTGCTATCCGACAGGCAGCCCGTGATTGACCTGAGTGCCGATCACTTCACGGTTTTATTGCCGTTGCTCATGCAAAATTCTGAAAACCAATGAATATTCTGATTGTTGAAGACGAAAAGCTTGCCGTGCGCAAACTCACGAAATTGCTGGAAGAAAGCGCTCCTGAGTTTGTGATCCAAGGCATTACACCTAGCATTGAAGCCACGGTAGAGTGGATTTTAGAAAACCGCGAAAGTGGTAATCCCGAACCTGACATTATTTTTCTGGACATTGAGCTGGCAGACGGCCAAAGTTTTGAGATTTTTAACCGGGTGGAGATCAGGAGCACGGTGATTTTTACGACATCTTACGACGAATATGCATTGCAGGCATTCAAGGTCAACAGCATTGATTATCTGCTTAAACCCGTGCAGCAGGAGGATTTGCAGCGCAGTATTAAAAAGTTTTACGACCTCACCGGAAGCCAGCGAAAATCTGAAATTCCTGCATTGCCTGCCAATCTGGAAAACATTCTCAAAAACCTTCAATTACAGCAACCTGCGACTGATTATCGGAAACGCTTTTTGGTAAAGCAAGGCGCCAGAATGCTTTCTGTCGAGATTTCGGAAATAGCCTATTTCTACATTGACGACGGTGTCAGTTTTTTCAAAAACCTGCAGGGACAAAAGTTCGTCGTTGATTACCGCATGGACGAAATGGAGTTATTTCTGGACCCGGATCGCTTTTTCCGCATCAACCGCGGCCTCATCGTCACGCACCAGTCCGTAACCCAGATCCAGCCCTACTACAACAACCGCCTCGCCCTAACCCTAAAACCAACCTTCGACAAAGAATCCATCGTCAGCAGGGAGAAAACGAATGATTTTAAGAAATGGATGGGGAAATAGGAGGCTTATCTGAGCTGGATATAGTTATTTTTAAATTGCACCTTGAAATGGAGTTCTGCCTGCAAAGCCCTGAAAACCTTTAAAATCGTATCAATCGTGGCACTATTGCTACTGCTTTCAATTTTAGAAATTTGGGCTTTCTGGACACCAACAAGCTTCCCCAATTGTTCCTGTGTCAGATTCTGTTCTTGCCTGGCTGCTTTAATCATTCGCCCAAGAACATCCATACTAAGTTCATATTCATAAGCTTCCCGCTCCGCACTGCCTGCTTTGCCGACATATTTGTCTTTCATTTCGGCAAGCGTGTAAGATTTTATTGCCGGTTTTTCCATAACGTTATTATGATTTACTCTGAAAATATCTTGCTCTGATTCTTGAAGCTCTTTCAATCTCATTACCCGGAACCTTGTTCGTTTTTTTGATGAAACCATTCGTTGCAACAACCAAGGTATTTTTGCCATCGGTTTTATCCCAAAACGCGAGCAATCTGATGCAATCCCCGCTATAATTTGTACGGAATTCCCCCACATCATTACTTAATTTCTTGAACAGTCTGGGATCGTTCGTCTTTTCGGCAAGATCAATATTATAGATCACCTTCCTGACCACTTTCGGTGAAAGCGTAGCAAGAAAATGTTCTGCTTCTTCTAAAAATAGTGTGTGAAAATATTGCAAGTCAATATGCTTTTAACAAAGGTAAACAAAGTTTCTAAATTTAGAAACTTCACAAAGAGCTGATGCCGCATCACAACAATTAAGTAACCATTTGATGATAAATCAGGTCTATTGTTTCTTGATTAACTGACAATTTCAGAACTTAGTAAGAAAAGTTGTTATGAGATATCGTTTACCGAAGTTTGTTTCTTTTGTCTTGCTGTTTTTTATGGACAGCTGCATCGAGCCTTTCTCTCCGCCTGAGGTCAATTCTCTTGAAAATCACCTTGTTGTGGATGGATTCCTTAATGTAGGCCAGGACACGAGCAGAATTGAACTGAGGCGAACGCAAAACGTGAATCAAACAGCTGGCCCAACCATTGAAACGGGTGCCGAACTGTCTGTTGAAGCAGAATCGGGAGAGATAAACGCATTTACGGAATCAAAACCCGGGCTTTATGTGCTTCCGCCGCGACAATACAACATGGCCGGAAAATACCGGCTCCGCATCAAGACAGGCGACGCCAAGGAATATTTATCCGAGTTTGTGGAAGTGAGCGTGACGCCCGCCATCGACAGCCTGACAACTAAATTTGACAGTTTTCAGGACGCAATGGTCTTTTATGTCAATGCGCATGATACGCAGGGCAAAGTCCAGTTCTACCGCTGGAAATTTGAGGAAACCTGGGAATATCGCGCTGCATACCAGACGGCAATCGAAGTAATCGACAAAAAATACGTCGGCAGGCAGGTTGACATTAACCGTTGCTGGGGAAATCAAAGATCCGGCAGTATCCTGCTGGGAACCACCGTCAAGCTGTCCAGCGACATTATTAAAGACCTTCCACTATTTAAAGTCCCGGTTTCGACCAACAAGCTCTTTATGAAATACAGCGTGCTGGTGAAGCAATATGGCCTGTCCCGGCCTGCTTTTGAATACTGGACGAGCCTTTCCAAAACGACACAGGGGACAGGAACGCTTTTCGACCCTCAGCCTTCACAGGTTACCGGCAATATTAAGAGCACCAATGGGCAAGATCTTGTTTTTGGCTATTTCAGTGCTTCAACCGAAGAAACGAAAAGGCTGACCATTACGCCGCGACTGGGCAGATACCCGTCCTGCATGATGCCAGATACATTTGACGTCGTGTGCAATCCCATGAGCAGCAGACAATGCGGACTGGAAACAACCTCATTGCTAATCGCTTACGCAGGCCTCCGAAGTGAATTCTTACTAGGATCGCCCAGTGAATGCACCGATTGCCGCACACAAGGCGGAACATTGGAAAAGCCCTCCTACTGGTAAGCAAACTTCCTGCGCCGAATTCCCTGTTTATGGAAGTCACACTAAAACATCCATTCCTTATATCAATCAGGCAAATGCGAGTGGACGACCTGCCCATTACTTGTCATCTCGCATGACGCGCATTTCCTGGCACAGGTCCATGTGGAGAGAATAATTGAGTTGAATAATTAATTTTAGATATTCGAATGTTTCTTGGTTTCGACTCTTGGCCCGTATACCAACATGAAAGTAAAAATTCAGGATGTCTCCGGCTTTCAGTCCCCAGGATTGAATGTTGATGCTGCCATTTCTTTTATGCCGTTCGTCCGGTTTGTAACGCAACGGGCCGCGAAAGAAACAACGCCCAAAGCGGCCTTTTACCATCAGACCCTGGCCTATTTTAAGGAACATAACATTCCCGAAGCCGACATTCCGTTGGATGATATCGGGCAATATGAAGGCTTTTTGGAACACATATATTCCTGTGTTTCCTCTGTGCTTTCGTCTGAGAAGGAGCTTCTTTGGGCGCTAAGCTTTCCTTTGAATCCGAAAATATTCTACGGGACGAATTCGCTTTACGAAATGCTGACGCAAAAGCCGTTGGACGCCGATCATTATATCAATAAGAAATCATCCGCCGATTTTTTCAAAGAGCGGCTGCATGTCATTTATACGCTGATCATGCAGCGGCTCTACAACTTTCAGGTCCCTGCAAAAATCAAGCAATATTACGCCTGGACAAATCCGGAAACGGGGCTGTTGCGATATTTTGAAGTTTTTGTAAACACTGATTTCGTAGAGATCACGCCTAAAAGTGAGTTGCCTAAGCTCGATTTTGGCGAGCTGTACGCACGATTTAGTGAAGAAAATGGTCATTTGCTGCTTGAAAACGTGCTCCCGTTGGATCTGTTCAAATTCAGGGGGTTTTCGGTGCTGAATGTGTCGGACATTACCAGCAGGACAGCGGTTGAGAATATCAGGAAAATAAGGCTCAACCGTATTCCGGGGCAGGAAGCGGAGCGCTATTACAACATTATCCATTCGCTCAAAACGCTCGTTCAGAACAACCGGATCGAGTTTGATATGTTCCCTTTTGTGCGGGTTAATAAGCGGGCTGTTTACGGTTATGAAACCGCCGGAACAGGCATCATGTTCAGGGTTTGGGGCCAGGACCGGCTGACTCCGGAAGCTTTTTCCAAGCAAGCCGAGGGATATGCAGCCAAGCCCATTTCGTTTTACTCCCCGGATATCGGCGGTGCAAAGGAAATGCAGATCGCTTTTTTGGAGGCTTTCAGAAAAGAGGGCGTACGTTCGCTGGCTTTGCTGCCTGTATTTTTTGATGAAAGCCTGGTTGGAGTTTTATGCGTGCACACCTGGCAGGATGAGGTTTTTGACGAAAAGACGTTGTCCATGCTCGAACCCGCATTTGAGCCGATCGGCCAGCTTTTGCAGATTTATATTGACGAGTTTAACCTGGAATTGGAAAACATTATCAAGGAGCAGTTTACGTCCATACAACCTGCCGTGCAATGGAAATTCAATGAGGCTGCTTGGCATTATTTGCATAAAAAAAAGAAAAATCTGCCGGGACAAACGGAGCCGATCACTTTCAGGAAAGTATATCCGCTTTACGGCGCGATTGATATCCGAAATTCGACGCTCGAAAGAAATGCGGCCATTGCCAAAGATCTTGATGCCCACCTCAATTTATTGAGCAATACATTCTCCGCATTGCAGCGCTGGGACAATTCTTCACTCATGCAAGAGCTTTCCTACACTTGCAAAAAGTGGCAGCACGCATTGCAATCGGAAGAATGGAGCAGCGCGGGAGAAAATAATCTGAACAACTTTTTGGGACACGAAAGCCGGGATTACCTGGCCCATTTATCCGACCAGCAACCCGAAACCAGCGCGATCATTGCGGAATATTTAAATGCAACGCAGCTCGAAACCGGTGAAGTTTTCAGTAACCGCAGCGCTTTTGAGACCTCTATGAAAATGATCAACGATTCAGTAAATAATTATTTTGAATCTGAAAAAGACAAGCTGCAGCAGCCGTTTCCCTGTTATTTTGAGAAATTCCGGACGGATGGCGTTGAATATGACATTTACATCGGCCAATCAATCAGTCCTCATAAACCCTTTAATAATTTTCACCTCAAAAACCTGAGACTGTGGCAATTGTCTTCCATGATCTCGATTGCAAAAATGACGAAAGCGCTTTTGCCCGATATGCCAAAAGCGCTTTCGACTACGCAGCTCATTTTTATTCATAACCACATGATCGACATCAGTTTCCGTGCTGATGAACGAAAATTCGATGTTGAAGGTGCATACAATATTCGTTATCAAATGATTAAGAAGCGGATTGACAAAGTGCACATCCGCAACACCAACGAACGCCTCACCCAGCCCGACAAAATCGCCTTAATATTCTTCAACAGAAGGGATATTGAGGATTACCTGCCTTTTATCAGCTATTTACAAGAAACCAACGCCCTTACTCCCGAAACAGAGCACCTGGAATTAGAAGATCTGCAGGGATTGAGCGGGCTTCATGCATTGAGAATGGGGATTGTGTATAAATAATGCATTACAGACTTCGAAATCCCTATTTTCCACTAGCAGCCTTTAAATATGAACTGGTAATGGATCCTTTTGCGCTCAGCAACTCTACAGGCGTGCCTTCGAAAACGACGTTTCCTCCTTTTGTGCCGCCATCCGGGCCCATATCAATGATCCAGTCCGCATTTTTGATCACATCCAGGTTATGTTCAATCACGATCATGGTATTTCCTGCATCCACAAGGCGGTTCATGATGGAAAGTAAATGCGTGATGTCCGACATATGCAAACCGGTCGTAGGCTCGTCGAGGACATACACGCTGCCATTTTTGTGCAGTTCGCTGGCGAGCTTGATACGCTGACATTCTCCACCCGACAATGTGCTGAGGGGTTGGCCGAGGGTGAGATAGTCAAGCCCTACATCGCTCATTGCCTGTAACTTATGAAGAATATCTTTTTGGGTAAAATAATCTAATGCTTGCAGGACGGTCATTTCCAGAATATCTGAAATAGACTTCCCGTCCAGCTTATAAGCCAAAACCTCCTCCTTAAACCGCTTTCCTTCACAGATTTCACAAGGTGTTTTAATGCCATCCATAAAAGCCAGATCTGTGTAAATTACGCCAAGGCCCTGACAGTTTGGACAGGCGCCCTGCGAGTTGAAACTGAATAACGACGCGCTCACGCCATTTTCCTTCGCAAAGGCCTTGCGCACATCATCCATCACACCCGTATACGTAGCAGGGTTCGAACGTGTAGACGTGCCCACGGCCGACTGGTCAATGACGATCGCCTTGGGATGTTGTTTCAAAAATACGTGATTGATCAGCGAGCTTTTTCCTGAACCCGCCACGCCGGTTACTACGGTCAGCACGCCTGTGGGAATGTCCACACTTACATTATGAAGGTTGTTGATCTTTGCGTTTTTTACAGACAATTTCCCCAAAGGTTTCCTCGATTTTTCTTTCAAAGGCAACGATTGCTTAATATGCCGGCCGGTAAGCGTGTCCGCTTTCACGAGATCAGCAAAACTGCCTTCAAAAACAATGTTTCCGCCCTTGCTTCCCGCGTGCGGGCCCACATCCACGATATGGTCGGCGACTTTGATCACATCCGGATCATGCTCAACCACAATTACCGTGTTTCCTTTATCGCGCAGCTTTCCAAGCAGTTCATTCAGCCGGTGTACATCTCTCGGATGCAAACCTACACTGGGCTCATCAAAAATATACATGACATCAATCAGACTGCTGCTCAGGTGCTTAACCATCTTCACCCGCTGCGATTCACCGCCAGACAATGTGGTGGTTTCCCGATCCAGGCTCAGATATTCGAGGCCGATGTCCACCAGATGCTGCAATCTTTCGGATAATGTGGTTACCATGGATGTGGCCATGGGATCTTTGATTTCCTTTATTAAAGACACCAATTCAGAAACCTCCATAGCAGACATTTCCGCTATGTTCTTGCCATCGATTTTACAGCCCAATGCGGCCTGGCTCAGCCGCGCACCATGGCAGGACGTACAGGGTTTCAGGGCAATATATGGCGCAACGGTCTTCTGCGTCCGTTCGGACAATGTCTTAATGTCCCTTTTGATATATGCTTTTTCAAACTTCTCAATAACCCCCAGATAAGTTGCATTCATGGTTCCTCCGCCAACCTGCAACTTGAATTTCAAGTCTTTTCCGTAAAGCAGCAGGTTCATTTCCTCATCCGTGAAGTCAGAGAGTTTTTTATCATTATCAAAAAATCCGGAGCTCGCGTAACTGCTTTTTTCCCAGGTTGCAAACACCGGAACCTGCACCGCTCCTTCATTCAGCGACTTGGACATATCCAGAAACGAATCTGCCACAACGCCCATCTTCTTGCCGATGCCATTGCATTCCGGGCACATTCCCTGCGGATCATTGAATGAAAATGCATTGGAATTGCCAATGTGCGGATGCCCGATCCTCGAAAATAACAGTCGCAAAACCGGCGAAATGTCCGTGATCGTGCCCAATGTAGAATGTGAATTTCCTCCCAACCTCCTCTGATCCACCACAATGGCCATGCTGAGGTTTTCGATGGCATCAGCATGAGGTTGCGCATACTTAGGCAGAAAATTCCGGATGAACATGCTGAAATTTTCATTCAACTGTCGCTGCGCTTCGGTAGCGATCGTGTCAAAAACAATGGAAGATTTTCCGGACCCGGAGACGCCGGTAAAAATCGTAATTTTACGCTTGGGAATGCTCAGTGACACATTTTTGAGATTGTTCTCACGAGCACCGCGGATTTCAATAAATTCCTGGGACATGGCTTTTTGTTTTATGATTCATGGCTTAAACCAGAACAAATAAGGTGCAGATCCCGAAATCACCTGCACCCTACCCGATCCATTATGCAAAAAGGCATTTTTCCCGTAAACTTCCTGAAAAAAATTTAAATGATTCCAGTTACCCAACTCCGAAAGATCCATCTGGTCGGCTTGCTTCTTTTTTTCGTTGTCCTTACGCTCTCTACTTATATAAATCGTTTTCCGACTGGTGACGACGCATGGTTTGGTGAACAATCTTACTGGCTTGAAAAAGAGGGCATTATACGGTCTGAGTTTTTCAAGGGGATTGTGGGAAGGTTTCTAAAAGTGTATTCCCTGGCATTACTGGTCTCTTTCTGGCTTATCACCAAGGCCAATGCGGGGATGTATTTGGTCCTTTTTATCCCTTTTATGCTTATTCTGACTTACGAGTTGTATCGACTTGAACCGGTCAGACACAATCATTTGAGATGGCTTCTTGGGCTGTACTTTGTGATCGGGATCTTCGGCTCTGTGCAGTTGATTCGGAAAAACATAAGCTTAGGTTATCTTTCCCGCCTGCCTCTGACTCAGACATTGAAAATTATCACAGGGCGTACTTCGATGGCCGTTTTGCGGTGTTTTTGCTCGTGGAGTAAAATGCTAAACGATGCCTTTGGAATTGAAAAAGATCGGCTTAAATTAAAAATGCACTTACTGCAGGCGAACAGAATAAAGCGGCTTTATAATTCTTGGTCTCTTCCCGGATTTTTGCGTGCTGGCCGAAGCATTGTCACGCTGGAAGGGATTGGTATTTTCAAAAATGTTCTGCTCTTCGAATAACTCCTGATTTTTTACTGACGATTTCATGTTTTTAAGTTGTTGATGAATTGTGATAGGGAATAGATAAAATCTGTGCCAGCATTTCAGATCATTTGTCTACTCTACAACCAGTTTTTGGATTTCAGTGCCATGGTCAGTATCGAATTTAACCACATATATGCCCTGAGGCAACTGACTCAAGACAAACTCAGTGTCGCTCCGTTGTGTAATTGCTGCGTCAATTCTCCTGCCCTTCAAATCCACAATGTGAATATTGCCAGGCCTGCTGCCAGCGTTGAACATGACAGATGTTCCGGTTTGTACTGGATTGGGATATAAATAGTTAGACAGATGTTTTCCATCATCTTGCAAACTCACAACATGACTATACGCGTAACTGCCGTCGGCATCCACAGAGCGCAAACGGTAATAGGCAACCCGAGCCAAAGAGGCAAATGTAGTATCGGTAAAAGAATAGTCAACTTCTTTATTTGCGTCGCCGATTGCTTGCATTGTTCCGACTATAATGTATTGTTTGCCGTCAACACTTCTTTCTACATCAAAGTGAGAAGCATTTATTTCGCTTGTGGTCTTCCATTTTAATAGCGCATTCCCTTCCGCCTTCTGCGCCGCAAAGCTGACCAGATGCACAGGCAAAACGGTCTCATCCACATTGCTGTGGACAAAAAACCCTGAAAAACCTGTTACCGCAAAGCCTACTTCCCAGCGCTTTGCCACGTCGTTCCACACAATATCGCCATCCTCCGGGTTTATCAACACTACAGCCGGCCCAGCTCCGGTCCAGCCGGTGTAACTTCCAGGAGAGCCATATTGGCTCGTACCATGGTTTTGAGTAATGCGAATGTTTTGGATGCCGTCATTGTCCGTCGGGCCGGTCGGTAAAGCAGGTGCACTTTCTCGGTTATCATTAAAATCGTCAAAATCAGATTGAGCGAAAAAAAGCGTGACCCGCCCGGTGGCCGTGTTGGCATTAGATGCAGGGGTAATGTCGTAATGCCGACGTACGTAAGGCTGACCAGCAGAAGGGGCCGAGTTTGCAACATAAACTTTCACACTCACTGCTCCATTAACGGCAGAGCCTTCTGCGGAAGGGGCTACTATGCCTACTTCACCGCAATCATTCAGGAATGTTACCGGAGCGCCGGCAATTGTTTCGGTAACTTCTGAATGGTCACCCGCCAGATTATCGTCCACCGAACCGTCTTTAACGATAACATAGAAGTTTCCGGCACCATATCCTACCAGCGCATAATCGTACACATTGTTTCGGGTAACATTAAATGTCCAGCCTCCATTCGCGGTTGTGCCAAGGATACTATTACATGATTTGGCAACGCCTGACAAGGATGCTTGCCCGCTCAATGGGGTCATTGCTCCTGCATGATACTTGTCTCCATTATGCCATTGAAAGGCGCTTATAAAATAATCCCCGTTATCCAACTCATAGATAAAGCCAATGAAATCGTGCGCAGGAGATCCAACCAATGAGTTGGAAACGCTCACAGGACCTGTTATTCCCGTATTCCCATCCCCCCAGGTTACCGCTCCGGTATAATTTTCCGGAACACTTTTCCAATAAATGCTTGATACCACATAATTCCCGTTGCCAAGCCCCCGGATATTATATCCGACCTTGTCGTCTTCAGTTGATCCTACCAGCGAATTGGAAGCATTCACAACTCCTGTTAACCCTGTTGTCCCAGTGCACCAGGTTACAGCTCCTGCATCTTTAACCGAAGCATTATCCCAATTATAGCTTGAAACCACATAGTTCCCATTTGTAAGCGGAACAACATAGCCTACCTCGTCCTCCTCCGAAGATCCTACCAGCGAATTAGAAACACTTACGACACCTGTCATTCCGGTAGTCCCATTTGCCAATGTTACCGCTCCCGCAGCTCTGACCGGACCATTGCTCCAGCCAAAACTCGAAACAACATAATTTCCGTTGGTCAATGCAGTAATGATGCCCCCTACCTCGTCTAAATCCGTTGTACCCACCAGCGAGTTTGAAGTGCTCACCACGCCTGTTAAACCCGTAGTTCCATTCACCCATGTAGCAGCCCCAACCCGCACATCCGTTGCAACCTGCCAGCCGGAACTTCCAACTACGTAATTGCCATTACTTAACGGAAAGACATTGCCTACCATATCGCGCGTTCTGGAACCTACAAGCGAGTTGGCAGCTGAGATGACGCCCGTCATCCCTTTTGAGCCATCACACCATGTCACTGCCCCTGCATCTATTACAGGCCCATTGTCCCAATATGGACTAGCGACAACATAATTACCATTGGCAAGGGCAGTCAAGTTACCAACATAACTATGTGCAGTTGATCCTACCAGTGAATTAGAAGCGCTCACAACACCTGTTATTCCGGTTAAACCATTCCCCCAGGTTACCGCTCCCGCCTCAGCCATAGGCCCATTGTTCCAGCCATAACTTCTGACCACATAATTTCCATTAGCGAGAGCAAGAACGTGAAAACCCACCTGATCATTAGCACTGGATCCCACCAGCGAATTGGATACGCTCACTGCACCGGTTATTCCGGTTGTTCCGCTGGCCAGGGTCACTGCCCCCGCATTGTGTACTGAACCATTATCCCAATGGCGGCTCTGGACAACAAAGTTCCCGTTTGCGAGCTCAACAACATTGTCAGTGCCTACCTTGTCATCAGCCTTGAGTCCTACCAGAGAATTGGAAGCACTTACAACACCCGTGATACCTGTGTTCCCGTTCCCCCAGGTTACTGCTCCGGCTTCGGCCGCAGGACCATTGTTCCACTGCGTGCTCCGAACAACATAGTTTCCATTCTTGAGCGGATATACATATCCACTGCCAATAAAATCGTCAGCCTGGGAGCCCACCAGCGAATTGGAGGCGTTGACCTTGCCTGAGATGCCTGCGGTCCCGTTTGCCCAGGTCACTGCTCCCGCATTGCTTGCAGAACCATTACTCCAATGCGGACTGCTGACGACGAAATTGCCATTACTTAGCGCTGTAACACCAAAATTCCCCACGTGGTCATTTGCTTTACTGCCAGTGAGAGTACTGATCAGTTTATGGGTAGCACCGTCATAAAGATATACTGCGCCCACCTTAGCGACTCCTCCGTTGCTCCAGTCAGGGTCGGTTACTACGTAATTCCCATTGGTTAATACAGTGATTTTGCTGCCAAAACTTCCGCTGCCCGGACGACCGGCGACATGGGTTTTCTGAGCCTGCGATACGCCGGTGAAGACCGGTAGCAGCAAGAAAAAATAAATTAGTTTCACAATCCATTGAGGAATATGATTTAGTAGGTGTGTATACATATAAAAAGTTTTTTGTTACAATGGCGAACAAATATACTTTTTTTTAGAATTTCTTTAATGATTCCGACATTAAGGAATAACTAATAATTCAATGACATTCAAATTCCGAAACGGCTCATTGCTGCAACCGGATATGCAAAAAGAAAGCAAATTAGAAATTCCTCTCTCAATGCCTTCCCGAAAGCCTTTCCAACGCTTCCGAAACACTACTCACAAAGTTAACTCGCCCGCTCCGGTTACTTTCCGTAATAAAGTCTTGAATGCTCTTTCCAGGATATTTCTCAAAATTTCCGATAATGGCCAGGCGAATCCGGTAGTTTGAAAACTTTTGGAGAATTTCTCCGGCCATACCCGTTTTCAGGTCAAAAAAGGAAGGCGTAATGTTCTCTTCGTGGATGATAATGCTGTCAAATGCCTGGTAATAAAGGTTTCCCAGCAGGTCCAGTCCATCTTCTGCCGTTTCAATAATCAGCTTGTCGGAAGTGACTTCGCCTATCTGAACTTCACCCATTGTATGCGATATAATGTTCATTTCAATGTTGGATTAGACAAAAGGGTTAGGCAAATTTTCTATTAATTGATTCAATTAACAAAATATCCACACATTCAGTCAACCATTCATTATTTGACTCACGAGCGACTATCGTTTATTTGGAAAAACGATCTTTAACTGCGCCGCATTGTACGCAGCAAAACATCCAAGTCCGCCGTTAGTATTGGAATAAAGCGGCGCAGGTTCTGCAAATGGAGTGTCCGAATTTCCTGTAATTTCAATTGAACGCATGTATTTGTAATAGTTCGAATCAACATTCAGGACTTGCAGCAATACCCCTAAAACCTTGTTTTTGGGGTTATAGGTTTCTTTTTCACCATCAGCCATAGTCAATTGCCTTGGCCGGAAATAATTGAATTTCCCAAGCAGCGAATTCATGATATTTCCATCCAGGTATTTATCACTCATGAATTCACTCTTTCCCTCCTGTCCTTGCCAGTAAAAATGGAAATTGTCTGTGAGTAGCTCTTCCCTGATTTCGTTGTTATCGGTCACAATACCAACGGAGTATTGGTAGTCTATTACAGCATCGAGCTTGTAGTAATTTGTGTCGCCTGGAACATCCTGCCAGCTCATCCGCAATGTAAGGACGGTGTCTTTCGTATATGAGTTGTCGACCAGCATGGTATCAAATTCGTACGATTTAATCACAGGCTTCTTGCCGGGAACCGTGCATTTTGCAGTAACACTTCTGGTGTTGTCAGAAATAGATAAATAATACGTTTTTGAATCTTCAATAGGGAATTTGGACTGTTGAATGGAGTAAAGTTTATTCTCCGTGTCATAAGGAATGGTGATTTCATTCACACCATCGGATAGCTTCACGGTGGCATTTTCCACGCGTCTTTCCGTTGCTTCTGTTTTTGTAAATAGTGGGATCGACTCCGTAACCAGCACATTAATATATGGTAACTGGGGCGAGATTATCGAGTTAACAACCAGCTTGGATTCCGCTTGCGGCAGCTTCGAAGGCGGGATGTTGGTTAATGGAGTTTCGCAAGCGGATAATATACTGATTAACAGCGCTATGCTGAAAATCGATTTGATTGTGTTCATGGCTCAAAATTTAAAGTTGTAACTGAATGACGGCAAAACGGGAAACAGGGAATATTTTTTCAACACAGTTTTCCACTCCCCATTGGCCATCTTTTCTTCCGAACGGTCATAGAAAAACGGATTTTTACGATTGTAGGCATTATAAACACTGAATTCCCAGGTCCGTTCGTGGTGTTTCTTTTTCTTATGAAACTGAATTGAAAGGTCCATCCGGTGAAATGCTTCTGCGCGGAAACTGTTCTTTGCCGGGAATTCAGAAGCCTTGAATTCCTTATAAGTGCTGTTTAGTATAGTTTCAGTGGGGTCAAATCGGTTGAAATAATTATCACTGACAGGATAATAGGTGGCGGCGGGAACTGTAAGTGCGTTTCCGGTTCCGTACACCCAGCTTGCTGACATGGTTATGCGCTTGTTGAGCTCATAAATTCCTACAACGGAAAGATCATGCCGGCGGTCGTAGCGCGGATGGAATTTCTGCCCGTTGTTCAGTTCGGGGAATTTCCAGTAAATCCAGGATAATGTATACCCTACCCAGCCGGACAGCTTGCCGCTCTTTTTTTGGACTAAAAATTCAGAACCATAAGACCAGCCTTTTCCTGATGTAACGTTGTTCTGCCAATCTACATCACTGGCGTTTTCTCCATTCACACCCAGAAAATTAGCGCCTTCGCGGTAGCTGAGAATACGTTTCATATCCTTATAAAATCCTTCCAATGTGATGGTTAAGCCTTTGTCTCGCAAATCTCTCGCGAATCCGAACGCCACTTGGCTCGACTGCTGGGGAGCAATACGGTCCGTGCTGGTCACCCATAAGTCAGTTGGTAAGCCCAATCCAGTGTTGGACAACAAATGCACATATTGATTCATCCGCGCGTAAGAAGCCTTCGCTGAGAAATCCGGTGCGAGCCGCAATGCTGCGGAAAAACGCGGCTCGGGATTAATGTACATCTTTTTTTTCGCTTTAAAATAGCTTAATCGAGCGCCCAGATTCATTTTCAATGCTTCAAAAGGGTGCCAGGTGTCTTCGAAATAAGCACCGGCTTCCAATGAATAAACCGGCTTTTCAACAGGATCAATGTTGTCCTCGCTCTTTGTGCCGGAAATTGCCAAAGCGGACGGTGTGGATTTGTGACGTGTGGCTTGTATGCCGAATTTGATGGAATGCGACGTATTTGGATAGAAATCAAAATCGCTTTTAAAGCTCAAATCCTGAATCCGCGAATCATAACGCAGCCTTGACTCGGTCGTAGCATCGCTATTGCCAACCGCCTCCCTAAAATAACTCGTCGTCGTAAAATTGAAATGGGTAAAAACAAAGGCTGTATTCGCAAACAGCTTACGATTGAAAACATGGTTCCAGCGCATCGTTCCAGTCGCATTGCCCCAATCCAGGCCGGCTTTCATTTTAAATGTCCCGTGCTCTTCTTTGACAGAAAATTTGTCCTGTCCTAAATAGCCACTCACATAAAGCTTGTTTTTTGGCCCGAGGTCATAATTGATCTTCGCATTCAAATCATAGAAATAATAACCTGGCCGAAATCCATTTTGGTCCTTCTTTTTTTCCATGTATTTCAAAACAGGAGCAGCCAGCACGTCAATGTAAGTTCTTCTACCGGAGATCAGGAATGACGATTTTCCTTTTGATATCGGCCCTTCCAAAGTTAGCCGGGATGAAATAAGCCCGATTCCACCCTGTCCCTGCAGCTTTTCTTTACTTCCTTCTTTCATATCCATTTCCACGACCGAAGAAAGCCGACCGCCGTAACGAGCCGGGAAGCCGCCTTTTGTCAATTCGACTCGCTTGATAGCGTCGCTGTTGAATACGGAAAAGAATCCAAAAAGATGGCTAGCATTATAAACCACAGCGTCGTCCAGAAGGATCAGATTCTGATCCGGGCCGCCGCCGCGGACATATAATCCTGTTTGGCCTTCGGTGCCCTTTTGCACACCGGGCATGAGTTGTAATCCTCTTAAAACATCCTTCTCACCCAGTAGCGAAGGAATTTTCTTAATCTGTTCAATGGGAATTTCCAGCACACTCATCTGGGCCGAATTACTAATATAGTCTTCCTGCTTGCGAGCGGAAATTACAACTTCGTCTAATTGACGAACAGATGGCAAAACCACATTGAATTCCAAATCCTGGTGAGCCGCGATAGTATGGGTTACAGTTTCATAACCCACCAGCGAATAGGCAATAGTCACCGAATCAGATGCGGGGATAGTGAGGGAATAAAACCCATAATTATTGGTCACCGATCCTGTCGCAGAGCGCGCGATGTAGACATTAGCACTAGTCAGCAACTCCTGGCTTCCCTTTTCTTTCACAAAACCGCTTATAGTTATACGTTTCTGCCCATAAACTGACATTGAAGCCAGACATAGGGCCATTATGATAGTTATTTTCATAAAATTTCAGGCTTATTGCATTCAAGGACACGTGGCTTTTTAAGTTCAGGCAAACCAGATCCGTTGCTCCGGATTGCCTGAACATGAGGTTAATGATCCCGCTTGAATGCGTGATTAAAGATGATGATTAGCTGATGAGAGCTAATTTTACGATTTATCCGGGAATGAGACTGCGCAAACGGTTGGTTTACTTTTTAACATTAACCATCTTAAAAGGGACTTCCTCTTGAATATTAGTCATATCATCAAGGGTTGCGCTCAGTCGTAATAGCAGATTGGTCGTTTGATTCACATCATATTCAACCGCTTGCTTGACGTTTACTCTCTTCTCTCCTATACAATTACAATCTACCTTTTTTTCGAACACCGGTTGTCTCTCAGAGTCAAGTATTCGTATGTAATAACGGATGACCGAAGCATTTTTCGGTTCAATAATTGCTTCGACATTGAATGCGGTACTGTCCATAAGGTCTTGGTCGCGTAAGGGGCTAGTCACTGTAATCAAAGGAGAATCTTTTGTAATGTCCCGTTGCTTACACGAGTTCAACGCTGCTATTAAAGCGGCTATGACAAAAATTAATCTGTTCGTTTTCATGTCTTTTTAAATTTTGTGAAAGGATATACATTGCATTTGGCTTAGTTCCGGTCAAGCGCGATCAGATTCACGCTCTCTATTTTTTGACATCAATCAACTTGAATGGGATTTCCTCCCGGATATTGCTGCCATCATTCAGCACGGCATCAACATGTAGCAACAGTTCAGATGTTTTTGTGATGTCGTATTTGAACGATGCCTCCAACTGAATCTCGTCCTTGTCTTTACAGTCACAATCTACTTTTTTGTTGTATACCTCATTTTTCTCATTGTCGACAAGCCATATGTGGTAACTGACCACAGATTTTTCTTGTGGTTTTATAACCGCTTTGACAACAATGTCTGCATCATCATGAATCTCCTGATTCCAGGCTGGTGATGTTACCGTGATGTATGAAGAATCTGCTCTTGGAATTTCTTTTTCCTCACATGCAGATAATGCCGCCAAAGCCACTGCAGCTAAAATTGATCTGTTCGTTTTCATGTGTGTTTCAATTTAAGTGAAAAAGATATTTGATGAATTTTCAAAACCTCATCGAATTCTGTTCCCCGGGGCGTAATAAAGGCTTTTCACTTTCCCTGCGGCAGGTCTGGTTGATTGAACGGTAAAGCGTTGAAACCCTCACCCCCCACTGGCCTGATAATTTACACACACAACTTTCCACACTTACATTAAGCCAAATGCCCAAAAAGAACCCTGAACATGCGCGGATTGAGGATTATGGATTGATTGGAAATCTAAAAACCGTTGCACTTGTTTCCGTAGAAGGCTCTATCGATTTCATGTGTTACCCTGCTTTCGACTCGCCGACGGTTTTTGCAAAATTATTGGATAACAAAACCGGCGGGTGCTTTGCCATTTTTCCGCAAATGGACGGGTACAACACCAAGCAGCTTTACCTTCCGGCGACCGCGGTCCTGCTGACCCGGTTTTTCTCAGAGGAAGGCATTGCGGAAGTCACGGATTACATGCCGGTTGACGACAAGATGGATAAATCCAATGCGATCGTGCGGCAGGTGAAGACGGTTCGGGGAAAGATCACTTTTCAGGCGAAATGCGAACCTGCTTTTGACTACGCCAATGCTTCGCATACGAGTAAGATGCGCGATGCCGGAGTGTATTTCCATGCAAATGATGCAGATGGAACGGTTATGCGTCTGATTGCGGATGTTCCTTTGCAGATCAGAAAGAATGCGGGTTATGCCGAGTTCACGCTTGAACAGGGTAAAACGGCCTATCTGGTATTGGAATGCGGCAAAAGTCAGGTTGATGAGGAAAACCCGATCGAAGCCTACAAGAAAAATACTTACCAGGATACGGTCGATTTCTGGCGGAATTGGTCCAAAAAATCTAGTTACAAAGGCCGCTGGACCGGGACTGTAAACCGCTCGGCGATTACGCTCAAATTGCTGACTTCACGCGAGCAGGGTTCGATGGTGGCCGCCCCGACATTCAGCTTGCCGGAGGTGATCGGCGGCGGGCGCAACTGGGATTACCGATTCATGTGGATCAGGGACGCCGCTTTCACGATGTACGCATTCCTCCGGCTCGGGTATACAGACGAGGCCACGTCATTTCTGGAATGGATCCACGACCGCTGCCAGGAAGACAAGCTTTATCTCATGTACACGATCGACGGCGGGCATGATATGGAAGAAAAAGAGCTTGCGCATTTGAGCGGTTATCAAAATTCAAAACCGGTAAGGATCGGCAACGGCGCACAGGGCCAGAACCAGCTGGATATTTATGGGGAGTTGATTGACACCATTTACATTTATAACAAACAGCATTCAGCCATTACGTTTGAGTTTTGGGAAACCATTGTGGAACAGGTGAATGTGGTTATAGAGAAGTGGAAAACGGCCGATCACGGGATTTGGGAAATCCGGAACACCGAAAAGCATTTTCTACACAGCCGCTTGATGTGCTGGGTGGCCATGGACCGAGCGATCAAAATTGGCCAGCAGCGCTCGTTTCCTTTTCCTGAAAATGAATGGAAACAGGTGCGGGATGACATCTATACAGACATATATGAAAATTTCTGGAATGAGGAAATCGGTGCCTGGGTGCAGCACAAAGGCGCAAAAACCGTAGACGCCAGTGTTCTGCTGATGTCGCTCATGCACTTTATATCACCCCACGAACCACGCTGGCTATCCACATTGAAAGTCGTGGAAGAACAACTGGGCGTCGATGTGCTTTTATATCGCTACAAAAACGGCGAAACATCATTCGACGGCCTGGAAGGGGAAGAAGGCACATTCAATATGTGCTCATTCTGGTACATTGAATCACTCGCCAAAAGTGGGGAAGTTGCAAAAGCACTTGATAGTTTCGAGAAAATGATAGGTTATGCCAACCATCTTGGCTTATTCAGCGAACAGATCGGTCACAAGGCCGAACATTTAGGCAACTTCCCGCAAGCATTTACGCACCTGGCTCTCATCAGCGCCGCATTGGAAATTGACAAGCAGCTCGACAGACAGTGATCCTACTAATGATGCCGCCGGCTCAAATACCGTTCATAAACCGAGTCCGAAGCACCCAAATACTGTTTTGCCCCTACCGGATCCTTATACCCACGGAGCAGAGCCTGGTAAATATTCGGGTAGTCCGTGTAACCGAATGTCCGGTAATGCCCCTTTTGGCCAGTTATCCGACTTGCAATTTTATTTTCCCTTAGCAGGTTTGATTTGACGAAGATGAGGCTAATTATCAAGAATAAAAGTAATGAAGACGCTATATAAAAGGACTTCTGTTTTGGGAATTGTCTGGTTCTTATCCCAGTCTCAAATCCCTTCAAAATTCCGATAAATAAAATGATGCACAGCGGAATAGATCCCCTGAAAAACAGATCATTATATATGCCCATTCGATAAGTGGATAGTGCAAACAGCAGGCCAAAAATTGTGTGGATAAACCATGTGGGGAAAATCTGAAAGATTCTATTGAGGGATATAATGACGATATAAAAGACAGTAAAGTCTATCAGCAAACCTGCCGCATAGCTTAATAAAACATGCTCTGCAAATTCAAATTCCCAGAGAAAACCTTGGATGGCTAAGGTTTGCGAAGAAAGAAAGTATGTGAATATAGGCAGAAAGACCAGTCCCGGTATAATGTATGAAACCACCACCATTCGCCGGTCGATCGCTCTCCATCCGTCATTCAAGATGTATTTATGGATAAATAATGCGCCACATACAGCAAGCAACGAAAGGGCCGGAAATACACCCCAGATAAAGACCAATATCACCGCAAAAAAGGTCTCGTCGATTTTTTCTCTGTACATAAAATCATATAACAAGATTCCAGAACCGATTAATGAAGGAATTATCTGATTGGGAGCGAAAGCACTCTGTTCGAAGACAGATCTGATGGCAGGGTTGAATATAGGTGCGTGGATCTGTGATAAGTTTAAAAGATTAAAAGCAGAGAATACCAGCTGCCCAACGCCGCGCATTAACAGGAAAATCACCAGCATGAACCTGCTTTGGCCAACAAGCAGGAGCATCCAGGCGAATCCCAGAAAAAAGCCCAGAAACGTCCAAAATACGAGCACGGAGGGCAGTAATTGTCCATATATTTTAGAGGCAAATGCAGGCACCAGATAGTATCCATAATAATAACAGGCATATCTGTCTACCTCAGGAAAGTATATCGGCCAGTCGTTTTGAAACAGGTCGTAAAACTTCGTATTGTGGGCAAGCCAGTCAAATGATGGTTTACTAAATCCATCAATACCACAAAAGAATACACACGCAATGGAAAATATAGATAGGAAGCCTAAGCTATTGACAGTCAGGCTGCTTGTATGATCCTCTTTCTTGAATTCCAAATAAAGCAAGTAACCAAACCCAATCGTAAGCAGGGCCGAATATGGCTGTCTGAACCAGCCGATTCCAAACAGTAAATTGGGGAGTAATAAGTAAAAAATGCAACATTTACGTAATAGCCCTGCACTCATGTATCTTCGCCATTTTTCAAGATACCATAAGCTTGCAGGACTGATAATCTACCTCGTCCTTGCTGAGGTCGCCCAAGCAAATGTTTTGAGGGACGCGTTCGATCATCGTCGCTTATGCGGCTGGTAACTTTGTATATTAAGTGAAATATTTAAAAAATTGTAAAGCATATGACAAATATCGCATTGGTGGTGGGAGCGACCGGCATTACAGGAAGTAACCTCGCGGAAAAATTGATTGAAAAAGGCTGGATTACGTACGGCCTGTCCCGTAACCCAGATACAGAGATTGCAGGTTTAAAACCCATTGCAGCGGACCTGCTTAATCCGGATGACCTGGCAGCGAAACTGGCAGAAGTTGCGCCTACGCACGTTTTCTTCACAAGCTGGATGCGCAATGATACGGAAGCTGAAAATATCCGCGTAAACAGCGCAATGGTCAGAAATTTGCTAGACGCGCTTTCCTCGAAAAATTCCGTTCAGCACGTTGCGCTGGTAACCGGGCTTAAACATTATCTGGGGCCGTTTGAAGCATATGCAAAAGCCGGCACATTGCCCGAAACCCCTGTCCGTGAAGAACATCCGAGGTTGGATCTGGAAAATTTTTACTATGCGCAGGAAGATGCAGTGTATGCCGCCGCAGCCCGGGATGGCTTTACATGGAGCATTCACAGGCCCCATTCCGTTGTGGGCAAAGCGGTTGGCAATTTAATGAATGTGGGCACGACCCTGGCCATTTATGCGAGCATATGTAAAGAAACGGGCAGACCATTTCAATTCCCTGGATCGGCCGAGCAATGGAACGGGGTATCAGACGTAACCGACGCAAAACTCCTGGCTGAACATATGATATGGGCCGCTACCACCGAAGCTGCGCATAATGAGGCATTCAATGTGGCTAATGGAGATATTTTTCGCTGGAAATGGCTTTGGAAACAAATTGCAGGCTGGTTTTCCATTGAGCCAGCCGGTTTTGATGGGCAAATTCGTCCTTTGGAAGCAGAAATGGCAGACGATGCCCCGGCCTGGAAAGAAATTGCTGCCAAGCACAATTTAAAAGAATCGGATATCAACCGCCTGGCTTCCCCCTGGCATACGGATCTCGATTTGGGCCGCCCCATGGAAGTGATGACTGACATGTCCAAAAGCCGCAAACTTGGTTTTACGGGATATCAGGATACACGGGACTCTTTCTTCGATTTGTTCAAAAGACTCAGATCCGAGAATTTGATCCCGTAATTTCAGATTCATTGATCAAAAATGCTGCAAAATCAATAAGTTGAGTCATACAACCTTTTGCTGTTTAATGTGCCTCTTTGTATTTAGAGGACAGCCGGTTGATATACACCTAACCTCGAACATTTGAATGCTGTATTTTTAAAATAATACTTTTTGGTCATGAAGAAACTCATTTACCTTTTTCTGTTTTACCCGCTTCTCTGGCAGGCTGTGATTGCGCAGGATAGCATCCCGGTTACTTTTTCACAAGAGCAGGACACGATCAGTAAGCAGCGATTTGTCGACAGGTATGAGAATGTGTTTATGACGAAAGTGCCAACCAGGCATATGTTTAAATTGACCCTGACATTTGCTCCCAATTACTTGTTTGCTGTGGACAACAATGCGTTTCAGACCATATTCTACGGCCTGGGTTATGAGTACAAAATTGCTCCTTCTTTTTCTATCGGAACAGATGTCCTAATCAACGGCGGATGGGGGGGTAAGATCGGTTTCAACGGCATGCTGGATGGTAACCTTTACGGACGGTGGTATTATGACATGAAACGCAGGATCAATCAAGGCGTAAGCGTGAATAACTTTACAGGCAATTACGTGGCCATTGTCGCGGGAAAACGTTGGGGAAAAGCGGAGGTCGATTATCAGTTATCAACAATCGGCGTTGAATTTGGCTTACAGAGAAGGTTTCTCAACAATGGCCGGATCGAATTTGCGATCGGGGCGTCCTATCAAAAATATTTAGATGGGCATTATCCGCTTCAGTTTGCATACGGCATTCATAAAGCAGCCGATTTTGCCATTTCGTCACGAACGAGCATGGGCCTGGCCTTTGGCGATTGGAAAAGGAACAAGAACTTGCCTGTTTGCGAAGTGTTACGATGCGATGAAATTGTGCAGCAGCAATGGAAGCTTTTATGGCCAAAAATATATTTATCCTCACGGTTTATACAAGGCATGATCGGGCTGGCATATGAGCGAAAAATAGGCAGCGGCCCATTGTCACTTAACGGACAAGTCACTACTGATTACCTGCGAATGGTCTCCAACGGAACGGCACCACAATCTAAAAATGTCAGCAACGACGTGCAGATATGGCCGTCGTTACAATTACGTTACTATTTCACTCAGAAAGAAGCGATTAGAAGAGGCTTGGGAGGGCAGAATCTTTCCGGCATGTATTTCGGCCCGCACAGTGATTTTGTTTATTATCATAGTGAAACCATCTTTGGAGAAGGCAGGGCGGAAAAACACCTCGGCGTCGGGGCTGTCGCAGGATTTCAGCAAACATTGTTCAAGAAGGCCTACATTGACCTATCACTGCATGGCAGCTACAACACCCTGAATCCGCAGCCAAATACAAAGCGCATGCTGGCTGCGATCAGAACCGGGTTCGGCATTACATTATAATGGTCGAATTTTATAGAAAAGGCCGGGCAGAATCCATCTGCCCGGCCTTTTAGTATACTCTGGCCGCTAGCCTGCGCAGATAATACTGACATTACTCTTTAATGAACTCCAAAATATCCTTATTGATGGTTTCAGCTTCTGTTGTGGGCATTCCGTGTGGAAAACCCGGATAAGTGATCAGTTTACCATTTTTCAAAAGTTTAACCGCTTTCAATGCAGTGATCTGATACGGCACAATCTGGTCGTCTTCACCGTGCAGCACCAGCACAGGAACATCCACGCTGCTGAGGTCCTCGGTAAAGTCCGTTGCAGAAAATGCTTTTATACATTCGTAATGCGCAAGTATGCTGCCCATCATTCCCTGCCGCCACCAGTTGTCGCGAATTCCCTGCTTTTCTACTGCCCCTTCCCGGTTGTAACCATAGAAAGCGCTCGAAAAATCCTTGAAATATTGCGGCCGTTGTGTGGCGGTCATCAAACGAATTTCGTCAAACACGCTCATGGGTATACCGTCCGGGTTGCTTTCTGTCTGCACCATTATCGGCGTTACAGCACTTACCAGCACTGCTTTTGCCACCCTGCCATTCCCGTGCTTGTTCACATAACGTATCACTTCACCGCCACCCGTGGAGTGACCGATATGTATGGCGTCTTTCAGATCCAGGTGCGTTACAAGCTCAGCTACATCCGCAGCGTATGTATCCATTTCATGACCCTGATAGGTTTGGGAAGAACGTCCGTGTCCCCGCCGATCGTGCGCAATGACGCGGAAACCATGCTGGAGAAAAAACATCATTTGATTATCCCAGTCATCACTGGAAAGCGGCCATCCGTGGTGAAAGACGATAGGCTGCCCGGTGCCCCAGTCCTTATAGAACATTATGGCCCCATCTTTTAACGTCAACGTGCTCATGATTTTTGTTTTTTGTAAGTGAAAATCCTCCGGGCAATAACGTAAGATTCGGACTGTTTTTCAAAAACCAAACATTAATCTTGCATTAATTTCAATCCAATGTCACAGATCCAATCGCAATGCCAGCAGTCGATTTTGTTTCCTTTGTCGGCAGAATCGAAATCTGCAATGTCTCAATGTTGTTCAGATTAAATTTGCTGCTTTCGGGTGTAGTGAGCAAAGCATAAGGTAAGAAGCCTGGATAAGGGCGCGGTAAGCTTTTGAAATCTACCGTTTTAAGATCATTCAACAAAACTGCATAAGCTCCATTTTTTGGTTCAATGTTCAATGTCGCTCCGAATACCGAGCCATCTTTACCGATCAATGCAAGCTGAACGGCGCAAGATTTTTGATTGAGTGCGTGACCATGAAAGGTCAGTTTTTTCTTATTCAAAACATCCCCATTCCGACCAGCTATTTTGGCCTTGAAATTGTATCGCATGGCATAGTCTTCCGGTTTCTCAGGACTGATATTTAACTCGGAAGCGCCATTTTCGCCGGTTGAAGCTAGCCGCGACGTTTTTAGATAAGGCCTTAACAGCTGCTCATGATCCGTGGCTGCATTGAAAAGGGTAACCGGCGCAGATTTGGGCAGAACGCGCATTTGGAAAGTTGCTGCATTATCACCTTCTAATGCATTGGCTTCCTGCCCGGATGGGAAACGTTTTTCCACTCCGCTTTCCCTGATTATGACGTAATATTTGACAACATCTCCATCCAAAGCTGTTGCCGGAATCTTTACTGAGTAATGATAGCCTTGTTCGTGCAATAGTTTAAAATGCTCAGACTTTCCATCTTTCCTCAAAATACGAACCTCCGCACCCTCAGGCTGTTTTAAAGAGACAATTTGAACTTTCATATCCACATGATGTCCCGCCGAAACTTCCTGGATCGGCTTGTGAAGCACGTAGGTTTTCTTCAATGTCGTTGCCGGGGCGACAAACTCGTTTAGCGTAATGTTTTTCCATTTGCTATCCGCATTGAACTTGCTCGAAACACCTTTTTTGACCAGCGTATAGGTGCCGGGAGAAATGTCAACAGTGTTTTTTAACGACTTCAAAGACGTATTTGAATTTCCTGCATTCAATGGTTTGATCTCAAAATCATTTCCCAGATCAGGCAGCTGAACGGACATCGGCCATTGACGCCAGTTAATGACCGCAAGCGTTTTATCCAAACTATTGAAGCCAAAAGGATCTTCAACCCAGATCGCATCCGGTAAAACTTCAAGCCGCCAGACGCCGCTTTCCAATTTATCCAGAAAATAGGCTCCTGTTCCCTCATATTTCACAACAGCAGAATTTCCGGAGCCGCTGATATGCTCCAATGAACCTGCATTCGGCGGAATGGTAGCTGTATTATTTGTGTAAATAAATTTTTCTTTCGTCACCATTTCCGCCAGATCCTCACTGTAACTCACTCTGAAATCGCCAAAAGAAGTGTCTGCCGGAAATTTCCCGAAATCTTTATAAAGCGGAACATTGTGAAAAACTTCCGACGCAATTTTCAGACTTAATGCTTTCTGCGGCGTGTAAATTAAATTCATGTAATGCGTGTCGTACTCGGTGTTCGCATAGGCGAAAAACGTTGGGTCGTAGGCGAAATGCGTGGCGAGCTGCATGCCCGCGGTGCGAAAACTGCGGGCCATAGCAGGATAAATGTAACTTCGTCCCACATCGGCGGCATCGAATTCGTAGACGATCTTCGCCATTTTTTTGAACCTCGGATTGGCAGCAAAGGGGATTTTGTAGTCATCCACATTTGGAAGCAAATTTCCCATGATCTCGTGCTTGGACTGCAAACCGGTGGGATACCATTGAAACGTACCACCCTGAATATCAGCATCAAAATAACCCTGAGCCAGGTGAATGCTATGGCTGATGTTATAAAAGACCGGCTTTTTACAGCCGGTCCTGCGCATGGAAGTCACCATACCATTGATAAATGCCGTCACCTCGCTCGTCTTTCCGCCATGCTGCGGCTCGTTACTGATCTCAAATGCGATCAGATCCGGCTCGTTTTTGTAAGCAACGCCCGTGTAAGGATTAACATGATTCAGAAACTGATACAGATAATTTTGTTGCGCCTTAATGGCGTCCGGATTGGTCAGACATGCCGCTTTCCCATATTTCCGGGAAAAACCGGGCGTTTTTTCGTCCTTTTCCGGCCAGCCGTTTCCCCAGTAAGCAATCGGCGTGAGCACGAATTTAATGCCCCGCTCCTTCATCTTTTTCAATGCATAATCCAGCAATTTTAAATGCTCATTTTCGAGCAGATTACCCAGCGTATCGCTTATTTCCGTGTCCCAAACGTGGACACGGTATAAGTCGAAACCCAGCCGGGAAAAATGGTAAATGTCATCATCAATTGCCTTTTCGGGAGACACATTCAGCTGCTTTGCCACCCGGTAAGCATAGGCAAAAGGAACCGTGTAATTCACCCCAAAACCATGCACTTCCTCCTTCGTCGCCCCCCAGCGCATCACGCCATCTTTGTCAACATACACATCATTGGTTTGCTGGGCAAAAGCCATTTGACCCGCAAAAAGGAGGAAGAAAAGAAAGGCACCGGCAAGCTTCATATCAGCAGATTTTGAATGTTGTTAATTACAATTAAATGTATTTAAAAGGTCAATAACCCTTCGTTTGGTCGATTTTTCCTTCCCCAACATTGATCACATATTGTGGCACAGGGAAAAGCTCTGACGGTCCGTGTGTTACTTTTCCGGCCGCTTCCAATGCGGATGCCCACTTGCCATGACGTACGAGGTCGATTTTACGGATGCCTTCGAAGTAGAATTCCCAGCCGCGTTCGCGCAGAATAGCGTCGTTGAAGGCAACCTTGGATACCGTAGCTGCGGCCGGTAACCCCGCAACGCCGCCATGTTTGGTTCTCACTTCATTTACCAATCCAATGGCTTCCGCAGTCGGGCCGGCTTGCTGATTAATGGCCTCAGCGAGCATGAGCAGCACATCGGCGTAGCGCAGCACAGGAATGTCATTGCCTTGCAGATCTGCTCCGGGGGTTGATTCGTCAGGATATTTTTTCAAAACCGGGCCCCGCATGTTGGCGCGACTTCTGGCTTTTCCAGATTTGTCGGTGTAAGTTGGGATGAGCAGATTTCTTCTTTTGTCGGCAGCGTCAAATGTATCGTAAAACGCCCAGGTAGGACAGAAAACGCCGCTCGGGCTTGCCCAGCCTCCGTTCACTTTCGTACTTTTAAAGTCGCCGGGCAGGCAATACATGACCAGCGCATTAAAATTTCCACTGGCCTCGCCAGTCGATAACGGGTCGCAGCTTACAGCCCAGATAGTTTCTGAATTCACTTCTGTTGACTCGCGAAAAAGCCCTGCATAGTCTGTTACCAAACTGTATTTACCCAATGCGATCGTTGCGCGGGCCGCTTTTTCAGCCTCTGCCCAGTTTTTTTCATTGAGATAAAGTCTCGTTAACATCCCCAATGCCAATCCCTTATTAAACCGCCCATATTCGGAAGGACTCAGTTCCAAATGTTCCGCCGCGAAATTCAAATCTGCCGAAATTGTGGAAACATAAGATTCCCTTGAAGGACGAGTGAGGTCACTTTCTGCGTCGGTATTGATTTTGGATGCGTCCAGAATGATAGGGACCGGGCCGTACATATGCAGCAGATAATACATGGTCCAGGCGCGTCCCATGCGCGCTTCGGCGATAAATTTGTTCTTTGATGCGTCGCTGAGCGTTGATTTTTCAACGTCCGCAATCACTTGCGTCATGCGGGTAATGTAGCGCACTTTTTCAAAATGGCTTTGCTTGCCCTGCGTTTTAAGAAATGTGAAATCCCCTTTGCTGAAAAACTCCCAGAAGCCGCCCCATTCGGTGAAAATATTCATCTGGTCCGAAGGCAGATCGAACATGGCCAAATGACCGTATTCGGGGCTGAAAAACATATTCTGGTATTCCACATCGCTATATCCCCATTTGGAACCGAAAGGTTTGTAGGCTTGCAATACATAGAGTTCAAAGTCCGCTTCCGTCTTTGGGAAATTGGCCGGGGAAAGCACGCCGGTCAGCACCGGATCAAAGTTTTTCTCGCAGCCGCTGATCGACAAACTGGCGGCTAAAATGCTGGCTATGATTATCTTTTTCATGATTTTGAATGTCTGGATGTTAAAAATTAGCCTTCAAACCAACGGACAACGTTCTCACCATCGGGTAAGGAGCCGGTCCGCCTTTGATCGAATTGGCCTGGATTTCCGGATCGACGCCTTTGAAGCCGGTCAGGATGAATGCGTTTTGCACGTCAGCGAAAAGCCGCACACTTTTAACATATTTGGTCAACCCGCCGGAATTGATGGTGTAGCCCAATGTAATGTTACGGATGCGCATGAAATCCCTTTTTGCAAGCCGGGTATCCAGTCCTGCATCCAGCGCAATCGCTGCCTCGTTATATGCAGCGCCTGGCAATGTTCCGGTCGGATTTGCCGTGCTCCAAGCGTCCTTGATCCGCTCCGTACCACTCTGATTTCCCGACAATAAACCCACAGGATCACCCCATAATGTCGTGAAATCATTGCCCCAAGCCCCATATTGACCATACATGAACACGCTCAGGTCAAATTTGCCGTAAGTGAAATTGTTACCAAACCCGATGATCGCCTTGGGAATGCCCGAGTAACTTTTCACATCGTTGAAATCCAGTTTGCCGTCTCCATTGTTATCCACAAAAAGCGGGTTACCAGGCTTGCTTGCTCCGGCTGGCTGCCACGCGGGCACCTCTTGTCCGGCCTGCAAAATGCCGTTGGTTTGGTATACATAAATAATGTCGCCGCCCACAGGATCATTCACATTGCCATATTGTGCAGGCGGATCATTCGGGAAACGCTCCACCCAGCGGTTTTTGAAATGCGTAACATTGAATGTGGTATTCCAGCTGAAATCATTGGTTTTCACATTCTCCGTATTCAAACTCACCTCAAAACCTTTACGACGCTGATGTCCGCCGTTGATCGGTGAAGTGGAGATGATTGACAATTGCTGTGTCGTCGCGCTGCTCAGCAAACGCGTGCGATTTTCTGTAAAAACGTCCACAGAACCGGTAATGCGCTCTTTGAACAAACCAAAATCCAGACCGGCATTGAATGTCTTCGTAATAGGCCAGCGCAAATTTGGATTATCAAATGCCGTGAGACGGTAAGGGAAATAAACCACCGAGCCATTATTGAAGGTAACCGCATTAGGATCAGCCCCATACGCACCATAAGCCACGCTACCCGGACGTTCGCCCGTGGTGCCATAACTCGCACGCAGTTTCAATGTGCTGATGGTTTTAATATCCTGCATAAATGCCTCATTATTAATCTTCCAACCCGCTGAAACCGATGGGAAATACTGGTATTTGTTATCCGGGAAAAACTTGTCTGCACCATCGCGACGAACCGTCAGCGAAAGCAGGTAACGGTCCAGAAAATCGAAATTGCTGCGGATAAAGAACGAGCGCAGCTTGTTGATGCCCCGATAAGAGCCAACGATCTTCGGACCAGTGGCAGAACCGAGATTGTCCGTATTGATCGCATCCTGCATGTTGGAAGTTTCGATGCTGAAACCGGAGAAATCTTCCAGATATTGGCCTACGCCCGTCACGACATCCAGGTTCAGCCAGTCGCCGAATGATTTTTTGTAGGACATGGTCGCTTCCATCGTCTGGTTTTGACGGCGCGTTTGAGCCAGAGAAGCCCGCGCCCGGTAAAGTTGTCCATAGAAGACGGTCACCGGAATGTAAAAATCACGAACCGAATATTCGCTGTTATTGCCATATAGCAACTTGGCAGTCAATGTGTTTGGAATAATATCAATGTCCAGCGAAGTGTTCGCAAGCAAGCCTTGCGCCTTCGTTTTGTCTTTGATATCCAATAATGAAACCGGATTTCCGGTCACGGCAAACTGGCTGAAAGTGCCATCTGTGTTGTAAACCGGAACATTGGAAGGATACGCCAATGCAGCCTGCAAAGCATTAAAGCCCTGGTTACCCGAGCCACCCGTTTGCCAGCCCGCCTGCGGATTGGTGTAAGCATTGCGGTTTGCATTCACATTTACATTAAGCCTGAATATTTTACTCAAAACAAAAGACACATTCAACCTGCCCGAAAATCGAGTCAAATCGGACTTTTTCATTGAGCCAACCTGATTGAAATAGTTACCCGAGAAGAAGTAAGTCGCCTTTTCAGTGCCGCCATTGACGCTTACATTGTGGTTGTCCACGCTGCCCGCACGTAAAACCTGGTCCAGCCAGTCCGTTCCAACGCCTGCACTTTGGATTTCCTGATCCGTGTATTTTTGTGCATAGCCGCTCAGGTCGGAAGCAACATTCCCAAATGGCGCCATGTTCCGGTCCGACTGGTATTTATCTTTGCTCAACTGATTGTAATACAGCATATAATCGGCTGCATTCAGCGGTTTGAGGTAAGGCATGTTATTAGAAAATGAGTGACTGCCATCGTAAGTCACACTCATGCGGCCCGCTTTTCCTTTTTTAGTCGTTATGATCATTACGCCATTGGCAGCTGAAACGCCATAAATTGCCGCGCTCGCGTCTTTCAGGAATTCAATGGATTCAATGTCATTGGGATTCAAACCCGCCAATCCGCCTCGGTTAACACCCTGAATTTCAACAGAACCATTGCCTGGCTCCATGCTGCTGCTTGGATATACAACACCGTCAATCACCAGCAAAGGATCGCCTTTCCCGCGGATTGAAACGGAGATATTTCCACCCGGCTGCGAGCTTTGCTGCGTCACCTGCAAACCCGCCGCACGACCAAAAAGCAGTTCCGAAACATTGTTATTGGCCGAAGTCGGGATTTTGGTAGGATCCACTTTCGCGATGGCCGTCGTCAGGTTCCGCTTGGCCGTTGTTCCATAACCAACTACGACAACCTCGTCCAGATTCTGCGTATCTGCGGCCAGTTTAACATCGATTGTCGTTCGGTTTGCAATGGCGATTTCCTGTTTGATATAACCTATAAAAGAAAAAACAAGCACCTGATCTCCCGTCGGCACATTCAGCGAATAGTCGCCATTCTGATCCGTGGAAGTCCCACTGTTATTGCCTTTCAACACCACGTTCACCCCGGGCAGCCCACCGCCGGAATTGTCAGTCACTTTCCCCTTTACAACCGCCTGCTGCGCAAAAAGAAGCGTGCAGGAAGCCATCAGGAAAATCTGCAGGAGCAGTAATTTTTTCTTCATCGGATGATGGATTAAGTTTAGATTTTTCATTGTAATTTCATGCTGCAAGGTAAATTGACCACTGAAATTCGATTAGAAATAATCTGACGCAAAGCGATAATTTTCTGATATTTGTCTGGCATAAATTATATTTTTTGTTCAAAAAGTCAGTTTTTACACCAAAAGAGAATGCATCGGGCCGATTTGATCAGCAGAACGTGGGGGACTATTTTCTTTTTATTACTGACTTGCCTGCATACACGCGGACAGGAAAAATTCTTCAACTCGCTCTCCATCCGTGAAGGCTTGCCGACCAACCTCATCAATGCAGTCGTGCAGGACCGTAATAACTTCATCTGGATAGCAACCGGCGACGGACTGGCGCGTTACGACGGCTATCATTTCAGGATTTTCAAAAAAGGAGAAACGGCGAATTCCATTCCAAGCAACGGCGTGCAGGCGATTTATGCCGACGGCGACAATCTCTGGATCGGGACCGGGAAAGGGTTATGCAAAATTAACACAATCACCTTCGCCATCACCCGCATTGCCACTGGAACGAATACTAATATACGTTGTATTTCGAAGGATCGCGAGGGCCAGCTTTGGCTTGGTACAGTTTCGGGGCTTGTCAGGTACAACGCGCAAAACGGATCATTCGAAACGCTCACGACGCAAAACAGCCGACTCAGTCACAACACGGTCCGTACAATATTTCAGGATAAAAAGGGCACATTATGGGTTGGGACTTACGATGGGCTGAATAAACTGAATCCGAAAATAAAAACTTTCACGGTTTTTGACCTGAAAAGAAAAGGAACTTCGCCTTTGAAAAACAACCTGATCTGCGACATTAAAGCCGTTGCCGGGAACGATTCACTGATTTGGGTAGGCACAGATACGGGCCTTTGCAGCTTTAACACCATTACCGGCGAGCACAAAAATCAAAGCGACGAAATTGAGTTTAGTAATGATGTGGTGAAAGCCATTTACACCGATAAAGACCGGAATGTGTGGCTGGGAACTGATTTTGGTTTAAATGTCTATGACCCGCAGAGTGGCAAAAACGAACGTTATTTTCATAATCCGCAGTCGCCCTATTCGATTGCTAACAATGTAATCTGGCAGATTTTTGAAGATCAGGCGGGTGTGCTCTGGTTCGTGACTTCCAATGGGATCAGTAAGATAAATCAGCTTGACAATTTGTACCAATATCACCGGGTCACCCAGCAATTTGGCGAGCAAACGATTGGTAATCAGGTTAAATCTTTTGTAGTTGGCAAAAACGGCATTTACTGGATCGGGACATTGCACGGCATGATCCGCTATGATCCGAAGACAGGCCAAAGCCGGAAATTTGACGTGGATTCCCCTGAAAAAAGCCGGTTACTGATCAACAATGTCACCGTTTTGCATGAAGGCCGCGACGGGCGCATTTGGATCGGGACGGTGGCGGGAATTAATGTCTGGGATGATGAAAAACAGGCAATGCAGGCGCTTACGGCCAGTAAAACCAATGGACTTGCTTCGAATTACATTAATAATTTCGTGGAAACATTGGACGGCTCATTGCTGGTAGGAACCTGGGAAGGCGGTATTTTTCGCGCAAATGGCGATTTACAGACGCCGAAAAACCTGCATTTTGAACTGTTCTCAAAAGCCGAGACAGACAAGTTCCTGTATGACAAAGCATCGCTATGGCTCGTTGAATTTGATGAGCTTTTTCGACTGGACTTAAAAACTGGCGTGAAAAAAAAGGTCGTTCCATTTGCCCGCGTTGCAGAACGGAAAACGATCAGCAGCTTCTTTCTGGCAAAAAGCGGGCGCATTTGGGCGGCGACCGAAACGGGATTGATCGAATATAATCCAGCCTCCGACAAAGCCACTTTTCACGCAATTCCAAACCATAGTTTAGCCAGGACAGCGATCACGGAGGATAGCAACGGGAACATTTGGGCTACTACCAGCACGGCTCTTGAAAAATTTGCACCTGCCAGTCAGAAAGTCGAGTTTTATCCATTGAATAAAAATTTGCCACTCAAAAGTTTCTATGCAGGTTGCGTCGCCAGATCCGCTTCCGGCGAATTGTTTTTTGGCGGTGACAATGGCTACATCTCATTTTCCCCCGAAAAAGCGATTGCGAACAGATATCAGCCCAAGGTGTTTGTAACGAATTTATTGCTGAACAACCAGGAAGTTGAGATCGGCGAAAAAGTCAATGACCGGGTGATCCTGGACCGCGACATTTCGTTTATGCCCGAAATTGAGCTTGATTATGGTCAGCGGGCGCTTGAAATCCAGTTTGCGGCATTGCATTTCTGGCAGCCGGAAGTGAACACGTATTCGTATAAACTCGAAGGAGCCGATGAAGACTGGACGACGACTTCCGGGGACAAAAATTTTGCTGTATACTCCAATTTGACGCCGGGAACGTACATTTTCAAAGTAAAAGGGACCAATAACAACGGGATATGGAGCGGCGAAACGAGCACAACGAGGATCATTGTTAACCCGCCATTCTTCCTGAGCAAAGGCTTTCTGACATTGTATCTGGTGTTGATCGCAGCCGGAATTTATTTTGCATTGAAAATTTATTCGGGCCGCATTAAGCTGGAAAATGAGTTGAAGATCAGCAAGCTGGAAATTGCACATGCCGAGGAAATTGAGCAAACCAAGGAGCAGTTTTTTACCAATATTTCCCACGAACTCCGCACGCCCATCAGCCTGATCCTGCCTCCTATTCACCAGATTATGAAGGATGGGAAACTAAATGCAGATAATTTCAAGCTGATTTCTTTGGCCGAAAAGAACTCACACAGGCTGCTGCGGGTCGTGAACCAGATTCTGGATTTTAAGAAAATGCAAAGCGATACGCTTTATCTGAACACGACCAAAGTGGAGATTGTGAGTTTGCTGCATGAGCTTTATTCCCACTTCGCCGACAAAGCCACGCGGCATGAGATCAACTATACATTTACGAGCAGCACGCCGGAATTTGAAATGTTTGCCGATGTTGAAAAAGTGGAAACAATGGTCCTCAATCTGCTTTCAAATGCATTTAAATTTACACCAAAAGGCGGAACAATCCAGCTGAACATTGACATTATTAACACACCCGACTCCCCTGAGAGCATGGTTCAAATACGCATCTCAGACACAGGAACAGGCATTTCAGCCGAAGACCAGGCACGCATTTTCGAACGTTTTTACCAAACAACCGAGTCCAGAAAACGAGAAATGGGCTCAGGAATCGGGCTGGCGCTTACCCTTGAATATGTAAAAATGCACCACGGTGAAATAACCCTGGACAGTGAGCCGGGAAAAGGAAGCGTTTTCACTGTTTTGTTACCAAAAGGCAATGCGGATCAGCTCGTTGCGCAGGATAGCGAAATCGACACTTATCCGGTGTTCAATGCTGCATTTGCGAACCAGACGGAAGTGGAGACATTGTTGCCGGGAACCGAAAAACCATTGCTTCTGATTGTGGAAGACAACCCGGATATGGTTGATTTTATTCGCATTAGTCTGAATGAAAAATACCGTTTCGTGATTGCTGGCGACGGTGAAGAAGGTTTGAGAAAAGCCTCAGAATTCCTGCCGGATGTGATCATTTCCGACATTATGATGCCGGTCATGGATGGATTAACCTTTTGTAAATCAATCAAAAGCGATCTGAAAACCAGCCAGCTTTCGGTAATCCTGCTGACGGCCAGAAGTCTTACCTCTCAGAAGATCGAAGGAATCAGAACAGGAGCCGACGCGTACATTACCAAACCATTTGACATTGAGCTACTTGACGCGCAAATAGGCAATCTTTTGCAACGAAAAAAAGAACTGACAGCCTACTTCCGGCACGAGCTGATCGTGACACCGGCCGCCCAAGATGGCAAGGAAAATATGGACGATAAGTTTGTCAAAAAAGTGATGAGCGTTATCGAAGCACACATTTCCGATCCCGATTTCACTGTGGAAATTCTGGGTTCAGAAATTGGCATGAGCTCCGCACATTTATCCAGAAAACTCAAATCACTCACCCAATTCTCCGCCAACGAGATCATTAAAAAGTACCGCATCAAAAAGGCGTCGCTGCTGCTTGAAAATAAAGGAGGAAACATTTCAGAAGTCATGTACGACGTTGGGTTTTCGAATCTTTCTTATTTCTCGAAATGCTTCCGGGAAGAGTTTGGAGTGACGCCGAAGGAGTATGTGAAGAAGGAGGGGAGGAAGTTTGAGATAGACTTATCGGCCCGGTAACTTACATCGCACCGGCACAATATTAAGGTGGGTAATGCCTTTAGATGATTTTAATGCGGACCGGCCCCTTGATATTCTTTACATCAACAGGTATTCCCTTTTGTGTTATTGCTATGCTACCTTTGTTATGCAAATCAATGGCTACCCCGCGTACATCTTTCATATGCTTTCGCCAGTCGTCAGGGAATAGCATCCGTGCAATTTCAGAAGGACAGGTACTTTTCTCAGTGCCACGATGTATGGCAGTAGATAGGATGGTTGTCGCTATTTTCTCGTAATGCTGCATGCGTATACTACTGGAATAGGTTGTCTAGAATGTGCCGCAATGCCGATCATGCAGCGATAACCAAGGCAAAAGGCTGATGAAAAATGTCTTCCTTTCGTACATGATGACAAATATAACCATATGCTTTCAGCAGTTCACTAGGGATAAATTTATCCCTATCTGAAGCGTAAATCCCTTGATGCTGTATCACCTGGAACTGGATGGCACATTGATCAGCTCGTTAAAGATTACCGGGTAAAATTTCTATTCCCGGGAAAAAATGTACAAGCTGCATTGACTTTTATCCATTCTTCTGCGCTGCTTTCCGTGCCAACTTTGCAATGTCAAAACACAACGACAATCACTAGCGGTTAGTTGATTAACTCAAAAAATCCAAACTTACTATTCTAATGAAAAAACAACGACATCCAGGTCTTGCTGGGATAATGCTTTCCAGAACGAAGATGCCGCTTTGCGGCCGGGAATAGATGTTTGAAATCTTTCGGCTTAGATAAAACAAAAAAGCGCCAATCTTGCGAAAGGCGCTTTGGTTGTGGTCACGTAGGGATTCGAACCCCAAACCTCCTGATCCGTAGTCAGGTGCTCTATCCAATTGAGCTACGCAACCTTTTATTTTTCCGATTCATCGTGGCTAATAATGCTAAGCCCTTTCTGAATTGGACTGCAAAGATAGGAAAAGTGCCTCTTTGCAGCAAATGGTTAAAGTGAAAAAAATTGAAAAAGTTTTAGTTTAATGCTAGCGGCCTTGAAAATCAGGGCTTTTCTTTTGTAGAAATGAGGCGATTCCTTCTTGCGCATCATAAGTTTTAAACAAACGTTCCTGGTTTTCCAGCTCATGCTGCTGCATTTTAGCCAAATCGGAATGGAAGGATTCATTCATGACGAGCTTCATGGCGCCTATGGCCTGGGTCGGGGCGTTACGGTAGTAGGCCGCGGTTTTCTCTATTTCTGCATCCAGGTCGCGAGCAGGAACAGATCTGCTGATCATGCCGATGCTGGCGGCTTCGGGGGCGTAGACTTTTCGGCCGGTGGAAGCGATTTCGAAGGCTCGGGCCATGCCGACCAAACGCGGCAAAAAGAATGTGGCGCCGGCGTCGGGCATCAAGCCTATTTGAACAAAAAGTAAACTTAAATATGCCTCTTCCCTGGCGATGACGAGGTCGCAGGCCAATGCTAACGAACAACCTGCTCCTACCGCCAGACCATTGAGCCTGCAAATCACAGGTTTCGGGATCGTGCGGATGGCCTGAATCATAGGATTATAATATTCCCGTAAAATCTCGCCCGCAGTTTGCCCCGAATCTGAGACATCTTTCAAATCTGCGCCGGAACAAAAAGCTTTTTCGCCAGCTCCGGTAATGATGATAACCCGCACAGAATCATCGCTTTCGGCGGCTTTTACGGCAATGGTAATTTCGTTGATCAATGCAGGGCTAAGTGCGTGATAAACCTGAGGCCTGTTGAGCGTGATCTTGGCAATGCCGTCGGTGTTTTCGAAAAGAAGATGCTGATACATTGCCATGAAGTGTTTTTTATCAAAAGAAAAAATAAACCGTCAAGCTACTCACGAGGACTCCGCAAATGACGCCAACCGAAATTTGTCCGGGCGTGTGGGCATTTAAATGCAGTCTGGCGCTCAGCAGCCAGCCTGCGATCAGGACGGCTATGATCAGGGGAATGAGCAATTGCGCTTCGTCGTGACGGATTAGTAAGCCCGTGAGCATGCCTATGGAGCCGCCTATGCCGGTTGCGTGTGCGCTGATTTTCCAAAACAGGCTCACTACGGTGACGATCAACAATGAAACAGTGGCGCCGCCAAGAATAATCGAGATTTGCGGGGCCAGTTCGCTGATGGGTTGGAGCTTCCAGCCAAACAGATAAGTGGCTAACCCATAAATGATTATGCAGGCTATATAAGGCAGTCTTCGCTCGGCGAGGTCGTCTACGTGCATGGTGCTGATGATGCCCGTTCTTTGGAAATAATAAACGACCAATGTGGGTGCGATGAATGTGTTCAGGAATAAAAGCAGCAGCAAACTGCCCAGCGCCGGAAGTTCAAATGCGCTTACACCGACCAGATCTGGGGAAATGATAAATAACGTGGCAAATAAATAGGTCGTGAGGATCAGCGGGTGAAATACAACTGATAATATGAGCGCGATTCGATTGTTCAAGGGAGAAAGTCTTTAATCCGGATTGTAATTCACAAAATTACGCTGAAAACCAGTCTGCACAAGAGTCAGTTCACACAGAAAAGTAAGTTAGGCGCGCGGAATAGGTTTTCGTAGGGTAATTTGTAATTTTGCGGCTCATTCGGGAAGCCGGATTCACAAGCATTCAGTTAATTAAGTTTGAAATAAAATAAAATGGGACCGCTGCAAATTAAAGACATTTTACAAACTTCTCCTGAAAACCAGTCCGTTACAGTAAAAGGATGGGTCAGGACAAAACGTGAGAGCAAAAACGCGATTTTTATTGCGTTGAATGACGGTTCAACCATTCATAATATTCAGGCCGTGGCTGAGCCTGGCCAGTTTTCTGCTGAATTACTAAGCACCGTAACTACTGGTTCTTGCCTTAAAATAACCGGACAACTTGTTGAATCACAAGGTTCTGGCCAAGCTGTTGAGGTTAAAATTGAAGACATTCTGGTTTACGGAACGGCCGATCCAGAGACTTTTCCTTTGCAGCCTAAAAAACATTCGCTTGAATTTTTGCGTGAAATAGCGCATTTGCGCCCTCGTACGAACACATTCAGCGCCATCCTGCGCATTCGCCATGCATTGGCGTTTGCAGTGCATTCTTATTTCAATGATGGCGGATTTTTCTATCTGCATACGCCTGTAATTACGGCCTCGGATGCAGAAGGAGCAGGTGAAATGTTCCGAGTTACGACATTGGATTTGAATAAATTGCCAAGAACCGAGGAAGGCGCGATCAACTTTAAAGAAGATTTTTTTGGTAGAGAGGCTAATCTGACGGTTTCCGGCCAGCTTGAAGGTGAGCTGGGTGCAATGGCGCTTTCCAAAATCTATACATTCGGTCCAACATTTCGTGCTGAAAACTCCAATACAACGCGCCATTTGGCCGAATTCTGGATGATTGAGCCTGAAATGGCCTTTTTTGAGCTGGAAGATAACATGGATCTGGCAGAGGATTTTGTCAAAAAAGTGATTTCGTATGCTTTGGAAAACTGCAAGGATGACCTGAATTTCTTGCAAAACAGGTTGGCAGAAGAAGAAAAGAGCAAACCTCAAAATGAGCGCTCGATTCCACTTCTTGAAAAATTGAGCTTTGTAGTTGACAATCCTTTCGAGCGCCTGACTTACACAGAAGCGATTGAGATTTTATTGAAATCAAAACCACAAAAAGAGAAGAAATTCCAGTATCCGGTTGGCTGGGGAATTGACCTTTCCAGCGAACATGAGCGTTATTTGGTTGAAAAACATTTCAAAAAACCGGTTATCCTCACCAATTATCCAAAGGAAATCAAGTCGTTTTACATGAAACTGGACGACGACGGAAAAACGGTTCGTGCGATGGACGTGCTATTCCCGGGCATTGGCGAAATCATCGGCGGAAGTCAGCGTGAGGAGGATTACGACAAACTTTTGGGCCGCGTGCACGAAGTGGGCATTGATCCGCAAAACCTTTGGTGGTATCTGGAAACCCGCAAATTCGGAACGGCTCCGCACTCAGGGTTCGGACTTGGGTTCGAGCGTCTGGTGCTTTTTGTGACGGGTATGAGCAACATTCGCGACGTGATTCCTTTTCCAAGATATCCGAAGAGCGCAGAATTTTAAAAAATATCCATCCCCCGCGTGACCTTTTTGAGATTTACCGTATCAATAAAGTAAATACTGTAAATCTTAAAATTCATGCACATGAAAAAGGACTTTAATTTTTTTGGAAACAGCATCATCCTGACTTGGTCAATGGTGCTGTTTTTTATTTTAAATGGCTTTGCACAGGAAGCTTTTAAAATCAAATGGTCAATGGATTACACGCAAAGCGGCGTTTCCAACCATGTTAATTTCTTACCAACCGACGCCGTGCTGGCGGGTGGCGGGAATACAAATGCACTCAATGGCGGTTATGGACTCGGCGGCGCGACGGTGGCAGCATATGTGGTGCGCCCCTGGCCGACCAACTTTTCAAGTGGCCGTTATATGGAATTCAAATTCACAGCCAAATCATTTAAATACAACATTACCAGCATTTCCCTGCGGTTAAGGCGCTCGCCCGACGGTCCGAAGCAATTCAAAATCCGAACAAGCATGGATGGCTTTGCTTCGGACCTTACTGCATCCACATTGGCTAATCCCAGCCAGTTTTACACGCTATCGGTCCCGGCAGGTTTCAATAACCTGTCCGAAAACACATTCACATTCCGCATTTACGGTTACGGCCCGACCAGCATTTACGGCACATTATGGTTTGACGAGATCATGGTGAACGGAGACGTCCTGGCGATTGTGCTGCCCATTCATCTCACATTTTTCAAAGCGTCCGTACGCCAAGGCAAAGCATTACTTTCCTGGGAAACCACCTGGGAGAAAAACAGCGAAGAATTCCTGATCGAGCGCAGCAGCGACCAAAATGTATTTACACAAATTGCCTCGTTGCCTGCCAGTGGCGAAACGCAGGGTCGGACCCGCTATGAATTTATGGACGAAACGCCAGCAGCCGGAATCAATCATTATCGGCTCCGAATGACAGATCAGGATGGTCGTTTCGTATTTTCAGCCCTGGCGGATGTTCAAATACATTCAGAAAACGCTTCATTTTACATTGCTCCCAACCCAGCCTCCACGACGAATATTTCTGTTTTTGGTAAAAATATTGATCCCGGAGCCTTGGAACTCACAGATCTGGCCGGTTTACGTATAGTCGTTAAAAACGAATTTAATGTGCAGGGATTTATTGATTTACTTCCTGTTCAGGCGCTTTCACCCGGTTTGTATTTACTGTCTTATCACAAAAATGGCCGCAAAGAACATGCGAAAGTATTAGTTCGGTAAAATATTGTGCGCTTAATTTGTAATGCTTAAGTATAAAAATTGCCTGCGATTCATCGTTAGGAAAGCGACGTTCTGATGAAAATAAATGGCTTGAAGCCTATGTTGAAAAAAGTGCAGCCGAAAGTGTGGTGGGCGGCATTAGCTGTCCTGGTAATCCTCCTCGTTTCATGGGGATTGGTGCGAAAAAAGAAGTCCGGCCCTGAGGAAATCATGGTCGACGGCAAAATGGTCTCCAGTCTTGATCCGGTTCCCGTTAAAAACCCGGATGCAGCAACGGCAGCGAAAATTGCAAAAATCGAAGATATTTTCAGGCGCAAAAAGAGGGCTGGATTCAATGGTAATGTGCTGATTGTTCAGAAAGGGCAAGTGCTTTATCAAGATTCCTTCGGTTTTGCCCACCTTAAGAAAAAAGACACATTAAATAGTCATTCGCGTTTCCAGCTTGCGTCGCTTTCCAAGCCATTTACGGCCATTGCGATTCTCAAACTCGTCCAGGAAGGACGTGTTAGTCTGGACGATTCCGTGCAACGCTTTTTCCCTGATTTTCCTTACCACGGCGTGAAAGTGGATATGCTTCTGAGCCACCGCAGCGGACTTCCCAATTACATTTATTCTTTTGATGACAGTGTGCGCCACGGCAAAAAATATCCTGATAATCTGGATATTATGGATTGGTATGCCAAGGTCGTCCCCACTCCTACGCCTTACAACCGCCCCGGAAGGTCTTTCAATTATTGTAATACCAACTATTGCGTGCTGGCAGCCATTGTTGAAAAGGTTTCAGGCGAAGATTTTGGGAGATATTTATATGACCAGATTTTCGCTCCGCTGGGCATGACCAACTCGTTCCTGGTTACCGACACATCCAGCGCGGCCGTGCAGTTCAGGACGGACGGGCATCAGTTCGGGCGCAAATTGGACAAGGATTATTACGATGAAGTGGTCGGGGATAAAGGCTTGTATTCGACAACGGGCGACATTTATAAGTTTTATAATGGTCTTTCAAAAGGTTTGTTGTTAGACAAAAAACTGCTCGACGAGGCATTTAAACCAAGAAGTTTCGAACGCGCCGGCATCCGCAATTATGGTTACGGCTTCCGTATGCACACAAAAGAAGACAACACGCCGCGCTTCATTTACCACGGCGGCTGGTGGAAGGGTTACAACACCATGCTTTGGGTTTGCCCGGAGGATGAGGCGGTGATCATCGTGTTGGGAAATTCGTATAACCGCTCCACTTACGACCTCAAAGAACTGCTCGAAGTGATCCACGGACCTGGCAAGGTCGAGGAGATTGAGAAAGACATCTAGCATTGTTTGAATTCGGCCGCGAATTCTGGATATTTGCCGAAACAAACGAATTCCCGCGTCTATGCCCGATTCTGCATACTTTTTACCTGCTTGTCTGCTGTTGGGATTGCCATTTTTGGGTTTTCTTTTGCTCTGGCTGGCTGGAAAAGGTTTTAACAAAGCAGCAGGTTGGGCGGGCACAATTATCACTGCATCAGGGCTGGTAACCAGCTTGTTATATGCAGATTCTCAAACATTACACGTGGTCAGTTTTCACTGGCTCACAATCGGTGACACTTCCATTGACTTTCCTTTTCGTTTTGATGCACTAACCTGCATGATGCTCGTAATCGTGCATTTTGTGGCATTGCTCGTGCAACTTTATTCTACTTCCTATTTGCGTGGCGATCAAAATCTGCACCGCTATTTCGCATTTATTCAGCTTTTCCTTTTTTCCATGATCGGCATTGTGCTTTCGGGCAGCTTGCTGGTGATGTACATTTTCTGGGAACTGGTGGGGCTCTCTTCATATCTGCTCATTGGATTTTGGTATTTCAAACCTAGGGCCGTTTGGGCTGCGCAAAAGGCATTTGTACTTAACAGAATCGGCGACGCAGCATTCCTGACCGGGATTTTAATGCTGTTTTACTATATTGGTTCTACCGACTTTGAGGTGCTCTCAATGAAAATTGATTCAATTAGTCCCGGAATCCTGACGGCAATTGGCCTTTGTCTTTTTGGCGGTTGCATGGGAAAATCGGCTCAATTCCCGCTTTCCGGCTGGTTACCGGATGCAATGGAAGGTCCTACACCCGTTTCCGCGCTCATTCACGCTGCCACAATGGTTGCAGCCGGGATTTTCTTATTGGCAAGAATTTCATTTTTACTCACATTCGACGCCAAGCTGGTCATCACGATCATTGGCACCATTACCATGCTGATCGGGGCTGTGAGGGCGACACAAGTTTGGGATATCAAGCGGGTTTTGGCCTATTCCACCATGTCGCAGCTTGGGTTAATGGTCGTTGCAGTCGGTTTTGGAAGCTGGCAAACTGCTCTTTTTCATCTGGCAACGCACGCCTTTTTTAAAGCAGGATTATTCCTTTCAGCCGGTTCAGTCATTCACGCAGTAACACCGTCAGACCTGGGTTCCGATTTTGATTTGCAGGATATGCGCACGATGGGCGGTTTGCGCAAAGCATTGCCGGTAACATTCATTTGTTTTTCAGTTTGTGCGTCGGCATTAGCAGGGTTACCATTCTTTTCAGGGTTTTTATCCAAAGACGCGATCATTACCGAAGGGTTTCTCTGGGCAGCGGAACTGGGCGCACTGTTTTATATTTTCCCCATTCTCGTGATCCTCTCCGCTGGCTTAACGGCTTATTATATGACCCGGCAGCTCTGGCTGGTGTTTTTTGGTGAAAACAGATTTAATGCCACACACATTCACCCGCATGAATCACCGGCTGTAATGTGGCTTCCAATGGCCATTTTGGCCGTTTTGTCGATTTTTATCTGGTTCTCCTGGAACCCATTTGATGCGGCAGGCTGGTTTTTGGCATTCATAGGGCAACATTCAGAAACGCATTTAGTCTGGGTTCCGGTTGTTGCGAGTTTGACGACTTTTGCTTCGATTTTTCTTGCATACAGAGAAATTAAAACAGAAAACCCATTTGGTGTAAATGCAGTAAAGGCTACTAATGCTTCGAATGTGCTGCAAAACTTCGTGTGGTTAAGGGATTATTCCAACACCCAGTATTTCATCATTCCCTTTGCTTTCATTACAAAATATCTGAAAATATTCGAAAAGCGGATCATCGACTCGTTTGTCGATAGCCTTGCTAAAATGAGCGTTGTCCTGGGCCACCTTATTGGCTGGTTCGACCGGTTTTTTGTGGATGGCGGCGTGAATTTGCTGGTCTTTTCGATTAAATCCGGCGGGCAGGCAGTCCGTAACTTACAAAATGGCAAGATCCAGTCGTATTTCATTGTGACTGCCATGGGCGTGTTTTTATTGATATTGTGGTTGGTTATCCTTTAAAGCCGCTTAACGAACCGGCCACGATTTTAACTTAATGCTGAATGATTGATCATATACTGACATTACTTATTGCGATTCCTTTGCTTGGCGCAGCCGCTGTGGCTGTATGGCCGGCCAAAAAGCCTGAAAATTTCCGGATCATCGCATTGGTCGCGCTGGCTTTGGAAGTAATCATTTCATTGTTTTTATATATTTCTTTTGACAACCAAAACCCCGGTCACCAGCTCAGCGAGGTTACCGACTGGATTACTTTGCCCATTGGCGCATTGGGCGTGGTTTCTATTGATTATGCCCTGGCGGTGGATGGCATCAGCTTTCCGCTTGTATTGTTGGCGGTGATCGTGCTTTTCGTGGGTGTGATCAGTTCCTGGAATGTTATTCAAAAGTCGCGAGCTTATTTTGCATTGTATTTATTGCTCACAGGCAGTGTAATCGGCTGTTTTCTGGCGCAGGACTTCTTCCTTTTTTACCTGTTTTTCGAATTCATGTTGCTGCCGATGTATTTTCTCATCGGCTTATGGGGCGGTCCGAGGCGTGAGTATGCAGCATTGAAATTCTTTATTTACACATTCTTTGGCTCGCTGCTTATTCTGATTGTGATGATTGCGCTGTATCTATCCGTGATCGATCCATTGGAAACAGCAAAAGTCGTAGGCATTTTAGGCATCGATGATCCCATCCATCCTGACCTCATTTCCCAGGTTCAGCAATGGCTTATTGATGGTAAAATCGCTCCCGAGCAGCTCGTTCACACATTCCGTTTCGCCTATCTGGCCGATCCTAACAATTACATTCCCGGCTCGTTACTGAGCACCGCTTCTGAATATCTGATCGGTAACATTCCATTGCGTCTGCTTGCATTCTGGTTCCTGTTTATCGGCTTTGCCGTGAAGTTGCCCGTCGTTCCCGTACACACGTGGTTGCCCGACGCGCACGTAGAAGCGCCGACGCCTATTTCCGTTGTGCTGGCTGGGATTCTTTTGAAGATTGGTGGTTACGGTTTCATCCGGATTGTGGATGGTTTTTTCCCGTTCGAGGCACAATACAGCACTATTCCACTGGCTGTTTTAGGCATGATTTCCATCATTTATGGCGGGTTCAATGCATTAGGACAAAGCGATTTGAAAAAAATGATCGCCTATTCCTCTGTTTCACACATGGGTTTTGTGTTGCTCGGAGTAGCCGCATTCACAGCCGAAGGCATCAACGGGGCTATTTATCAAATGGTAAGCCACGGCGTCCTTTCCGCCATGCTCTTTATTCTTACCGGCGTGGTTTATGACCGCACGCACGACCGCCGAATCGACCATTACCGCGGCCTCATCGCAGTAATGCCGCAATACACCATCATCACCGGCATTGCATTCTTCGCTTCATTAGGACTTCCCGGATTCTCAGGCTTTGTGGGAGAACTTTTCACATTAATGGGCGCATTTCAGTCCGAAGCATTGCCCGTCTGGATCCCCGCATTGTCCACATTAGGCATCGTGTTGGCAGCCGCATATTTCCTCTGGACCTACCAACGCATGTTCTTCGGCGCATTCTGGTACAAAAACGGAAGCTTGCACGTATTGTCCGACTTAACAAAAAGGGAAACAGCGATGCTGCTCCCCTTGGTTATATTGACTATTTTGTTGGGTCTGCTTCCCGGAATTCTATTCGATATGACCGGGCCGACTGTTGAGGCTTGGTTGGATGGGTTGCGGTAACCTACTTCCCAAATATCTGATCCAGGCTAAATCTACCCTTCTTTGCCAGTGCCTGCAATGTTTGCTGCTGCTCCGGCGTAAGCACTTCTATGATTTCTTGTCTTTTTTCTTCGGACAGTCTTTTGTGATCGCGGCGTTTGGCTTCGTCGTTTCTGGATAATTTGCGGTCCATGCGTGCGTAGCGGCGGTCGATTTTCTTTAATTGCTTTTGCTGGCGTTTGCTGAGATTGAGCTCTTCTGCGAAGCGGTCGAGGTTTTTTTCGAGGCGGCGGTTGTTGAGTTTGGGGTTGGTTACGGGCTCTTCGTTGCGATAAGCCTCGTCATTATCGGCTGTGTTTCCAGGGTTCGAAGTAGCGCAGCTGGCAAAAAACAAGGTTACGGCCATCAGGCTGAGCATTAATATCTTTTTCATGGGGTGAATTGGTGGTTAAAAATATTGATGCTTATAACGCAAGGTCGGGGCATTGATATATAATCGTAAGCAAGACTTATATGTATTTTCAAATAAATGTAGTTTTGCCGGAAAGTATAAATAGTATTTTTTGCAATCTTTACAGTAAATACAACTAGCTTTTATTCCAAACTATGTCCTTTTTACCAAATTTTATTTCTCTTTACCCTACTTTATCAAATGAAAGATAGTCCTGCGCCGCAGAGGTTGTTATCGCTGGATACATTGCGTGGTTTTGACATGTTTTGGATTTCAGGAGGCGAAGAAATTTTCGCAGTGCTCGCAAAAGTTACCGGATGGTCCTGGGCCATTTTTATGGCGCATCAATTCACCCACCCCGATTGGAATGGTTTCCGCGCCTATGACCTGATCTTTCCTACATTTCTTTTCATGGCTGGGGTTTCTGCACCATTTTCGCTGGGCAGCCGATTGGAAAAAGGCATTCCACCTTCCGAATTGATCAGAAAAGTGATCCAGCGCGGACTAATCCTGGTTTTGCTGGGCGTGATTTATAACAATGGTTTATTCCAAACAGAGTGGGAAAATATGCGTTACCCGAGTGTTTTGGCAAGAATCGGTTTAGCGGGAATGTTTGCGCAGATCATTTATTTATACACAAATAAAAAGACGCGCTGGATCTGGTTTGCAGCCATTTTGATCGGATACTATCTGTTCATGAAATTTTATCCGGTTCCAGGCTGCGGCGCTGGCTTCCTTACTATCGATTGCAATCCAGCCAGTTACATTGACAAAATGATCATTCCGGGCCGGTTGCATTTGAAAATTCACGATCCCGAGGGCCTGGTATCAACCATTCCAGCCATTGCGACGGGGTTAATGGGTATTTTTGCGGGTGAACTTTTGCGGACAAGCGAAGAAGTTATCTCAAAAAATAACAAAGTCGTTTACCTGGTTTTTGCGGGAGTTATCAGTTTGCTGGTTTGCGTCGTTTGGGATTACTTTTTCCCGATTAACAAGAATTTGTGGACGAGTTCGTTCGTGCTTTGTGCGGGCGGGTTCAGTACATTGTTGCTCGCGCTGTTCTACTGGATCGTGGACGTGCTGAATTACCGGAAATGGACATTGTTTTTCGTGGTAATCGGGATGAATTCCATCGTGATTTACATGGTAGGCAGCTTTATTAACTTCAATTATACTGCCCAAGCGCTTTTTGGAGGCATACTCAGTTACTTCCCGCACACTATTGAAGCAGTTGGGGAAGTAATCGCTTATATCATGGTTCAATGGGCTTTTATGTATCTTTTGTTCAGGAATAAGCTATTTTTGAAGGTCTAATTCAAAATCACACATTCGAAAATGTCCATCCAGGTCACAAACCTTACCAAGCTCTACGGAACGCAACGTGCGATTGATGGCATTTCTTTTAGTTTGAAGAAAGGGGAAATTGTTGGTTTTCTGGGCCCGAACGGAGCAGGGAAATCGACGACGATGAAAATACTAACCGGCTATCTCAAAGCTTCCGAAGGAACAGCCAAAGTGTCTGATTATGACGTTGCTGAGGAGCCGATGCCGGCGCGCAGGACAATAGGATATTTGCCAGAGCATAACCCGCTTTACCTGGATATGTATGTGAGTGAATTCCTTCTTTTTTCGGGAAAATTGTATGGCATGAAGTCGGCCGAATTGCGTACACGGGTGTATGAGGTCATTGCATTGTGCGGCCTGGAAGCTGAGAAGCGCAAGAAGATCGGTCAGCTTTCGAAGGGTTACCGGCAAAGGGTGGGACTGGCGCAGTCGTTTTTGCATAATCCTTCTGTGCTGATTCTGGATGAACCTACTACTGGCCTGGATCCCAATCAGATACAGGAAATCCGCGATGTGATCCGGAATGCGGGGAAAGATAAAACCGTGCTTTTTTCAACCCACATTATGCAGGAAGTGGAAGCATTATGTGACCGGGTGATCATTATTAATAAAGGAAAAGTGGTGAGTGACAGCTCACTAGACGAACTTCGGAAAACCGGCGATTCGTTAGAAGAAATTTTCAGGAGCCTGACCAAATAGTTTTTAGTTTAAAGTTTAGTGAAGGTCAAAGTTCAAAAGCATCAAATATTAGAATTGCATTAAAACAACTTTTTTTCGGATTTATTCCGACTGCAATTTGTTATTATTGTAACCTTTGATAAATTCAATCGTGCAGTGCAAAATTTGGATAACCTAACATTCCCTCGTTAAAATCAGTGATTCGGAGTATGAAAAATTGGTTGTTAAGCCGGTTTCGTCTAGTTGGTAGTATAGTCCTTCTGGTTATCTTGACCTCAATGGCTTCAGTTGCCTGGAAGCGTATTCGGGTTTTTGAAGAACCTGTAACCGTATTGCCGGAAACTGTGAAGCAGCCTGCCAAAAAGGTAAAGAAAAGGCTGGATCCTGTGCTTGTATTGCCTGAAAACGAGTGGGTTGACAGCACATTGAAGTCTTTAAGCATTGAACAAAAAATCGGCCAGCTTTTCATGGTGGCCACATTCTCCAACCGCGAAGAATCTCATTATAAATACATTGACCGCCTGATCAGCGACTTCCATATCGGTGGCCTGATATTCTTTCAGGGCGGCCCGGTAGGACAAGCGCAGCTGACCAACCGCTATCAATCGCATTCCAACATTCCTTTGTTTATCGGCATCGACGGCGAATGGGGCCTGGGCATGCGCCTCGACAGTACGATATCCTTCCCAAAACAAATGGTGCTGGGTTCCATTCAGGACGACGCGCTTGTTTACAAAATGGGCAGCGACATTGCCAGACAATGCAGCCGTCTGGGAATACAGATTAATTTTGCACCCGTTTCCGACATTAACAGCAATCCCGGCAATCCGGTGATTGGCATACGTTCGTTTGGTGAAGACCGCGATAATGTGACGCGCAAAGCGATTGCTTATATGAAGGGTTTGCAGCATAATAAGATCATTGCCACTGCAAAGCATTTCCCCGGGCACGGCGATACGGATGCAGATTCACATTTCACATTGCCTGTTCTCACGCATTCCGTTGACCAGCTTACCGAAACGGATCTATATCCATATCGTGCCATGATTGCCGACAGTTTAATGGGCGTTTTGAATGGTCATTTATACATTCCCGCATTGGATAGCACGCCAAATCTGGCCAGCTCGCTTTCTGAAAAAGTGGTTACCGGACTTTTACGTAAAGACCTGGGATTCCGTGGTTTGGTTTTCACGGATGCCATGAATATGCGCGGTGTTTTGAAAACCGGAAAAGCAGCAGAAGTTAATCTGAAAGCATTGATCGCCGGAAACGACATTCTCCTTTATCCTGAAAGCATTGCCGAAACGGTTGCAAAGATCAAAGACGCGATTGATTCAAAAAGAATTAGTGAAAAGATCATTGATGATAAGGTAAAACGCATTTTGCAAGCCAAATATTGGTCGGGATTGAGCCAGTACAAACCCATTGATACCAATAATCTTTACGCAGACCTGAATACCGAAAAAAGCAAAGAACTGTATCGCGAACTGTGCGAGGCTTCGGTTACGGTTGTAAAAAACAATAATGATCTGCTGCCGATCGGGTCGGTTATCGATGACAAAATGGCTTCTGTGAGCATTGGGGAAGGAAGCAGCGTTGCATTTCAGAAAATGCTGTCCACATACAAGCCGATGCGCTCGTATACTTTTTACGAAGGTCCATCCTCGCAAGCGCAGATTGCTGAAATGCTTGGTTATCTGTCGAATTACAATACGGTGATTGTAGATGTGCACGGCCTAACTTCCAATCCGAGAAGCAATTATGGGGTTACCACCGGGATGGTGGATTTTGTAAACCAATTGAAACAACAAAACAAGAAAGTGATCCTTTGCTTGTTTGGAACACCATATAGCATTCAATTTTTCCCGGAAACAGATGTCCTTATCTGCGCCAGCCAGGACGGCAAGGATCAGCAGGAAATTGTTCCGCAAATCATTTTTGGTGCATTAAAATCACAGGGACGCTTACCGGTTTCGGTGCTTTCTTACCAAGCCGGAAGCGGCGTAACCACGACTGCCATTAACAGGATAGCGTTCGGAACGCCTGAAAGCGTTGGTATGGACGGCAGTTCATTGAAAAGAATCGACGAGCTGGCGACGGCCGCAGTGAATGATCATGTTTTTCCGGGTTGTGAAGTTTTGGTTGCGAGAAAAGGAAAGATTATATACGACAAACAATTCGGAGGGCTTAATTTCCGCACACCGGACCGTGTGACTTCGGAAACTATTTACGACCTCGCTTCTGTCACAAAAGTTTCGGCCACATTGCAGGCGGTTATGCTTTTATACGATCGCAAACAAATTGATTTAGATCAAAAAGCATCCACTTATTTGCCTGAATTAATGGGCACCAATAAGCAGAATTTCACGGTTCGGGATCTGCTTTTACACAGATCGGGCCTGGTTTCGTTTTATCCGCCGCTTTGGGACAGGACCAAAACCAGCGCTGGCGGCTTGCTTCCGGAATATTATAGTTCCAAAGCGGATACTGCTTATTATCTGCAAGTTGCACCGAAGCTTTTTGCCAAAGGCGCCATGCGTGATTCCGTGTGGAAATGGGTTGTGGAATCTCCTATGAACAACCGGAAAGACAGGTCAGGAAGTTACGGTTATCTGTACAGCGACCTGGGTTTTCTTACATTACAAAAAATCGTTGAAAAAGTAACCGGCCAGCCGCTCGACATTTTCGTTTCGGCCAACATTTACGAACCATTGGGCCTGGCTTATCTGGGTTTCAACCCGCTGCGCCGGTTTTCGGAAAAACAAATTGCGCCTACCGAACAGGATTACCGCTTCAGGAATCAGCTGCTTCAGGGAACTGTGCATGATCAGATGTCGGCCATTGTTGGCGGCGTTGCCGGACATGCCGGGCTTTTCGGAACGGCGCGCGACCTTGCTATTTTATTCCAAATGAACCTTTGGAAAGGCAGTTACGCGGGCCGGAGATATTATGAAACTGCAACTGTTCCGCTTTTTTCAAGGGTTTATGATGAATCGCATCACCGCGGCTTAGGCTGGGACAAGGCTCCGATTGATGGCAATAGTTCTTACGTATCACCACAGGCGTCTGTGAATTCCTTTGGCCATACAGGCTTTACCGGCACCATGGTTTGGATAGATCCGGAAGAAGATCTGGTATTTATTTTTCTGTCAAACCGCGTCAATCCTGATGCCGAAAACACAGCAATTACCACCCAGCGCACGCGTCGTAAAATTCAGGATGTAGTCTATAGTTCACTTATTGAAAGGAAAAGCGAGCTTCCTTAATCCAGTCGAAAGTGTATTTGAAAAATATCTCTAACTTTACCAGACAAACAGGTTAGCGGAAAGATATTAAGCCAATTACATGAAAAGAACATTTATTAAAAAGAGTATTTTTACGCTTCTGGCCGCTATTTTAAGCGTCGCAAACTCATTCGGCCAGACAGCAATTACAACGGGTGCCCTAAGCCCCACAGAGGTTTGTGCAGGTGGAAATGTTACTGTTAACTTCACCTTAACCGGCACAGCGCTCGCAACAACCACTTTTTCTGCGCAGCTTTCTGACGCAACAGGGGCATTCACCACGCCAACAGAAATCGGTTCAAGCGCCACAGCCACTCCAATATCCGCTACAATTCCGCTTGGGACAACACCTGGAGCAGCTTACAAAATTCGTGTAGTATCTGTTCCCGTAACGCCACCTGCTATCATCGGTTCCGAAAGCACTGCATTGAAAGTGAATGTTATTCCTGCAAAACCAACGGTAACGTCGCCTGTTCCGTATGAGCAAGGTGCAAAAGCTGTGGCATTAACAGCGACCGGAGCTGACCTCAAATGGTATAACGCTGCCACAGGCGGTGACGGTTCGGCAACTGCCCCTGTTCCAATAACCACCACTGAGGGAAGCAAAAGTTATTTTGTAAGCCAAACAGTAGGCGCATGCGAAAGTGCGCGGTCTGAAATTGTTGTAAATGTTACCAAAACTGCCTGCACACCGCCTGCGAAGCCGGTGGTAACATCACCGGTGTCTTATACGAAGGACCAGGCAGCGGTTCCGCTCAAAGCAACGGCACTGACAGGCGCAACATTAAATTGGTACGGAACCGATGCAACCGGTGGAAAAGCGTCAGTAACTGCCCCTACTCCATTAACAACCGCTATTGGGACTACAACTTTTTATGTAAGCCAAACACTGAATGATTGCGAAAGTGAGAGAGAGAAAATTATAGTGACTGTAACGGCTTGTACGCCGCCAAAAGCACCCGATGTTGCTAGTGTTTCTTATTGTATAGGAACACCAGAATCCAAATTAACTGCTACGGGCACCGCTCTGAAATGGTATGATAATGCTACCGATGGCGTAGGTTCTGCAACTGCTCCTACTCCTCCACGCTCATCAGCTGGAACAAAAAGCTATTTTGTTTCTCAAACAGTTGGAGGATGTGAAAGTCCAAGAGCCGAAATCAAGGTGAGCATTACTCAAACTGCCCCTCCTACTGTCGAAAACCTGGATTACTGCTTAAACGCAACTGCACCCACATTAACCGCAACCGGAAGCAACCTGAAATGGTATGCTGCTTCGTCAGGCGGAACCGGATCAGCCGCTGCGCCAACACCAACTACTACTGCGATTGGCACAAAAAGCTATTTTGTAAGTCAAACAGTTGGTGATTGCGAGAGCGCCAGAAGCGAGATAAGGGTTACTATCAAGAACGTATCCCCTTTGCCAACGGTAACTTCACCAATTAATTTGTGCCAAAACACAGATGCAACACCGCTAAAAGCAACTGGGACAGCATTGCAATGGTATACTGCTGCAACCGGCGGAAATGGCTCCTCAACAGCGCCTTCTCCAAACACAGCAACTGTTGGCACGACGAGTTATTATGTAAGTCAAACGGCATCAGGACTCTGTGAAGGACCAAGAGCAAAAATTGACGTAATCATTAAAGACACGCCAGCTGCTCCGACTGTTTCTACTCCGATAGAATATTGTGTTGGTGAAACCGCCAAAGTTCTTACTCCTGCTGGCCCAACATTCAGATGGTATTCAGCTCCCAACGATGTAACAGGAAATACTTCTCCCCCTACACCAAAAACAACAACAGCAGGTACGACAACTTATTATGTTACGCAATCTTCAACTTATGGATCGCTCGTATGCGAGAGTTCGCGTGCTGACGTCAACGTTGTAGTAAATGCAAGACCAGCTGCATTGCCAACAGTTTCTGAGGCATTTTGCCAGGAACGTGCAGATAAAACGTACACATTGACCGCGCAACCTGCGAGCGGAAATACAGTGAATTGGTATACAACTCCAACTGGTGGAACTGCTTCAAAAACTGCTCCGTCTGTCAATCTGAAAAATGCTGGTGAAACTACTTTTTATGCAACCCAAGTTTTAGGCAAATGTGAAAGCACCGCCAGAGTTGCTCAAAAAATCCGTGTAAAACCACTTCCAGGTTTACCAGGCATTGAAAAACCACTCATCGAAATATGCCAGTTCGTTGCAGCGCAGCCTTTGACCGCAACTCCTGTAACCAACGGAATCCTTAAATGGTATGGGACCAATGCCACCGGCGGCGACCCTAGCGACGCGGCTCCAATTCCATCCACAGCGGAAGGGGGAACGACTTCTTATTTTGTTGGACAGGCCTTGGAAGGATGCTTGGGTGACCGTGCGAAAATTGATGTAAAAATCAATACAACACCAAAACCTCAAACTACAACGCGACTCGCATACTGCCAGAACGAAGTGGCGCCGAGACTGGACGCAACCGGTTCTATCCTCAAATGGTATCGCAATGCAAGTGATACTGAATTCCAGGGTGTTCCATTTACGCCATTTACAGAAAAAGTGCAGGATTACTCGTTTTTTGTAACCCAAACGGGCACCAACGGATGCGAGAGTCCAAAAGAGGAGATCAAGATCCACATCAAAGCATTGCCGTCTGCAACCATCTCGGGTAGTTCCACCATTGACCTAGGACAAACCGCGACAATCAGGATCAGATTTACCGGAGACGGCCCTTGGGTCTATACGCTTTCAGATGGTACGACGGATACAACAGATCAGCAAAATCACGAAATCCAGGTTAAGCCTACCACGACGACGTCATATTTGCTTACAGATGTAACGAACTCCTGCGGTAAAGGCTTCCCAATTGGCAGCGCGCTGGTAACGGTAAAAATCCCCACCATTAATTCAGGTAACCCCTCCGTAGCGGAAGCTTGCGCAGGTAAGACTTTTAATGTCCCATTCCAGCAGTCAGGCGATTTCCCCGCTGAAAACACATTTAAAGTGCAGATCGCAACGGAAAATACAGATGCCAAATTCAAAAGCATTCCATCCGTAGCGTCATCCAACTTGATCACAGCTACATTTCCCGATACGACACTGGGAGGAAGTTATTATGTGCGCGTGGTTAGTTCAGGGACCAATCCTGAATTCACCGTAAAAGGCAGCGTGAGTTCCATAACCATTACTGCAAGCCCGCTTCCGGTCGCTACCATTACCGGCACGCAAACGATTCTCGTTGGGGATAAGGCTGATATGAAGATTGAAACCACAGGCAAAGCGCCATGGACATTCACACTCTCCAATGGCACAAAAGACTCGCTGATCACCGCATCCGTAACTCCCTACACATTTAAACTGGCACCAAGGGTAACTACAACTTACACCATTTCGAAAGTCACCAATGGCTGTGGAACTGGCAAAGGAGCCGGCAGCGCACGCGTTCAGGTTGATCCGATCCTTGGCGTAGAACCGCCTGCATCAGCGGATTGGGTAAAGGTTTATCCTACGCTTGTCACATCGCAATGCACAGTCGAATTAACAGGAACAGTATCGCAGAAAGAAGCGCGTGCAGAAGTCATTGACCTGACGGGACGTTCACGTGCTGTGAAAACGATCAATCAGAAAACAACAGAAGTTGATTTCTCTTCTTATCCTTCCGGGCTTTACTTATTGAGAGTTACAAACGGAAACAAGAATACAGTCTGGCGCATTATGAAGCCTTGATATTGATATAAAAAACAACACACGGGACATTTATTGCTTAGCGATGAATGTCCCGTTTTCATTAAACAACAGCCCGACACATTGAACATCCAGGCAGACATTCTCGACAATTACTTCATGGCCGAAGCCATGCGGCAGGCCGAAAAAGCTTACGAAGAAGGCGAAATTCCCGTCGGTGCGGTTGTTGTAATTGGCGAGCGCATTATTGGAAAAGGTTATAACCAAACCGAAAAATTACATGACGTAACCGCTCACGCTGAGATGATTGCCATCACAGCAGCATCCGACAATCTTGGCTCAAAATATCTTCCGGACTGCACATTGTACGTCACGCTCGAACCTTGCATAATGTGTGCCGGGGCGCTTTACTGGACGCAGATGAACCGCGTTGTGTTTGGCGCGGCAGATGAAAAGCGGGGATTTTCGAGGCTTGGCAAAGTTATTTTACACCCTAAAACCAGTCTGACAACCGGAATTTTGGCAACCGAATCGCAGGAACTGCTGCTCAAATTTTTTAGGAAATTAAGAACATAAAGCCTTTTTCTGCTGTTAGCCTACTGATATAGTATATTTTTTAAACATTAAACTACACTGAAAATGGCATTTACACTAGATCCCTTACCTTACGCAAACAATGCATTGGAGCCGCATATCGATGCATTGACCATGGAGATACATCACGACCGTCACCATCAGGCATATGTTACCAATTTGAATGCAGCGGTAGCAGGCACTGAACTGGAAGGCAAAAGCATAGAAGAAATTATCGCGAATATCAGCAAAGCACCAGCACCGGTTCGTAACAATGGCGGTGGTCACTGGAACCATGCTTTTTTCTGGAAATCCCTTTCTGCAAACGGCGGCGGTGAACCAACAGGTGAGCTGGCACAAGCGATCACAGCGAAATTCGGATCATTTGCAGCATTTAAAGACGAGTTCAAAAAAGCAGCAACAGGCCGCTTTGGTTCAGGCTGGGCATGGTTGATCAAAACCGGCGACGGCGTAGCCATCACTTCTACCCCAAACCAGGACAACCCATTGATGGACGTTGCAGAAGCAAAAGGAACGCCAGTGATCGGATTGGACGTGTGGGAACATGCGTATTACTTGAAATATCAAAACAAGCGCCCGGATTACATCGACGCATACTGGAACGTAGTAGACTGGAAAGCTGCTGACGCTCTTTATGTTGCAGCGAAATAAGGGTTAAAAATATAGATTGAGGTTTGAAGGTTGAAAAAAAAGTGCACAGTTACTCTTGCAACCTTCAAACCTTTTCCTACTTTTGTATCCTCGAAAGGGGTTTTGCCCCTCAGAACGGAGGTTGTAGCTCAGTCGGTTAGAGCGCTAGATTGTGGTTCTAGAGGTCGCGGGTTCGAGACCCGTCTCCCTCCCTTGAAATAAGTTCAAAGTCAAACAAAATGCCTGTAAATCAACGATTTGCGGGCATTTTTGTTTTTCAGATTATATCAAAAAATGCAAAAATTCCCATGTTTTCAGTGAGTCTTTCGTGTAGTTCACTCACTTTGAGAAAAAGACTCACTGGAAACGGCATAACAAATTGATAGACAAGATGTTTACGCCGTAAACATCTTGATTGGCAAGCGTGGTAATTCGATATTTAACCACTTTTAAACGCTTGTGTTATGTTGGAGAAAACATTTGGTCTGCTTTTCTATTTAAAGCCCGCCAGAAATCAGAAGGGAACAGTTCGCTACGTCTATCTAAGAATCACCGTCGATGGCAAGGTCGCCGAGCTATCTACTAAGAAGTTATGGAATACCGAAAGGTGGAATTCCTCCGTAGGTCGCCCCGCCGGAAATAAGGAAGATGCCAAGACGCTTAATGCGTACTTGGACATGCTCACGGCCAAAGTTTACCAGGCCAAGAAAATGCTTACCGAGGATGACAAAGAGATTTCTGCAGAAGGACTGAAAAACATTCTGCTCGGTAAGAGCAATGAAACCCGCACGATCCTCGAAGTATTTGCGCACCATAATGAGCAGATGGAAGCGCTAGTCGGTCAGGAGTTCGCACCGCTCACTTTGAAGCGCTATAAGACCGCGAAGGAGCATACTGCTTCCTTCATTAAGTGGAAGTACAAGAAAGATGATATGGCGATCAAAGACCTGAATTATGAATTCATCACCGAGTTCAACTTCTGGCTGCGAAGTGCGCGAGGTTGCAACCATAACTCGGCAATCAAGTATATGAGCAACTTGAAAAAGGTTGTGCTGATCTGCGTCAATAATAAATGGCTGAAAAAGGATCCGTTTCAAGGTTTCAAGCTGACCAAAAAAGAAGTTGTGAAGAACCCACTATCCAGGGACGAGCTGAGACGACTGACTGAAAAAGTATTTGAAGTTGAAAGGATCAGCCAAGTACGGGACATCTTTCTATTCTGCTGCTATACCGGGCTTGCTTATGTGGATGTGAAGCAATTGAAGACAACGGATATTGTTGTTGGAATGGATGGCGAGCCATGGATTGATACCACTCGCCAGAAAACGGATGCGCCTACACGTATTCCGCTGCTGGATACGGCGCTGGAAATTATTGAGAAGTATAAGGATCATCCGCAGTGCTGCGCTGCTGGTGTTGTGCTGCCGGTTCTGAGTAATCAGAAGATGAATGCTTACTTGAAGGAGATTGCTAACCTGTGCGAAATTTCAAAGACGCTGACTTTTCATATTGCGCGGCATACGTTCGCTACTACGGTGACGCTGAGTAATAAGGTGCCCATTGAGACGGTTTCTAAAATGCTCGGGCATCGGTCTTTGAAGCAGACTATGATTTATGCGAAGATATTGGATGTAAAGATTAGTGAGGATATGAAGGGTTTGCGGGAACGGTTGAAGGGGATGTAGGGTGCTTCGGCTCGGTGTGTTGAATAGTAACTGTCGTGACGCTTTTATAATATTTTGCACGCCTATGCTGAATCTATTTACATAGGCTATGTACTAGAATAAAAGTAGACAAGAATTATACTAAATTTTTGATGTTCAGGGCTTTGTGCTCATTGAATGCTTTTTGGCACGCCTTGTATCCATGCATTGGCAGCTTCGGCGTCGGCAAAAAGTGCTCCGTGTCGCCACTGTATAACAAACCATACATCTTCATTTCTGTAGCATACTAGTAGCGATGTACAGTGCGATACATTGGATTTTCCTGTTCCTGGTGATGACCATCGTTTCAGCTATTAGCAGCGCCAAACAAAGCTAGATGTTGTGCCAGTGTCACAATGTCTAGCACACTTATCCTAGATTCTGTTAGTCTAGGAGAATGTTTAAAATCTAGTCTTACTTAGTAGTTAAATCATATTTGTCAGTAGCCTTTCAGTCAATTCAATTACCTATGACTGCTTTCTCAAAAATTTGTCCCGCAGACTTTTCAATCTCCAAATATGATTCAGGGAGTAATACAACTCGCAACTTTGCTGTTTCCTTTTGCCAATCTACCGTTGTTCCATCACTGTTTTTACGTTTGAGTTTTGTACCGGCACCAAACCGCATTGAAAAGAAATCCAGAAATCTACTCGCACCCACTCCAATAAATGGCTCAAAAGAAACTAAACTAGAAGAATTTCCCTCATTTGTAATTGCCTCACTATGAAAATCAAAAGCCTTGCTTTTGTCGTATGGTTCCACATAAATAACTCGGTCAATTCCTGCTGCTAACAGATGCTTCGCACAGTTGTGACAGGGAAATGTTGTACAGTATAGTGTTCCGCCTTGACAACTAATACCTTCTTTCGCACATGAGAGAACAGCTTGCATTTCGGCATGCACAACTCTTCCAAATTCAGTGATGTCTTTTATTCTACTATTTTTTAATTTCTCAACTATTGAATCAAGAAGGCTAGTATCAATACCCTCAATACTATTAATACTACTCCGAAGCGACTCTATAATTTCGTTTTGCTCAATCGTATTGGGGTCTTCCTTACGTGTATAGTCCTTCCCGCCTTTGAAGTCATTTACCTCACCTGTCTCGTTATCAATTTCGGCCCAGTAATGCCCACCTCCTGCCGCTGGCACCTCATTTGCGCCTGTTGCTATAATCTGTTTACCTTTTGCTATTACTGCGCCGACCTGACGGCTTAAATCGCCCGATCTTGCTGAGCTCGCAAATGCCATGTACATTGCAAATTCATCGAAAGTCGGGTTTTTGTAGGGATGGGCAAAAATAAGTTCAAGAAAACGCGAGATAGTATTTTTAACTTGATCGTCATTCTTGCCCAGATTCAAATAGAAATCTGAAAGGTGAAAGGTATCACGGGTTTTTTGTCCATGTTTTACCTTCTCATCTTCATCAATCCCAATTAGCTCGGACGCTTCTACCTGAGTTAAACCCTTGTCTACTGTCAAGTAATTTATCCTTCGCTTTTTATCGGAATGAATTCCAATCAGGTAAAATCCCGCCCCATAAATTTTGCGCAGTAAAGCAACTTCGTCCGGATGTTTAAGGGAATTTACAATATAGGCTACCTTCGAGGCACTCGCCGGCCTACTTTCTGAGATCAATTTTGCTGACCCACAAGCAAGAATGCCGAAATTATTTGAAACCTCTCTTGCTGTATCACCTTGCATCATATAGTGTTTAATTCTCCCATATTCTCGTTGGCCTGGCTCATTAATAGGTGGTAGCAAAGAAGAAACCCTTATGGTTCTAACATCATATCCAAAACCTATTAAGCGATCTTTCAAAGGCGTTATGACTCTGTCCACTTCTGTACCCACTGCACTAACAATACCAATGATTATCTCAGAGTTTTGGAATTCGTCATTTAAAAACTGTACAGATGGACTGCTGCCAGATGATGAAGTTTCCAGATTAACCGTTTCCATAGTACTTGATGGAAGAGTCTCCGCCATATCTTCACCTTTCTCGAATTCGCCTGGATAGAGGTAAAATTTGACCTTATTTTCAAGCGCCTTGCTTAGGTCCGGCTTACCTTGAAATTGAAGCGTACCTGTCGTTTCAAACCAATTCATTTGAGACCCTTGAACCCTCAATACTTTCCGGTTTGGCTCACTTTCATCCCACTTGCCATTTAAGTCTTTCAACTTTTTTTGCAAATCTGAATAATCGCCGGTAAATGTAATTCTCATAATATTGACTTATACAGAGTTAGAAATTGATTAGAGACAGCTCTTGAAATGATTTTCAATAAATGACATTGTGACGATAACCAGTCTATTAGAAAAAATATAAGAATGAACTTCCATTTTTTGTTTAAAGTAAAATAATCTCACTCGCTTTTCTCAATCATTTAAATGGACGATTTTCCAGCCCGCACTTGTGAAATCAGAAATGTCGTTTGGAACCCGAATGTCTTCTAATGCAAAGCAAAGGAGACGCGTTGGCCGAGAGAAGCCAACGTACATCATTTTAAGAGCCTCTTTACCTCGTTTGCAATCAGAGTCTGAAATATTGAGTTTGTGGGGCTTTCCAAGCAATGCGCTAGCAATCCCTTGTTTGTTTATTTCATACTCATGGTAAAATGTTTCAACATACATTGTTGCGCAATGAGTCTGCCCTTTAACAGAATGTACAGTTTCTATCTGAATTTTAATGTCTTCAGGCGAAGCTGAATTTAGCCCAATAGTTAGCTCGGGCTGCTTGGCGTCATATATTCCATTAATAAAAAGGGATGCCTCGATAGACATTTGTCCTAGGCTAAACCAAGCCACAAATTCGCCTAGCACAAATTTTCTAATATCATTATAAGCAAGATCATACTTTTGATCCACTGCAAGTAAAATACTCCAAGAATATAATTTCTGCTTGAATATCTCGTATGCAGGCTGTTCAGAACCTGCTTCATGAACTTTTATAAATTCTATAAGGTCAGAAATAGTGAAAAACCGCTGAAAAGTCCTATTTCTCGTACGCTTTGTTATCTTCTTTCCTTGTAATCTAAGAATTGTCACGAGAGCTGTGAGAATAGATTTTCTAATTGCAGATAATGCTTTTGTCTTAGTATCGAAAATGTATAAATGTTTACGAAGTGAGTCAAAGTGTTCTTTTATAGAAGAGAAATCTTTTTGATATCCAAAAAGCGAATTTAGTGACAACTTATCGTTTTCCGATTCCTTTCCAGTCCATCCAATAATTTTAAAGCCATTCGTGGCATCATTGCATTTTGTTAACCCATACTCATTGATCAGTTCGATAAACTTTTTCTTTAAATTCTTCTGATTCTGTCGATTGAAAATGATAAGATGTGGGCATATATCTAGATCATCTACTTTTTTTTCCGAAACTATTTTGAAGCGGTTACCCTGACTATCGAGGGTAAAGCCATTTACAAGGTTGGCGATCTTGGAACTCAATCGATTTGATCCATTCAAATACTTTACATCTCTTGGCTTCCAATCACAAGTGATCTTGACTTTTTTGCCGGATCCATATATCGCTTGATTAACATCTCCAATACGCTGAACGGTAGTTCGTGGTGAATCTCGAAATACCGATTCTATCAGACTAATTTGATTAGCTTCTAGATCTTGCATTTCATCAATGAATACGAAAGAAAAGCGACTTTGCAGAAGCTCTTTTACCTCCGGATAATTATGCAAATACCATGTTGAAAGGTGAAATGAATCAGCGAAGCACAAGAGTCCCTTAGATAACACACTCTCCTTCCAACGCTCTAATTCTAGATAATAGGGCTGACTAACACCTTTATATGTATAAAACGATTGACCATTATAAATGATTTTCCTATTTATGAAATCTATTTCGAATGATTTTAAGAATTGTAAAACGTTTTCCTTCCCCTCTTCAAATGTTACTGTCTTACCACGGTTAATACGTCCGTATAGCTTATTAATTAGATTTTTGGGCTCCTCTTCTTTCCTTGACCATCGTAGTGACTTAAAGTATTTTGTTGCCTCAAGGTGGTATATATCATCATCATTCCGGTGTATATAGGTTCCAAACTTTATGAAATTTGCATTATTAGCCAGGAATTTATTTGCAAAGGACTGAATTGTCCCAACAAAGTTTGGATATTCAAATAAACGAGGACAGGTGGGGTTTAATTTAGCAATTATCTCGTTGACAGAGGCGTTAGTGTGAGCAAGTACTAGCAGACCTGAATGATTATGAAATGGCATTTGCCTGCTCAAACAAAATAGTTTTGCCATCAAAGCGGTAGTCTTACCACTTCCTGGAACGGCTAGGAGGTCACCCGATTGCAAGCCAAAAATGAATTCTCTACGCTCCTCATTAAAAGTATTTCCTGGAATCAGAAGCCTTTCAGCCTCAGACAGATGTTTTTCATCGATTAGCATTGCAGGCATATTTTATAGCGTCGATGATATATTTTATATACTTATCATCAGATTGAAGAGTTGGAGGACTTTCCTCAAGCATACCTGCTAAAACCGTTGCAATCTTAACTTTGTCAAGCGGTGCAGTGCCTTTATCTTTTCTAAGCTTTTTAACGAATTTGTTTTCTTCAAAAATTCCATTGATAAATTCCTCAGTGCCGGAGTGTACTTTTGCCACAGATGCACGAAAATGGGTTGACAAGCTGGGTGATTTATATAGGCACCACTCTAATGTCCATTCTTCTGCATAAAATGCCTTCACAGATGTTTGGCTAAAAGAAGATTTCAGACTTTCAATAGCTCTTGACTTATTTTCATCATTTCTAAATATGCCGTATTCATCGGGACGATTATCCAAATCAGATATGATTGATACAGGTACGTTTAACTTCCTCCCGTCAGTTCTCACAAATATCTTTGCGAAATGTAGGAAAGCTGTTGAACCGACGTTAACAAGAGAAACTTCCATTTTGGTAAGATCGCAGTTACTTAATTTAGCAAGAACGGGAATTATGATTTCCTCCGACCAACCTTCTACTATGATCACACCTTTGGCGAAGAAAAGATTTGACTTTGTTACGTCTAGAAATCTTTCAAGATATTGATAATTTTCTGGCGAAAGTGCTGTATTTGAGTGACTTAACGGATAGGCATCACTATCTTTGCATAAAATTATATTTTCAAGAGGAACCTTTGATGCGAGGTTGGGACTATGTGACGTTAATATCATTTGTATATCTTTTGCATCCGTTCTTAACGCATCAATAATTTTCATTTGCGCCTGAGGGTGTAGATGAGCTTCTAGTTCTTCAATGATGCACAATTTCAAACCGTCCCACTCTTTTTTCAAATGAAGCAATTCAGTAGCCATATATAATCGATTCATTGTTCCCAGCCCCAAATTTTCTCCATTCACAATGCCAAGTGATATTTTTTCAAGAATATTCCTTGATTTCGGGATCTCCAAGGGAGAATTTTGATTCACTGGACTCATTGATGAAGCTTTTCAGGAAACTGTCGATGCGGTCTTTTATTTGGGTACGAACGGAATAGACATGCCCTTTTGGAACTTCTGTGCCGTGGAACCATGTCTCAATATCTTTGTTAAGAAGTTTAAATTGTTCGATAAAAGGTAGTGAGGCTTCTGTGCCTGATGCTGATTTTTTTTTAAACAGTTGGTGTTCTTGAAGAATTTGTGACAATCGTGAGTTCTTTTTTGCATTTAAATCAGTATCTGCATCTCGAAGTGCTTTTAGATATGTGACTTTCAAAAATTCTCTTGCCTCGGCGGACAGTGCATTTCCGATAGAATCCATACCAGCTTTAATATCAGCGGGAATTATTTTATTGTTCCTTTTTTCAATTTGATAAATAAGTTTTAGCACTGGAACCTTTTGACTGATTGTATTTCCCTTTTTATCTAAAGTAGATACTTCCCGCCAGCCGATCCATTCCGTAAAATTCTTTCCTTCTAAATAGCTAAAACCGATAAAATCCAACTCAATTCTAAGGGTCGAGCTCCCAATATAGAAATCGGATTCTTCAACTTTAATCCATTCAAAAGCGTGAGTTTTCAGAACTATCTTTATAGCGTCAAGGATAGCGGTTTTGCCAGAGTCGTTTTCTCCTATTAGCACATTCAGACCTTGTTGAAATGGTACCGTTAGATTCGGCTTGGCAAGGTCAATCTCTGAAATGCTACCATATTTTCGGAAGTTCCAAATTCTAAGTTCTGTAAGATGCATTTGAATTCGACCGAATTATGAATTTAGTGAACACTAGCGTAAAAAGTCTCTGTGAAGTACAATTATATACAAAAATTATAACAATATATGACGAATTGATTCAAATTGGATGTTTGCTTAAATTTCGAATGTGAGAAGGATGCTAAGAGATTCAGCGCCAAACTAGAGTTGCTTCTAGCTAATTTTGTCAAGCTGGTCTGCAAATTGCAATGGATTCGAGACGGAATACATTCCAATAGCACCACATTTAAACATCAAAATGACATTCAAATGAAGACAAACCTATTAGTTTTTATCATTTTTCTAGTTTCGCTACACAACGCATTCGGACAAAACGACAACTCTTACGCAAAGGCAGAGATAGAGATCAATTCGGTATATCAGAAAATCTTGCGGGAATATGCCACAGACAAGGAATTCATAAAGAACCTTCGAACATCTCAACGCCTGTGGATTCAGTTTCGCGATGCTGAAGTAAGAGCCAGATACCCTCAGAGGGAACCAGGGTACTACGGTAGTGTGCATTCCATGTGTCTTGCAAATTTGAAGACAGAGCTTACCAATGAAAGAATAAAGGTGTTAAGAGTCTGGCTGACGGGCATAGAAGAAGGAGATGTATGCGCAGGCTCAGTGAAGCGAAAATATTGAACGCCTTGGTTACGCTCTTTGTTGGCCGAAACCGAAACGAAGATGGCCTTTCGAACAAACTCAAACATTTTCAGCTTTCTTCGAGAAAACTCGATCTTTCCAAACACTCTAATCTTCCATGTCAAGACATTCTATCCTAAGGCAAATTTACCTAGGATAGGTAAATCCCATTTCAATAAACTAGATTCACAAATCGGCTCAATACTTGGTTTCGAAGACTTCGAAATGCAAATGAGCCGCCTGCTTTGCGCGTCTGGCCAGATGTACGATTGTAATACAATCGCCGGTTGCTGCGCACCCGATCTGGCCTTCCCCTCCAAAGTCGGTCCAGGTTTGTGAAGGAGTTTTTAATGTTTGAAAGTGTAGATAGGATCGTGATGAAAGAAGAAAAATCGAACAAGACAAGGCATGTAATCTTCCGGTTGACACCCAAAGAATACGCCAATTTGGAAGCCAAACGCAGCCGCACCACATGCCGGAAATTAAGTGAATTTTTGCGGCTCTTAATCTTCAACCGACCGGTTACTGTGATAGAAAGGAACGGTTCGCAAGATCAGATGATTGGTGAGTTGTCAGAGCTGCGCGAAGAGCTCAACCGGCTTGGCAATAACTTCAACCAGGCGACCAAACGCCTCAACGCCGTCAACCAGATCTCAGAATTTAGAAACTGGATCGCCAGCTACGAAGCCGAAAAGACATTTATGTTTTCAGTCCTGGACATGATCAAATCGCAAACCGATAAACTGGCAGATCGATGGTTGCAGTGATCCACACCAGCAGTCGGCTCCGTGCTGTGATGCAATACAATGAGAAGAAGCTGGAACAGGGACATGCGGAATGCATTACGGCTATCAACTATCCAAAGGATGCGGATGCCCTAAATTTTGATCAAAAGCTGAACCGGATACAGCGGCAACTAGCTTTGAACAAAAGAACAAAGGTCAATACGGTTCACGTGTCTTTGAACTTTGATCCGTCGGAAAAGCTGAGCAAAGAACAACTTGCGGAGATCTCGAAAGCCTATTTAAAAGGTATTGGATTTGATAAACAACCCGCCCTCGTATACGAGCACCGGGATGCCGGTCACCCGCACGTGCATATCGTGACGACCAACATCAAAGCTGATGGAAGCCGGATCTCACTGCACAACTTGGGCAAAAATCAATCTGAGAAAACCAGGAAAGAAATTGAGATAGATTTTGGTTTGGTAAAGGCACAAGATCGAAAAGCGCAGGAGTTTAATTTAAAACCCGTCAGCATTAAAGCGGCGTATGGAAAGTCAGAAACCAAGAAGGCAATTGCCAATGTGCTCGAAATGGTTCTGAACGATTACAAGTTCACCACGATTGGCGAATTGAATGCAGTGCTCAACCAATATAATGTTGCGGCAGACATTGGATCAGAGGGGTCGAGGATCAGAAAGAACAATGGCATTTTATACCGTGTGCTGGATAAAGATGGCAACCGGGTTGGAGTGCCCATCAAAGCAGGCGACTTTCATTTCAAGCCAACACATAGAAATCTGAAAGTGCGGTTTCTGTTCAATGAGATGAATCCAACCGTACGAAAGATTCGTTACGGATTAGGAATAGTATAGATTTTACTTTGTATGGCATACAAAACGTGTCACTGCCCAGACTTATCAATATTCTTCAAAAAGACGGGATCGATACGGTAATCCGAAAAAATGAAGAAGGCCTGCTATACGGGATCACATATTGTGATCATCGAACGAGATCCGTCTTCAACGGAAGTGCATTGGGTAAGCAGTATAGCGCGAAGGGTATTGCCGAGCGATGCATCGAGGATCCTTTTTCTCTTCATCAGCAAAAATCTCAAAGGATTGGGATGAATGTGGGACAGGCTGCTAGCGGAGGTAATGTTGACCATGCCGAAAATGGTAGATCGTTGGAGACTGATAAGTCTCTTGATTCTTTGTTGTCTCCCGTCAAGGATGGCGAGTACACGCCGCATCAGTTGAAAAAGCCGAAACGGAAGAAGCAGAAAGGCTTTTCGATGGGATTTTGACCTATGGTAAGGTTGCGCTTGCACCACAGCGCAACGAAAGGTACAAAGCAAAAAGTGACGACTGCAAATCCATCGGCTATTTACCGCGGCTGTCACCGCTCCTTAAACCGCCTCATGGATTTGCAGTCAAGGGGTGAACCCCGTCACTTTTCGCTTTGAGTTAGAATAGGCGACAGCGCTGAGGTGAAAAATAATAGTATGAAATTAAACGACAATTAAAAGCAACGAAGGCACTGCTCTTCTATGCCTAGAGCATTGCGCCGGGCGACGGGTTGTTCCGCATCTATTTGCTGAGCTACAACAAAAAAGGACTGTCAACAACAGTCCTCCAATTTCTAAGCTTTCACCCCCATTTGTTCGAGTCCTTCCCAAAGTTCTTTCTGTTCAAAGAGAGCTGACTTTTTAGCTTTATCAGAGGGAATATTCAAGTGGTAAAGAACGAGATCACGGATCATTTTGAGCGATTGGGATAATTCCCGACAGCCCTATCAATCGACGATCTACAGAAAATCTGCCTGCGATTGCGTCAGCGGAGCGCCGTTATCTAATACGTGACGTGCATCATTCGTTGCGTTGACTGAATTTGTGTTTGAGTCAACACCTTACCATCTGAAGTTTGCATGGCAATGGTTTTTGGATGAATAAATAAGGAGAGGTCACCGCAAACTTCAACGAAGAAACACTTCGGCCGGGTTTCAGACTTACACCCGTATGCCTCTCTAAGGCCATTTTGGCCCGGATATTTTAATAAAATCGATAAAGTGCTTCTAATAAGTTTGCAGGTTACCGAGAACTAAAAGGAGCAGCCGCAATGCTAGATTTTGGATGTGAAGATTAGTGAGGGCATGAAGGGTCTGCTGGGGCAGTCGAAGGGCGGATAAGTTGCAACTCCTTTGTTACCGATGTCTATTCTTCTCAAAAGAATTGATCGGTAACCTAATCTTCGGGAGAGCTATTAAGGTGAATGTCAATGCAAGTACCGGATTTTTTAGGGATTTGAAATCCAATCATATATGTTCGCAAATTTAATATCGGTAAGACTTTTATTATTATTTTTATAACTTTGTAATGCTTGGCATAGTAGCTTACTAATTACCACACAGGTATAAGGCGAGCCTTTCAGGTACTCGATAGTTCACCCAAAGTGGTGGGTGGTAAGCGCTAGCCTGGCAACTTCAGACCGCGTAGCGGTTCGTACACAGAATATAGCCATACGCGCTGATCAATTTTTCCATCTTTAGTACTTATTAGCCTTTTGCGAATAAGAATTACTTGGACAATGGTTTTTTGCCTGTGAGGAAAGATTACTTCAGCCCTTAAACTAATAAAATCGCTAAGAGTATATTCTCCCTCTGATTTATCAGATTCAACTGGTTTTGTAATTTGATAGGCCTTGTCAATGCCCAAAATAATTTTTTTCGCAACGCAAAGAAGTTGCATGCCCTGTATTATTCTTGCATAGCCTTTCTTTGCATCAGTCATGTGTCTCCAGCCAACCCTGTTCACATTAACTTCTCCCAGTCCTGGATTAGTTCTTTTTTTGGCATCTGATTTACTCCATTCATTATAGTATTTTCTTCCACTACCTATAATTGACTCATCAATCCTAAGATAGGCTAAATCGGAATTTTTGATTTCTACGATTGAAGAGACATTGCTTTGTTTTATATAGTTTCCCATTTTTTTGAAGGCCCCCTTCGAATGTTCTCCAAACTTTTGAATTTTAGGAACTAAGATAATATTTCTATTCTCTCGGGAATAAGAAGATTCTGATTTCAGGTCTGTCCAATAAGTAATCTTTTCATCGCTAACATAAACTAATATGACCGCTCCTGGAAGGGTATTCCAGCGTGGGCGATGGCTCTCAATATATTTCTTGCTAACGTTGATTCCAATGTGGTCATGGCGACTTGCGCTATTTGACTGGTACCCGTCTCCGGCTTTTATTTGCATATATATCACTTCGCCAGTTACTTCCCCTTGTTTTCTAATGAGAACCATTGCATCTATTGAGTCATCATTTTCTTGGTCAATTTTTTGAAAATCACTTTTCCATTTATCATTTACAATCGCATTCACAATTAGTGAGCCGTCAATACCTTTAAATTGTCGTCCTGTTTTCATTTTGTTCGAAATTCTAAAAAGGTTAACTAATTGGTATGTAACCCTCATTTTTATTTATCGCTTCCTGAATAGTTAATATCGCGCGATCTATTGTCAGAAAGATCAGTTATACTTAAAGTCTCATTATATTCAGACGTCCCTCCATTTAGCGTGATTTTGCTCTGAAAAACAAGCTGGTCGTTTCTACTTCAAATTATTGTTTGGCCACCTTTCTAATTTTAGCCTTTATATCGTCAAACCGTTTTATCTCACTATTGAGATCGTTAGGTTCAGGCTTTTTGTAAGCGTATTTATCACTGTGGGTATGCCCTTCCATATGTCTACAACATTGGGCGAAACTGTCTTGTAACTGATCAATCAGCTGGCGATCAAAATGGACCTTTGACAATGCATCGATGCTTACCCGCTCGTTAAATCGCTGGACAACACTACCAAACAGTTCATGGATTACCAGGACTTCATAACTAGTCCTTAGGCAAGCAAATCCAGATCTAATCAAATATTCGCGGTTACTCGGGGAGCAATCAAACTTCGCAGCCTCGGTGTATAGGTTTCTGGCGAGTTCCGCATTTCGATACTCTCGTTCATATGATGGAGAATTATTCAGCCAAACCTGGCCAGGGTTACCCCCTCGGTTTTCAATCCAATGACAGGAGTGCTCAACGTTCAAATCGCCACAATGGCCTATCAATGATGACAAAAATATAAGGTCATGTGTAAAAATAATTGTCTGTTTCGAGCTACTTTCTACAACTATACGTCTAGCGATCTCACTTTTTCTTTTTTCGTCCAAAGAATTGACTGGGTCGTCAAAAATAAGTCCTCTATTTGCTTCTGAAAGCCTCGTTTCAACAAGATAGTCGGCAATTGCAATGACTTTTTGTTCACCCTCGCTCAGTACGGCGTGTGGGTTTTTACCTTTGAGTTTTAACTGTCTATAAGACTTACCGGCAGAGCCTGTATGTGCTATTTCGATTCCAAAATTTCCATTCAGATTATGGCATTCTTTATTGAACTCATCAATGTATTTTTGATTGAAGTACTTGTCGGAAAGACTTTTTTCGGCATTTGTTACATCTGTCTTTGCCTTCTTGAAATTTGCTTTGCCGGCCATATGTATCCATTGCTGATCAATCAGGCAGCTTTCAAATTTTGAAATATTGGAATTGAATTTTTCCTTGTGATCGAGAAAGGTTTTTTCCTTTTTTAATTTTTCAAGCTCCCTCAGCAAGTCATTATTCTTGACTATTTTGATTTTACTCTCAATTTCGGATTCAATATCTTGATGATGCCTGAGTGTGGTCTGAAATTGTTCGCTAGCAAAAGGCTTTTTCTCCCTAAGGCTTGTCAAAATCTTGTTTCTGAGAGTATGTTGTTCTTTTAAGCCATGCTTGATTTCCTTTAACCGAGCAGGGTAGTTGTCGTTCATCCACACAACGAGAACATTATCCTCTGGCAGTAGATCAAATTTCAGCTCCTCAAATGTAATCACGATCTTTTCCAGTACATTCAAAGCGCCTCTAGCATTTTCTTCGGCAAGGCTTTTGATAAATGCCCAATAATCATCGATTAAAGATTGAGCTTCTCGAGTCAACAGTTGCTGACATAAAATGCAATAATCCCCGTCTTCCGGATAATTCGTATCTCCACTCTTCTGAGTCTTGGCAAATTTTTCAGCAGAAAGGATAAACTGCTTCCACTCGTCAGTTCCAATGTCAAGAATGGTTTCCGATTGAAATTTTTGACTCCCTTCAGCTTTTGCAATCGCCTCTTTTTCCAAGTAATCCTCAATAGTTTTGTTAATTTTCTCCAATGCGTTAGTTGAAAAAAAGCGATTAAGGGTATCAATTGAGGTTTTATTGTCGGTAATAAGCTTTTTTAGATTTTCGAGGTGCTTGATTTCCTTCTCCGTATTTTTTGATGCAACCAGAAGATCATCATGATTTTTGTTTTTTTGTGATTGTTGCTGTTTGTCTTCATCAGAAAACGGAGTATACTTATTCAACGCCTCTTTTTTTGTATTGGCATTGATTTCTATCACAGCAGTTTTAATCTCGGATTCACCGTCGAACAGGGCCGAAAGATCTTGAGGTGTACTAGAATTCTTTAGAAATGTTAATTCTGTCTCTAGCTTCTTCTCTACCTGACCAATTGCAGCACTCATCTCGCCGAAGAAGCTCAGGCCAGCGGGTCGGAATTCGAATTCATTTTTTTGATCTAAATGGCAGATCACGCTCTTTCCGTCAAATACTGAAAACTGCTCGAATTCTGCCCTAGCGCGATCTTTCAAGGTTAATGATATTTTGGTTGTTCCAGAAACAAAAAGAAAATTCGCACCAACTGGCTTGTGACCAGCCGCAATATGCACGTTCGGCAAAATTTCTTCCCGAGATTTGGAATGGAATACTTGCTTTAAGAGCCGCGTGTACCCGGTTTTGCCAGAACCGTTGGAACCGAAAATAATTGTGAGGTTAGGTCCGAACTCTAGTTTCTGCCCCTCTACCAACGCGTTCACACCTTCTACATTTTCGAGTTTGGCGAAGACCAAATCACCCTTATGACGTCTCGCACTGTCAGGATTGTAATTGACAGTAATTTCTGGGCGCTCTGTTTTTTCAAGGAGACCAAGCTGCTCCATCAGACAAACATACGCCGTATCTATTTCTTCATCTGAGATTCCCCAGCCAGACAATCGCCGCTCAGCCAAAAACTTCGACCAGTACGGCAACTCGTTGGCAAATTTTTTAATGGCAGACTCTAATGTGTCGGCTTGTCCATTTGGAGATTTAGTTGACGTATTTTCAGCCATGTTTTAATTTGCTTAAATTCTAAGTGTTTGCGTGATTTTCACATAACGAGGAGTAGTTTGTCGTGATTAACGTTGTTGCTTTTTTAGGGGCTACGAAAGAATTTGCCAATTTCCACTGTCTTTCATTAATGTCCAGACCTGACGTACACTTTCTAAGTGCCTGCATGACACCTTTCTACCTTCCGAATGCCAACTAATTGCTGTTTTCTTAGCAAACGGTAAGCCTCCGCCCAAAAATGGCCTACGCCTTCGCAGCGGAAGCAATTTCATTTAAAACCCGAACATCCCCTCCCGAAACGGAAATCCGCTCTCCCGTAATCCACACCGCATCATCGGAATCAAGAAATACGGATGCTTTCGCAATGTCTTCGGGCCGACCTCTGCGACCGTGCGGTGTATTGGCAACAAACATTTTCTCATACTCACCGTCGGGGCGACATCCGCGCTGGTTACATTGAAATTACCTCACCCAACTTCCATCTTCGCCATATCCTTCCAGATATAATGCGGAGCTGACTCGCGCAATGCCCAATTAATACTCATCGGCTTCGCTCCGTAATGGTCGATAATCCGCTAGGCCCAGGAAGACACAGGCAATTATATTGTCGAATTCATCATTGTTCTTCTCCCGCACAAAAAGAAGAATCGATTTTCCCGTTTGCTTTTGCTTTACATACGACAGCCCCTTGCCAGTTTCAGGCCGGACCGTGTTCTGAGACTGCCAGTGAAATATCTTTTCACTTACTGCGTAATCGTTATACAATGTGGTCGGAGAGTAATTTGCTTCTGTCTTTTCCAGCGTTATGAGCAGCAGCTCGGCATTCTTTGCTTCCAGGTTAACAACCCCTTCCCGGTTGCTGGATTTCCTTTTAAATGTGCTTTCTCCGAAAGCGGCCAAGATCTGTTCTCTCGAATATCGGCTATGTACTTTGAGCGGTTGAACGAAAGGCAGAGATTGAACCACTTGCAAATCCGGTACCGGGTAGTGTCGCAACAGCTCTATCCCGCATTCCCTCGTTGACCAGACGGCCGAGAAAGGCAGCAAAAGGTTCAATGTCCTGTTCCACACTGGCTTTTTCCAATAACTCCATATATTCGTCGCGACTTCCCACAGGTATTACCGTCCATGGATCCTCCCGAAGCCAGCATCGCATTCATCAGAAATCGCGCCATACGTCCATTGCCATCCATATAAGGGTGAATGAACACAAATATGAAATGTCCCAATACCGCCCTTACCGATGCTTCGGGCTCTTCTTGCAGAAGCTCGAACAATATGGGCATAGCGTCTCTCATGGCATCAACATTGAGCGGTACGTGTTTGGAATTACCGATATAAACCTGATGGTTCCTGTATCCGGCAAGATCTGCGCCCGTCAGGATACCTGCTGCTACACTTGGATCAAACATTTCCCTGTACCATTTCGAGTGGTCTTTGTCCGCGAGCATTCCTGCATCTTCACCTCGCAGTATGGCTTTGATACTCTCAGTTACAGATTGAAAAGCCTGGTAGTATCGTCTGGCAGCCATTGCGTCGCGTTGTTTACGATGTTTTTCATTGGCATTCCACTCCCCCGAACTTACTTTGGCAATCAGTTCGGGCGTGACCCTGTAACGTTCAATGGAAATCGAATGATAGGCATCTGTGGTTGCCATATCAATCCATCAAATCAGGCTGTTATTAATCTATTGACGATTGATGTGTCAATACTATTAAATCATGTTGTGACATTTCTATTAAACCATGTTGTGACAATTTTACTGGATAGTGAAAAATCACAACTACCATGCGGAATAAAATATGTCGAATAGCGAAGCTATACCTGATCTGGTATAATCCAGCCAAACTAGTTAGCTTTATACCTTAACGGGTATATAACATGTCTACTTTTTCATCATTCTTGAAAGAAAGGCGTAAGGCAGTTGGGCTTACACAGGAAGAACTTGCTTTCAAGGCAGGTGTCGGTCTGCGCTTTGTTCGTGATTTGGAACAAGGTAAGAAAACACTTCGACTTGATAAGGTCAATCAAGTTCTGTGGCTATTTGGAAAGGAAGTTGGTGTAGTGGATCTCAAACAGGAATTAGAAAAAGAAAAAGACAAATAGACTCCTTCAATTAATAGAAATGTCACTTCGCAAACTTTCGGCAACAAATCCTTATTACTGCCGAAAGTTTGCTTTCGTATCAAGCTTTCTTACTGCAACAGAACTACAAACTCTTACAAAAATTCGTATTTTTACGTCAGCAAAATCGCAGTTACCACCGCCAAAAACCACAGGCATTTTACCACCTTTGAACACCAAAAACCACCCGAAAACGCACTCAAAAACCAGCGAAAACCATCATCAATTCAAGCAATTTTCGCTAAAAGAATTATACATAACAAATATACTGTTGTACTATATGTATAAAAAATAGTGCGTCATTCGTGTAGTTCACATCAAATAAAGGAGACAAAACCTTGATTACGAGCCGATTAAAGGCAAAGTTCGAGACCCGTCTCCCTCGCAATACTGGCGGCTAATGTTGTTCGGACATTGCGTAAGTAATTGATAATCAGAAGTAATACATTCAAAATTAGACAAACTCAGACATTCTGAATTTTTACTTTGCCTTAACAAAAGTTTGAGGTCGAGCTGATAAATTGCAGGAGCATAGCGATTGCAATTACTCATGAGTTTGTCATAATGAAGAATCTGCTTCTTTTAATTGTATTGTTTATATTTTTAGATATTGCATTGGGCTGGATACCCATTTATTTCATGAACCCTGATCGGCAGTCAGTTTCTCTCAGCCTCGAGGCCATAATCCAGGGAATTGGATTTAGATTGTTTTTCGCATTTTGGAGTTGGATGAAGGCCTATTTTAGTTGGGCCCTGTTTAATATCTGTATCGTACTACTCTTCCCAAGATCAATAATTCGATCACTAGTCGTGACCTCAGCGATACCAATTTTGATTATCTCGTTTGCTCGGGAGGCATCGCCTTTCGTAATATGGTATTGCTTAGTAAGTATCGTTTTTGGTATTCTCTTTCACAAACATGTCAATCCTAAACCACAAGTGCCCGGTGAAACCACAAACATGCCTTCTGATTATTGATATGCAAAAGGGCTCATTTACGCCTGAAACACCCTGGTTTGAAACGGATTCGATTGTCAAAAAAATCAACTCGCTTGCAGCTATGTTCCGGAAAAACGCATGGCTTGTTGCGTTTGTGCAGCACAACGGAAGCGCAATGGACGAGTTTATTCCCAATACGCACGATTGGGAATTACTGGATGACCTAATGGTTCATGAACAGGATATGATGGTTGAGAAATTCGCAAATGACGTATTTTATAATACCAACTTCCACGCTAAGTTGAAAGAGCTTCATGTAAACGAAATTGTAATAACCGGCTGTGCAACAGACTTCTGTGTAGAATCCACCATTCAATCAGCCCTCGTGAAAGATTTTAATATTTTGGTGGTAGAAGACGGTCATACAACAGGAAACCGCCCGTTCATGGAAGCCAGACAAGTCATCAACCATTATAATTGGGTTTGGAAAAACATGACTCCAACGAAGGGCAAAATTGAGGTTAGGCCTTACTCAACTATCATGACATTGCACGAGCAAGCAATCGACCAGTCTTAATGCGGCCAGGCTTGAAGCTAACGAACGAAACATGTAAAGTCACCATTAAAATCATTAGCTATCCTTTCGAATCGCTGCGATAAAATTTAATGCTGCTTTCGCAAGGTCGCTGTCGGGGAATTCCGATAACATTTGATTATAGTAAGAGATGGCTTTTTCTCCTTCTCCAATTTGACTGTAACAAAAAGCGATATTATTCAATGCCATTTCTCTGAACGAAATTTTCGACGAGCTCAGAAGAACCACGTATCGATATTTATCAATCCAGGGATATTTATTTAAGAAATCGTAGCCAGACTGAAATCCAGCAATTGCGGCCCTAAAATCACCTGATTTAACAGCCCGTCCAGCTTGCCTGTGATCCTTTACGGCAACAAATTGGATTAGACTGGAGCCTATGAGATACGTGACAATTCCAAAAAGAAAAGAATGAGCAATTCCCAAAATGTAATATAACCCCACTAACAACAGGGTAAACCCAAGTTGGGGTAGCAAAGAAATCCAGGCAATTTGCTTCGTGACAGGAAGGCTCATAAGTCAGAGAAACGGCTAACGGTCTTGTGCAAACTGTTAGGAATATCTGACAATTAGAATACCCGGCATTCAGCTTAACGAAAACATAATGCTTCGCAATGCTACTTCGCCAGCTGCAAATCCGCTATACTCTTTATCCGGTTCCGCTCCAAAAACGCATCAATCGTCTCAAAATGCTCAATCACCCGTTTGTCTTTAAACTCAAAGACCTTTTGTGACAGCCCTTGTAAAAAATCACGATCGTGGGAGACCAGTACAAGCGTTCCGTCAAAGTTTCTGAGGGCTTCTTTCAAAACATCCTTCGACTTCAAATCCAGGTGGTTCGTAGGCTCATCGAGAATCAACAGGTTTACAGGTTCCAATAGCAACTTCACCATGGCGAGCCGGGTTTTTTCTCCACCGGATAATACACTTACTTTCTTGTCGATATCTTCACCTTGAAACATAAAGGCCCCCAGAATATTCTTGATCTGGGTTCTTACATCTCCTTCTGCGACCTCGTCAACCGTTTGAAAAATAGTCAGATTGGGATCCAGCAACGATGCCTGGTTTTGCGCGAAATAGCCAACCTTGACATTATGCCCAAGCTGGCAAGTTCCGTCCACATCGATCTGGCCCATGATGGCCTTGATCATTGTCGATTTACCCTCACCATTCCGGCCTACAAATGAGACCTTTTCGCCTCTTGAAATGGTCATGCTTGCATTTTTGAACACAACCTGATCCCCATAGGATTTGGAAACATCTTTTACGGTCACAGGATAGTCCCCTGACCGTGGCGAAGGTGGAAAACGGAGTTTCAGGGCTGAATTGTCAATTTCATCAATTTCAATAATTTCCAGTTTCTCCAACATGCGTTCGCGGGAGGAAACCTGATTGGTTTTAGAGTATGTCCCGCGGAAACGTTCGATGAATTGCATGTTATCAGCAATCATTTTCTGCTGTTCCTGATACGCCTTCACCTGGTGTGACCTGCGCTCCTCACGCAGCACCAAATAATGTGAATAATTGGCTTTATAGTCAAAAATCCGTCCCATGGTCACTTCAATGGTACGGTTGGTAATGTTGTCGATGAAGGCACGGTCGTGGGAAATTACCATCACTGCATTGGCCTTATTTACCAAAAAGTCTTCCAGCCACATTACGGATTCAATGTCAATGTGGTTGGTAGGCTCATCGAGCAAAATAAGGTCTGGCTTTTGCAATAGTATTTTGGCAAGCTCAATGCGCATACGCCATCCTCCACTGAATTCCTTGGTTTGCCGCTGAAAATCTTCCGGCCTGAATCCCAATCCTTTCAACGCTTTCTCAACCTCCGCGTCATAATTGACTTCTTCCAGCTGGTAATATTTTTCACCTATTTCGGTAACCTGTTCGATGATGGCCATATACTCATCGCTCTCGTAATCCGTGCGGGTTTCGAGCGCAAGATTCAGTTTTTCCATTTCGGCACGCATTTCAAAAACCTGCTTGAATGCTTTGGCCGCTTCTTCGAAAACGGTGCAGTTATCTTCGGTGAGTAAATGTTGCGGCAAATAAGCGATCACGGCATCTTTTGGCGCACGTACATGACCACGATTGGCTTTTTGTTCACCAGCAATGATTTTCATCATTGTGGATTTTCCCGCTCCATTCTTACCCATCAGGGCAATTTTATCCGTAGGATTGATAACGAAGGAAACTTCGCTAAAAAGGACAGATCCGCTAAATTCAACGGCCAAATTTTCAACTGTAATCATCTTCTCATTTTTTGAAGCCGCAAATGTACAATGATACGATCATTGGCCAACAGTATTGAATCAAAAAGTAGAAAACCGATTACTTTGATTTTCTTGTTGAGCAGAAGTTTGGAACCTGACTTGAAACTGAATTTACCGGGCAAATTTTTTTTGCATGATTGTCACAAAATGAGGTCTATCCAGTCCTTAAGATAAAACTGTAAAAATACATGGATAGTCCTTTTCTCTCTCCCATTGAAAAGCCAAGGAGCTTTCTCTGGAAATTGCTTTATTCTTTCACCCGTCGACGATTCGGTAAAGTCATTACTCCCATAAAGGTAATGGCCGTCCGGCTACCGTTAGCATTTGGGTCATTTTCGGGTAAAATAGGCCAACTCGACAAAAAATTACAATTGCCGCCCGAAACGGTTATGCTCATCCGGGAACGGGTAGCACAAATTAATGTATGCCTTTTTTGCATCGATATCGGACGGGCACACACCATTATGTCCGCGATGAACCAGGCTAAATTCGATGCATTACCTGAATACGAAACCAGCACGCTCTTTGATCGCAAAGAAAAAGTGCTCCTGGATTTTGTTACCATCCTGGCGAGGGACCGCAAAATGGAACATGAACTCTTCGAGAAGCTGGCCCAGTATTATGATGAAAGATCAATCTGTGAAATTGTTTGGATTGTAGCCACTGAATTTTATTACAACATAAGTAATATTGGCTTGAATATTCACTCTGATATGATTTGCGATATTGCCCAGAAAAAGATGCATCAGACCGCTGACAATTTAGTCCCTAACTTGTGAATGAACGGCAAGCCCGGACTTCATGACGGGCTTGCCTTTTTTAGCTGATTATGATACTAACAAGTGAAATCCTCAACCTTCATGCTTACCTGTTTCGCATTGCTTATAACATGCTGGGTGTCGTTGAGGAAGCGGAAGATATTGTTCAGGATGTGTATGAAAAGTGGCTTTCCGCGCAGCGCGTGCGGGAGCCAAAAGCCTATCTGGGGCGTATGGCGGTAAATAGCAGTATTAATCGGCTTAACGAACTGAAAAAACACCGGGAAAGCTACATTGGCCCCTGGTTGCCAGAACCTTATATCACCCTCGAGCCGGATCCTTCCCCGACAATTGAATACGGCTTATTGTTTCTGCTGGAAAGGTTGAACCCCTTCGAACGGGCCGTGTTTATCCTGCGGGAAAGTTTTTTGGAGGAGTATACCGCCATTGCCGAACTCACCGGACTCTCGGTCGACAACTGCCGTCAATTGTTGCATCGGGCGCATGAAAAACTGGGCCGTTTCAAAAATCAAACGTTAGAGCCTGCTTCCCAACGCGCACGAACAGAAGCGTTTCTTCTCGCCCTCCAGCAGCAGGACCGCCCGGCACTTGACCAATTGCTTAAGTCGGATATCGAATTATTCAGTGACGGGGGTGGCAAACGCGCAGCCGCCCTGAAACCGCTTTTGGGTCTTGAAAAAGTGTTAAAGTTTCTATTTGGCGTTGCGCAGCTTCCAGAAAATCACGAGAGCGAATTTGAGTACCGCCCGGCTTTTGCGAACGGGCTGCCAGCCGCCCTGCTCTTTCGCCGGTCAACGGGTGACCTGGACTCTATGTCTTACGTGGTAGGGGATACCAGCGGAATCGCCCGTCTTTTGTACGTGCGCAATCCTGACAAACTGCACATTCGGGATAAATGAAAAACTTGAACATGTCCTGAAACTCACACCTGCGGAATCTCTGCATTCAAATTATTCGTAGTTACCACCCGGCGATTCGGCTTGTTCTTTTTCAGATATCGCACGTGCATGATGCCGATGATCAATGCCAGGATTCCCTGCCCCAGCACGGTTGCTTGTACGCCGATGTGCTGCGAAAGGTAGCTGACGATCAGGCTCCCAATGGGAACGCCGCCTGAGTAGGCCATCACAAAGATGCTGATCACCCGTCCGCGCATGGCAGGTGCCACAAGGGTCTGTATCAGCGTGTTGCTGATCGTGGTTTGCGACATCATCCCGAATGCACCTATCGCAACGAATACAAGCGCGAGCGGATACAGACTTGTGTATGAAAAAAGGATCAGTCCTATGCCGAAAACGAATGTGTTGATCGCGAGTATCCGGCTGAGGTTGGTGCCGGGCGGCAGCGTCGCCAGGAAAATCGCGCCGCCTAATGCGCCAAAACCGATCGCACTGTCGAGCAGGCCGAATGTCGAGGCGGTGCCTTGGAAAATGTCTTTCGCGTAAATGGGCATCAGGCTGGTGAAAGGAAGCAGCAGCAGGCTCACCATTGCCAGCATGGTAATAATGTAGCGAATTTCGGGAGTCTGCCGTATGTACGTCAGTCCTTCAACGAGCTCGTTGAGGATGTTTTTGGTATGCTTCACCGGCGTGAACTTCGGCAGCCTGATCAGGAGCAACGAACTGATTACGGCGATAAAGCTGAATGTATTGGCCGCGAAACAGACTACTTCACCAAACCGCTCGATGGCTATGCCAGCGATAGCGGGGCCGAGGAGTTTGGAGAGGTTGACCATGGATGAGTTCAGCGCCAGCGCATTGGGAAGGTTCTTTTTATCGTCCACCAGCTCGTACACCAGCGACTGCCGCGCGGGCACATCAAATGCATTGATGAGGCCCAGCACTACGCTAAGCGCAATGATCTCCCAAACGGCATAATGCTTGAAAAAAACCACCAGTGTCAACGCGAGTGCCTGTACCATGGAAAGTACTTGGGTGATCAGCAATACACGGTACCGGTTGTAGCGGTCCGAAACAACGCCGCCCAGAGAAGTGAGCATTGCCGATGGGAAAAGAGTTGCAAAAATGCTTACGCCAAGCATAAACTTGGAATGCGTCAGCGAGTAAATGACCCAGCTGACTGCAGTTTTCTGCATCCAGGTTCCTAAAAGTGAAATGGTTTGTCCTGCAAAAAATAATCTGTAATTCCGGCTCTCAAAAGCACTCAATGCGGCAATCTTCATGAAGTTTGTTTACGGGATAGCGTAGCACCATATGCGGCCAATAAAAGCTTGCCAAACAAATACCATCCTACGGGAAACCGGGGAAGAAGAAATGTTGTGCATTGATGCCGATATTTACTCCGAGAAAAAGTTTGCTCAACTAAGTTTACATTATAAGTCATAAATAGCATTTACACAAACTCCTATGCCCATTCACGTAGCAATCACCCGCAAAGTGCTTCCCGGAAAAGAAGAAGAGTTCAAAGATGCTTTGCGGCGCTTTCTGGGAGATTCGTTTCTGCATGGCGGCGTTCATGGCGCGGCAATGATGACTGCTCTTCCGGGCAGTGAAAGTCGCGAGATCGGAATATTGAGAACTTTTGCCGACCAGGCCGAGCGCGACGCTTTTTATAATTCCACGCTTTTCAAGGACTGGGAAGCTTATGCCTCAACGCTGACGGAAGAACCTGTCTATCGGGAGCTTACGGGTCTAGAAGCGTGGTTTCGTTCACCAGTTCCGCCACCGAGATGGAAAATGGCTGTGGCAACGCTTTGCGGTGTCTATCCTACGAGCCTTTTACTATCTTACCTGCTCGGCCCCCACATTCAGGAATTACATCCCGCATTAAGAACTTTCATTATAGCCGGATGTATGGTGCCGATGCTAACCTGGATTGTAATGCCGCAGGTTACAAAAGTGCTCAAACCCTGGCTTTCCGGAATCTCGAGCAGCAACAAAAAGCGTGACGATAACGGCACTGCTCCAACCAAGCCGAGTGAAGTCGTAACCTGAATGCCGATCAACAAGCTTTACCTTTTTACAACTTTTACATCTTTGAACATAAAAGTATTATCACTAATCCGCACAGGCTTTCCACTGGTAGTTTTAACATTTTTGAGAATAACTTCCTTTGTTTTAACATAAGGGAATTTTTCCTTGTAGGAATCGTCTGTCATTTCAGGATTGAAATTGGCGAAGATAGCTGGGCCCTGGTAATTTTCCGGATGCCCGGAGTCATCGATGCGGAGGTTTTCGATGGTTATTTTTTCAGGCATATAGGCGGTGTAACCGAAATCATGTTGGCCCGAGTTTGAGCCTCCTATTAAAGCGGCGCTGATGGATTTGCCATCCGCCGGTACAAAAACGCAGTCGCGGATCACCACTTCTCCCTGCCAGGTGCTGCCATAATCGGAGCGCAGGTTAACGATGCTCCGGCCGCGGATCGTGGAATTTTCGACTAACAATAATCCGCTGCCAATGGCATTGATCCCCATGTGACCCAGGGTCGAGTTGAGGATGGTTGCATTGGCTACGCCCTGGTGGGCATCGAAACGGGAGAGCGTACAATGATCGTAAAGCAGGTTTTTGCAGAAATTAGACCCTAAAATACCCCAGTATTTATTGTCGTTGATATTATTGGTCTGGGTGCAATTGATGAAAGAGACGTTCAGGGCCCGGTTCACAGAAAGATCGTATGAGCCCATGGATACAGGCTTGCCTGCTGTGCCGATGGTGTTATATGTTTTGTGGCCCGTGAGGACGGCGTTCTTTACTGTGACATACGAGCAATCGTTAATGGTAATGAATCCACCATAAGGCGCTCCCTGATCTCCCTCGCCTGTAATGCGGTGTTCCAACCCCTCTACGAGCACATTGGATCGTCGGACCGCCATGTTCCGGCTGTAATAAGTGTACTTCGACTCGGCTTTGTTGGCAATGGTGGTGAAACGCCCGCCGCTAACCTTCAATGGTTTTTCGTCGATGGGCAAAGCGGTTATTTCAGTAATCTCGTCGAAATCCCAGATGATGGGCGCGTTCATATCCACATTGCCATTTTTGTCAACCACAAAAATATCGGTCTGCGAAGAACCATTGTTCTGATTGAGGCCAAAACGGATGTATTGCTTTACATTGGAATTGGTAACGGTTATCAGGCACGGCCCAGGCAAAGAGGTGTCGATTTTCTTCTGATTTCTTTTGAGCGAGGTGACTTTTGTCAGTTTAAATGGTTTCAGGCCTGAACTAACCATGAAAACAGAAGCATCCCGTTTTTGCACGTCGGTATCATCGATAATGAAGCCTGCCTTGCCGAAATCAGTGTCCGTTTGGATCATCACCGTCAGGTGTTTGGCACCAATGTAGTAGGTGGCGTTATCGTCGGCCTTCACTGGCAGGTTGTGCCTGTTGGCGAATGCATGCGTTGCTGCTATGACATCTATATCATCCGTTTTCCCATCTCCTTTTGCACCAAAGTTACTATAACGGACAAATCCGGTCTTTTTGAATTTGCGAAGGTCGTCAGGCGATACATTCACATGCAGTTCGCCGTTATCACCAACCGACACCTGGATTTTTCCCTTTTCCGAAGTGATGACTATGGTATCGGGCTTATTATGCTGGGCGTGAGCCAGAAATGTGCATAAAACGAGGATTATCTGAAGTGTGTACTTCATGGCAGGGGTCAGGTTATGGATCTTTACTTTTAAAAAAAGCACAGTTACCTGACCCGCTACTCTGTGAAATAAGGATTTTGGACTAAAATCAACTGCTAGATAATCTCCACCCAGCCTTCAGTACCATTCACCCGGATCCGTTGCCCGTCCTGAATCAGCTTTGTTGCCTGTTCAACGCCAACTACTGCGGGCAGCCCGTATTCGCGGGCGATGACGGCTCCGTGGGTCATGATGCCGCCCACTTCGGTTATGAGGCCTGTTATGGAAACAAAAAGGGGTGTCCAGCTGGGATCCGTGAATGTGGTGACCAGAATATCGCCTGCTTCAATATCCGCATCTTCCATGTTTAAAATAACCCGCGCACGCCCTTCGATCACCCCGGAGGAAACCGCCAGCCCGGCGATGGCTCCAACCGGGATATTTTCCCGCTTATACCGACCTGTAATGATCTCACCATCAGAGGTCATGACACGCGGCGGAGTGAGTTTTTCATATCTTGCATGATCTTCTTTTCGCTGGCTGATGATCTGCTGGTCCAGCTCATTGGTGTAGATAACCTCGGCTAGTTCCGCCAGATTAAGATAATAGATGTCCTTTTTTTCACGAAGAACATTGGCTTCCACAAGTCTTTCGGCTTCTTTCAGCAATGCAACCCGATACACAAAAGACCTGTTGACCATGCCGTATTTCGGATATTCACGGTAGCCAACCAAATTCCGGATTACGTCGATCATTTGTTTTGTTTCCCTGGCCTTTTGCGCACCGTCTGGTAATTGCCGTAATCGATCCAACAATTCTTGCTCTTTTTTGAATGCTTCCTGTTTTCCCTGCTCAAATTTCTGAGTGCTGGCATTCGGCGCGAAGTTCTTAATGTTACCGAGAATGACCGGGATGAGTATTGCGGGTTTTTCGGCCCAGCGTGTTCTTGTAATGTCTATCTCGCCGGCACAGCGCATTCCGTATTTTTGGAGAAAAGCAAGGATCGCATCGCGCGTTTCCTTACCTCCGTCCAGCTGGGGCAGGGTGTCCAGGAAATGCTCATCTTTTACTTTTTGTAAATAAGCGATTACTTCGGGATAAGGGCGGATTGCATCGGCTACATCCAATAGCGCCAGTCCCATTTCCGAAGTAACATTGTTTGGAGCGGATTGAGAAAGGGTGTCCGCAGCGTTTTTTTCTCCCAACCATTCATTCATTTTCTCATTAACCCACGATGAAGCGTTTATCGCCGTTATCAAAACATTATAGCTTCGCGGATCAAACAGATACTTTCTCCATTCCTGGATATCTTCCAATATAAAATTGATCAAATCTGCGCCGGATTTTGTTTGAATGCGTTGTTTCAGCTCTTCAACCAGCATTTCGCTCCGTTTTATCAGATCGTTAACGACTTCTACCGATGCCGTCTCTTCCAAAGCATTTGCAGGACCTTTTTGCGCGGGTTTCCGAAGATTTGCAGGCGTTGCGGTGTGATCGCTATTATCGGAATTTTCCTCAGGCAGCATTGTTATAAAATCCTTCCGTTCAAGAATGGTCAAGAGCGCATCTTTGATCAAAGGATCCGATTTCCCTAATGTGGTATTTAATATAATGTCTCTGGTGACTGGTGAGGCCAGATTTTCTGCAACGTCTACAAACAGCCTTCCACCGGCCGTGCGCATTTTTCCGGGATTTAATGAAAGAAAAAAAGACAATCCCAACGGTTTCATGGCATCCGTCATCATTTGCTGGTGGCCGACAGACACGTAGACATGCGGGCTGCCCGCAGCATTTTCCGGATCATTAGCCTGAGGAATGGGGAACAAAGTAGTGATCGGACGGCTTTGAACCACATAAAATGTGCCGTCAGCCAGGCACCATTCAATATCCTGAGGGCTGCCGAAATGTGCTTCGATCGTCCTGCCGATGCCCGAAAGCTCCAAAATTTGTTCATCTGTTATCGCTTGTGTGTCCTGCCATTCGGCTTCAATCTCCTGTTCCTGCGTGCCACCATCGGCTAGGGCATTGATACGCAACTTCTTACCCGATATTTTTTTATCCATAATACGACCCTCACGCACCTGATAATTATCCGCATTCACAAGTCCTGCAACGAGCGCCTCGCCGAGGCCGAAGCTCGCGTCAATGGATATTATCTTTCTGTTTGCAGTCACAGGGTCAGCTGTGAACATGATCCCGGCCACATCAGCGAAAACCATTTTCTGCACAACCACGGATAGCTGCACTTTGCGGTGGTCGAAATGGACAGCCGGCGTGCCTGCCTGAATGCGATAGGTTACCGCTCGATCCGTAAACAGCGAAGCCCAGCATTTGCTGATATGCGTCAGGATCGCCTCCTGGCCGATAATGTTTAGATATGTATCCTGCTGGCCCGCGAAGGAGGCTGTGGGCAGATCTTCGGCAGTTGCGCTGGACCGTACAGCAAAAGCCTCGTTTTCACCAAATTTTGTGAGATAACCGGCGATCTCATCTGCAATATTTTTCGGGATTTCTATATGCTGAATTGCTCTGCGGATTCTCGCGCTGATCTCACTGATCCGCGCCCGTTCGTCGGCTTTAACCTCTATTAGTGCATCCAACAGGCTGTTGACCTCTTCATTGTTTTCAATTATTTCCTGATAAGCTCGGGTGGTCACACAAAACCCATCCGGCACTTTTACGCTTTCGATCCTGCACAATTCACCCAGATTGGCCCCTTTGCCTCCAACCCAGGCAAGTTTTGTCCTGTCAATTTCCTCAAAACCAAGAATGTACGCGCTCTTATTTTTCATGTGCTATGTATGTTATGATTATTGTCTGTTGAGTTGCTCCGTAGCCTCGCTCATGATGTCAATGGCTTGCCGGAAGTAGGCTTCAATGATTTTGCTCTCTTCTTCCGAGAATGAAGCGAGCAGATTTTCTGACTTACTGCGAAAATCTTTATAGAGCGGCGCCAGGAGAGCCATGATGTTTTCAGTGTGCGGTTCAATGATCACCTTCCGCCGGTCTTCCGCAGCAAAGCGTCTGCTTACCAGGTTTTTCTTTTCAAACCGGTCGATCAAGCCTGTAACCGCGCCCGTCGTGAGGCCCGTCAGCGTCGAAAGCTCGCCGGCTGTCATTTGTCCTTTTTCGATCAAAAACCCCAGATACTTATGGTCTGTACCCGAAAGTCCGGCTCGCCGGGCAACGGCCTCATGCATTTGAAGCGATACATATGCATAATGCTGGCTCAGCTTTCTTATTTTTTTGAGTAGGTCATCTTCCATTTTTATCTCATTAACTAAATATCTTAGCTACAAGCTAATATTGAAATTGTGAAGCGTGCAAGTTTTTCAGGATAAATCCACGCTTGCTCTAAACAAAGTGAAGCTATCGCTCAATGATATGAGCGATAGCTTTTATCAAAAGAAGTAAATTAATGAGGATTCAAAAGTTGAAAATGGGCGCTTTCCTAGATCCTAGCTCTATAACTTGGCTAAAAATTCTATGACTAATACATTTTGAATCACATTTAAGCCTTCAAAACCTTAATCGGGTTTTCTATTGCTGCCCTGACACTTTGAAAGCTTGTTGTGATGATAGCAATTCCTGTTGTCAGCAAAGCGACAGCTATGAATATCCAAAGCGGGATGTCCGTCCGGTATGCGAAGCCTTCTAACCATTTTTGACAGATATAATAAGCGACAGGAGATGCAACTAGGAAAGCTATTAAGATCAATCCCACAAAATCTTTATAAAATAAAAGCACAATGCTGGCGGTAGACCCACCAAGGACTTTTCGCACGCCCACTTCTTTTTTTCGTTGAACTGCCGCGTAGGAGCTCAGTCCGATTAACCCAAGGCAGGATATTATAATGGTAAGAAAGGCAAAATTGACAAAGAGAGCCTTGAACTGCTGTTGGCTGCGATATTGGCGATCGAAATACTCATCCATAAAAAAATAACTGAAAGGCCTGTTTGGCATCAATTTGCCCCATTGTTCTTCAATCATTTTTATTGTTTGAGATATGTTGGCAGACGATATTTTCACGGATACCAGGTTACAATATTCGGGTTCAATGCGCATTGTCAAAGGCTGAACGCTCTCCTGAAGCGATTGAAAATGGAAGTCCTTTATCACTCCGATTATCTCACCTTCCACTCCCGATTGCCTGAACCGCTTTCCAATGGCTAACCTGGGATCGCTATATCCAAAAAGTCGTGCGGCGGTTTCATTGATGACCATTGTTTTCGCACTATCCGTTGCAAATTCCTTTGAGAACTGCCGTCCAGCAACCATTTTCATTTTGTATAATTCTATAAAGTCAAAATCTACCAAAAATTCGTGAAGCCCAGCCGTTTGAAGATCTCCACTGGAACTTTCGATTTGGGAGGATGTATTTTGATATCTACTGCCTGGAATACTTGAAGAACGTGATGCCGCAACGGTTCCGTTCATATTTGCCAGCGCGTCCCTTAAAACCGCTTTGTTTGGATCTGCGTCCGTATCCAAAACAAGAATCTGACTTTTGCTAAACCCGAGATCTTTGTTTTGCATGAAATTCATTTGAACGTAAATGACCAATGTTCCGATCATCAATGTAATGGAAATTGCGAACTGGCTTACAACCAGCGCTTTTCTAAGAAAAACGCCTTTACGGCTATGCTTAAAATGTCCTTTCAGCACCAATGCGGGTTGGAATGAAGACAACACCAGTGCCGGGTAAATTCCTGCTAATACGCCTATTCCAAGCGCAATAACGGAGAAACTCAATACAAATAAGTAATCGTCAATAATCCCTAAAATTATAGTTTTTCCGGCAAGGTCATTAAAATAAGGAATCAAGAAAGCAGTTAAAAAAACAGAAACTACAAAACCGAGCAAACAAACTAGCACTGATTCGCTGATAAATTGTTTCGCTATCCTTAACCTGCCTGCTCCCACTACTTTCCGCATCCCAACTTCCTTTGCGCGCTCGACAGAACGCGCCGTGGTTAAGTTTATAAAATTGATGCACGCGATCAACAACGTAAAAATCGCGACTGCCGTGAAGATATATACGTATGAAGCGTTTCCGGTTTCCAGCCCGCCAATGTATTTTGCGTGGAGATAAACCTCTCGTAATGGTTCCAGTGAGATCTTGTATTTTAACTTTTCTTCGGTCATAATTTTACCGGCATAACGCTGCAGAAATTCCGGGAATTTTGCAGAAAGTGTTTCGGCAGATGTATTTGGCTTCAAAAGCAAATAGGTCATAGGTTCAAACGCCGCCCATTCATTGTCTGCATCAGGCTTATATCGTTTCATCGTTGATGCTGACAGAAACATGTTGGCCTTGATTTGAGAATTTGTAGGTAAATCCTTCACGACGCCCGTCACATTGGCAACAAGCCCTTCGGCGTCAAGCAGCACGGTTTGTCCGATCGGGTCACTATCTCCAAAATATTTTTTTGCTGCCGTCTGCGTAAAAACAATGCTAAGCGGGTCTCTCAGTGCTGTTTGAGCATTGCCATGTATTAATTCGAAGTCAAACACTTTAAAAAGCGTTGAATCAGCAAATAATGTTTTTTCTTCCTGAAATTTCGCCTCGCCTTTTCTCACAAGAAAACTGACGCGGCTTAAACGGACAAAAGACTCTATTTCAGGAAAATCTCTCTTCATATTTGGCCCATAGGCCCAACTGGAACCTTTATGACTGGTTTCGCTTGAAGTTTCAATATCAGTTACGATCCTGAATATTCGGTCTGCTTTCGAGTGAAAGTTGTCGTAACTCAATTCAAAGCTTACATACAGACTGATCAGCAAACAGGCGGACATGCCTATCGCCAGTCCTAATATATTAATTGCCGAAAATCCGCGGTGTTTCCACAAATTCCGGGACGCTATCTTCAAATAATTTGTGATCATGCTTATATCATATAAGTTGGTTTACAACATTTCAAGGTTAAAAGCCTATTGTAAATGCGTTCAATAGTTAAGTTAAGGGCTATGAACACTTATACCGACTTCATTTAGCAATCGGTTAATACGGTTGATTATTTGGAAATTCTATGTGACCAGTGATTGTTCTACCATGAGAATAAAATACCAACCCATTTGCGTCACAAGCGCAAATTTCTTCGTATCCCCTATCGACATCATTCACAAAAATCCTGGAATTGTTAAAATTGTTTTTTAATATACCATAATATGTCACCGAGCGTTAACGAATTTTAACCCGATTCTAAGTATGCCCAAAACCTTCTACCAGTTACTAGTGCTTGTTCTCGTTTCCGTTCAGGCTATTGCTCAGGAGCAGATTACCATTAGTGGGTTTGTCCGCGAAAAAGGAAGTCTGGAACTGCTGCCGGGGGTGAATGTTTACCTGCTAAACTCCACCATTGGAACCGTTACCAACACGTACGGATTTTACTCGCTGACCATTCCTAAGTCCGATTCAGTTACTATTTCTTATTCTTTTGTGGGTTATGAAAGACAGGAAATAAGGACTGGGAATGTGGCCAGCCAGCAGATTGACCTTTCATTAGCCACGGCCAATCAGCTGGAAGAAGTGATTATTTCGGGCAGGCGGCAGGATGAAAAAGTGAGCGAGTCGGTGCAGATGAGCCAGATTGAAATTCCTATTTCCCAAATCAAGAAAATTCCGGCTTTTTTTGGTGAGAAGGACGTGATCCGCGTGCTGCAACTCATGCCTGGCGTCCAGAAAGGAACGGAAGGCCAAACAGGCTTGTACGTGCGCGGCGGCGGGCCCGACCAGAACCTAATTATTCTGGACGATGCTGTTGTGTATAATGCGAGCCACCTTTTTGGCTTTTTCTCCGTCTTTAACAGCGATGCGCTCAAAAGCGTTGAGCTAACAAAAGGAGGTTTTCCTGCACGCTATGGCGGGCGGCTTTCATCGGTTGTAGAAATGAATATGAAAGAAGGAAGCAAGGAAAAACTGCATGGCGAAGGCGGCATAGGGCTTATTTCTTCCCGACTGACGCTAGAAGGTCCTTTGGCAAAGAAAAAATCCTCCTTCCTCATTTCCGCGCGACGTACATACATTGACGTTCTGGCCGCACCGTTGATTGCACAACAACAAGTGGGTCAGGACAGCAAGGTGAAGCCTGGCTATTTCTTTTACGATCTCAATGCAAAAGTGAACTACGATTTCGGGGCAAAAAACAAGCTGTATGTCAGTGGCTATTTTGGCCGTGACAAGTTCAATATCAGGGAAAAGAGCTCCGACAGCCAGAACAGGTCGGGGCTGAACTGGGGCAATGCTACGGCAACATTGCGATGGAATCATTTGATCAACCAAAAGCTTTTTGTAAACACATCGCTGATTTACAGCCATTTCAATTTCAATATCTTCTCCAATGATAAGCGATATGAAAAAGGAGTGCTGACGGACGAGTTCAGCTTGAAATACAACAGCCTGATCCGGGATTACAGCCTGAAAACGGATTTTGATTACTATCTCAGTGCCCAACACAGCCTGAAATTCGGGGCACAGGTTACTGCCCATCGATTTGTTCCTTCGGCGCTGGCGCTGGAAGGTGATTTTTCAGACAGTGACATTGATCTCCAAGCCAAACCCATCAACACGATGGAAGCCGGCGCTTATGTAGAAGACACCTGGCATCCGTTTACCACATTAAAGGTGAATGGCGGTTTCCGGTTAAGTTTTTTTGAAACAAACTCTAAAATATATGTGCGTCCGGAACCGAGGATTTCGGCTGCCTTGAAGCTTGCAAAGGATTTCTCTATGAAGGCCTCCTATGCCAAAATGAACCAGTATGTGCATCTTTTGAGCAATACGGGACTTGGGTTGCCTACCGATCTTTGGGTCCCGACCACAGATCGGGTTGCGCCGCAACAATCCAGCCAGGTTGCATTTGGCTTTGCAAAAGATCTAGAAAAGCCCGGCCTCGCGCTGACATTGGAAGGTTATTATAAGAAAATGAACAACATTATCAGTTATAAGGAAGGCTCATCATTTATCAGTTTGGATGGCGATAATGCCAACGAACTGAACTGGGAGGATAACATTACCACCGGAAAAGGCTGGTCATACGGCGCTGAATTTATGGTGCAAAAGAAAACAGGAAAGCTTTCTGGCTGGGTAGGATACACATTATCCTGGACACAGTGGAAATTCCCCGAACTCAATTTTGGCAAAACATTCTACCCCCGCTACGACCGCCGCAACGACCTTTCCGTTGTTGGGATTTACGAACTCAGCAAACGCATCACACTATCGGCGACGTGGGTTTACGGAACAGGAAATGCACTTACGATCCCGATTTCGAAGTTTATGACCTATGAAAACCGTTTAGTGCCTAATAACTGGGGCATACCGGCCAACAGCGGCAGTGTCACCAATGAATACGGAGAGAAAAACGGTTTTCGGGCGGAGCCCTATCATCGGATGGACGTTGCCATCCAGTTTCATAAGAAGAAAAAACGGCATGAACGAACCTGGGAATTTGGACTTTACAATGCATATAGCCGCAGAAATCCGTTTTTCTATAACATTAATTCAAAGCTGGATGAAAATACAGGCCAACGAACCAACGTCCTGACGCGCTATTCGCTGTTTCCTGTGCTTCCTTCCTTTAGCTATAATTTTAAATTCTGATCGAACATGCGCTTCACAAAGGCCTTGAATCATATAAATAAGCCGGTGTTTTTTCTGTTGCTGGTATGCGCTGGTTTGTTGTCCGGATGTGAAGGTCTGATCAACGACCTGGATCAGGATAAGCTTCCCAAAGTTGAGATCAAACTGGCCGTTTCCTGCTATATATCACCACAAAACCCCCGCCTGGAAGCGATTATCACCGAATCGCAGCCTATTTTCGGGCCGGCGAGCTATAACCCGGTGATTGTTACAAATGCAGAAGTGATCCTGGCGGATGATGTCAATCAGGTCCGGCTTGTTTTTGATGATTCTCTTCAGAATTACGTTGCAGATAGCAGCGCCTTCAAGATCGTCGCGGGTAAATCCTATACATTGACGGTTAATGATGGAAAGAGGTTTGTTAAGGCAGAATGTACGGTGCCATTCAACTCAGTAAAAACAATGGATCTGGCAGTTGATAAAGAATGGAATGGATATGGAACTGATTCGTCGGCCTGGTTCAAATTTACTTGGGAAGATATAAAGGGAGAGAGCAATTATTATGCGCTTCGCGGCGCCTATACGCTGGAAGAAACGGTGCCCCAATTTTATCCCGAGACTGGCGAAACTTCCCCGTTCCGTCATAGTAACAGATATGATATGTATGCTTATGGCAGAGGGACCTACAATGATATTAACCTGGACGGAATTAAGTTCAATGCACCCAGAAGCGGTGTTTACCTAAGTCCGAGAAGAACAATCACCTATCGGGACAAGAATGGTGTCGAAAAATCGGTTGACAACGATCCCCGCCTGCGCGACGTGCGGGTGGAAGTCATGTGCATTGACGAGCATTACTATAAATTCAGACGATCATTAGAAAACAACGATGACAATCCTTTTGTAGAACCGACGTTAGTATATACCAACATTGAAGGTGGTCTGGGCTGTTTTGCATCTTTTAATGCCGTAGGCCTGACCGTTAATCCCTAGCTTACATTTAAAGACATGTAATGATGGAAATGCAGATTTCAGTTTTGCCCTGAACCGCAGAAAAAAACAATGACGAAGCAGCTGCTTCGTCATTGTAATTATATCCTCGAATCAAATCCAATCCTAGTATTTCAGCTCCTTAATGCGTTTAATAACGCGGTTTGCAATGATCTGGTAACCCTTATCATTCAAATGGATTTCATCAGAGCCAACATCCGCTCTCAGCCCTCTCGGGAAATTAAAATTTTCCAGATCCGTTCTGTCGTCATTTGACGGGCTATAACTGATCTCTGCGAGCTCGGCATCCGTTGGCGGTGTCATTTCCACGAATGATTTACCATATTTAGCCGCCAGTTTTTCGTTAATTGCAGCAACCTGATCAAAATTTTCAGTCCCTTTCCTGTCCGATTGTGCAAGCAGGACGCCTACAACAATGTAGCGCGCCGGAGCTGCAATGTAGGCTATTGAACTGTCCAGGGCAGCAATAATCTGTTCTTCGGCATCTGGTTTCCCAATGTTATTCCGGCCGTACCATAAGATCTGGGTGGCTGTTTTTAGCCGGGAAGCGTCATCCAATATAAATTCCGAATCAGCGGGAACATCCAGCACGCTAACCGTGGCTGGCGTGATGGTGTAATTTTCGCCTGATTCACTGGCAGTTCGCCGGATGGTGCACCTTACGCCGCCGATCGAGCCTGTTCGGCTGTATTCGTCGTAATTTGTAGGTGTGGATAAAAATTGATTGCTCAATTTCGTGATCTTGACTGGCTTAATGCCATTCAGCTTATCGCCTTCGATAGAAATAGTCAACGGCGTGCCGCCCTGTCTCACAGCAATACGTGACGCAACTTGCCCCACAATTCCGTCGCTCAGAACCGGCCTGCCTGATAGTGCGGCCGCCACAATGCTTCCATAGGGCGCCGTCCCACCGGCTCCAATCGTGAGGCTGTCCCCAAAAAATGCCAGTGTTTTGTCCCTGTCCGGCACTTGTTCTTCGTCATCAACTTTATCGCTCTTTGGAAAAATATCTTCTATTAATCCTTCGCAGGACGATAATAGTGTGGTTGTGAAAATGGCCGCCCCAGAATGGAGAAAGAAACGCCTGCGGCTTAGTGAATGGTCTGGATTCTTAATGTGCGGTTTGGTCTTCTGATCTTCAATCATTTTTAGAAGAAATATGGGGTTGTGCTTACCATCTCTTCAACAATAATCATTCCAACCAAAAACTCATTAATTTACCGTTGAATCAAAAAAATTTGTTGCATTTTTCCACGCTCTGTTCCTTTGCAGAAAATCACATAGCCATGGAACAATATTCTTACAACTTGCAGGTTTAATTGAAGCAGGATTAGTAATTCTAATGCTTTTCATTGGATACAAGATCGTCCAGAGCCTCGAAGTAACTTCCCCTAAAAAGTAGTACAATTCTGAGATCGCCGATTGACCGAGGATTAGCCCGAAATAATCATGGCTTCTCACTTTGCCAAACGCGAAATCTCAGAAAAAACTGGCCGTTGATCTCGCGTATGGAATATTGAGGTGAGCCCGAAATGTTGCTGATGGGCGCTAAAATATTAATTCCTGTCTGAAACCGACCGATTTTGTAAGCAAGTCCTGCTTTAAAATAGAAAATATCAGTATTTAAAAGCGGATTAAGCTCCTTCGGGCCTTTCAACGAAACGTATTCACCTTCCAACGGTTTGTCATTGCGATTGTACATTTGCACCCGCATCAATGCGCCGGACGTCCGGCTGTATCCAATGCCCGCCCCGACCGACAACCCCTTAACAACCTGATAATGATATTGCAACGCCACATTGAAGCCGACCGTTTTTATCAAATCCGTATTGCGATACCAATGCGCGGAATCTACTCCCGGAATCGAGTCTGTGGCCTGCGCTAACCGTTTGTTATTGCCAAAGTATGGCTGGCGGGCCTGCATGGTAAGCGTCAATGAATGCTTTTCCCTAAACGATTTTGTAACCCAAATTCCGGGAATGAGCAGCGACGCGGGTTTTCTTACGCTGTCAATGCTATTAAAGAGAAAATCCGTCCGTTTAAATGGCGCATTTACATTCCATACAAGTCCGACTTCAAAAGCGTTGCCCACCGCCTCTTTTGGCGCATTTTTCACAATGTTGACCTCGCCTTTCGGATTAACCTTTATCTTTTTGGAAAAATCAGGATTAAAGACGTATGCTTTAAACGGCAATGATAAAAGCGACGATAGGGCTGCCTGCCTCGTGTTATTTGCATTGCTTACAGCGTTTTCGGTGCCGGCCGCTCTGTTTTTCGATTTCTCTTCCTGGCTTTCCACACTATATCCAGTTGCCTGCTTACTTCGGGTCGCTTTTTTGCTTACATATGCTTTTTCAGTTGATAGTGCTTCTTTATGATCCGGCGCGTCAATGTTCGGAACTGTTTGCTTGTTCGAAAACACCTCATTATTTGTAAATGCTTCTTTGATCGACTTCTCTTCCCTTACGCTTCCTTCCTTATTTCCGGTCCTGTTGGTTAATGAATCTTTGTAAGCAGGCGTGTCGCTTTTATTTGCTATTTCGGGCGTTGCCTTTGTGCTGTTGATGGCGTTTTTATTTTTGGCAAAATCACTTTTGGCATTATCGTGATTCAAAAACAAGACCACTCCTGAAACGGTAAGCCCAAGCAATGTTATTCCACAAACCAGTTTCAATGCGCTGCTGGAAATCGTATTAAATACATTGCGCGAATGTCCGGTCGGCACTTTCGGGTTGAACATATCGTTCATTTTCCCCCATGCCTCATCGGCCGGAACTTCCGCGTCCGGCAGTTTCCCGGAGAAAAATTTGTCGATATTTTTGTTTTTGTTTTTCACATTAAAAGATCTTTTCAAATATTACTTTCAGCTTTTTTCGGCCTTCGCTCAAATGCCATTTAACCGTACCATCCGAAATGTCCAACGATTCTCCAATTTCCTTAATGCTAAAACCATCCAGATAAAACAAACCGAACACGCGGCGTGTGGCCACGGGTAACGCGGATAAGTAAACGATAATGTCGGCAGCATCGAGCCTGTCAAATGGATTTTCATCGGACTCGAAACGCATATCATCCTTGATTTCTTCGTAATCAAAATGCTGCGTTTTGCTGTCCCGGAGCTGTGTTAGTGCCGCATTCCTGACCGTTGTGTACAGCCAATTGAAAAACTCGCCTTTCTGGTCATCAAACTGATCTATGTTTTTGAAAACTCTTAACATTCCATTATTAACGGCAGTCAATATTTCATGTTTGTCATCGAAAAATTTCCTGCATAATGCAAAAAGCACAGGATAAAACTGGCGATACAGCTTCTCCTGGGCCTGACGATCCTGACGCCGACAACCCGCTAATATTTCCTCTAATTTATCCAATGCCGAATGTTAACAACCGTCAGGTTCAATGTCCCTGACGGCCGGGAATCGATAATTGCTTACTAAAACTATAATGATTTTTTTGTAAAAATTACCTCGTTGTCATAAGGCCAGCTGATCTCATAACCCGCTCCCAATTTCCTGAGCGTGCCCTGAAAATTCTTTCCACCAGCACTGACGTGAAGTTGATACGTAGAATCGGGGCTAATGTTGTTTCTATCAAGATAGATCGTCGCTTCGGATGGTGCCGTTCCCGCTTCACAAGGAAAGCCGCCCAGCACTTCATTCAATCTGACATCGATCGTCCCAAAATTATTCATGGCGCTGTACGAAATTTGGTTATTCCGACAATTGTAAGGCTTTTTGGTAACTACTTTTAGCCGAAGATAGGCTAGCGAGTCCTGCAATATGGCAGGAGTTATCAGGAATTCATCTCCTGCTTTAAAGGCTTGCCTGCTCGTTGTGTCCACATGGTTTAAGCCATCGCCTCCGCCTTTCAAAGTGTCGGGGACAAAAATACTGTCACCCGGAATGCTGTCTCCCGGGATCGAGTCTCCCGGAAAATTACCGAGGGAATCAGCGCCTGCACGTAACGAACTTGGTTCAGGATCATTAAGCTTACTTCGCTCGCAGGCAGCGAGCTGGATCAGTCCAAGGAAAATGATGACAATAATCAGCTTCTCTGTTTTCATGACATTGTAGTTTAAATGAATGACAGGTAATTGCGGCCTGTCAATAAAATAAACTACATGAGATGCAGTGAAGGTTGGGTACATAAATTCAAAAACCTAAAATTTCTCTACTGAGTCTTTCCGCCAGCCGATGAATGGCCCGATTTCGTCTATAACAGCGGCAAATTTTACATTATAATGTCCTGAAAATGAGATAGTAGGTCGTTTCCAGGGGTTTGTCGATGTTTTAATGCTTCCGGCAGATTTTGTTTTTTTAGTGAAAGGCGCTCCCGTACTATTGTATCACCAGACGCAAGGGCGACTGGAAAAAGAAAACCTTTTAAATCAGAAAAATCATGAAAACGCTTATTTCCTCCCTGGTAATCGCCGCAGCAGTGGCCATGTCATCGGCTAGTTTCGCTCAAAGCAACCATACATTCGGTGTTTCCAAAGAAACCAAAGATGTGAATTTCGAAGTAAAATCAATTGTAGAGGGTAAAATTGATGTTACGGTTATGAAAAACAAAGGCGAAAGTCTTTCTATCAAACTAACCGATACGAACGGAAACACACTTGCTACCAAGGCATTGGATAAAAATGATCCTGCATCGCGTGTACGGTTTAACCTGAACGAGCTTCCAAACGGTATTTACCATGTGGTGATCACCGAAGGCACATTCAAGGAAACCAAAGAAGTGATCCTGGATACGCAAAATGTGGATAGTTACCGGACCATTACGATGGGTTAACACGCCGCGGCCTGCCTGTCGAATGTTAAAACCTGATACTCAGGCCGCCATTAACCAATCCCTTGAAGCCATAACCCACCTCCACAAAACCCCCGACGTCTTTTCCCACCCGCACGCCAATGGGCGAATAATGCAGGGTTGGCGACATATAGGAAGTGTCGGAAATGCCATCATATTCATTTGTCCAGGAACCAAAAAAACCAGCGCCAATGGACGAATACAAATTGATGTTTGGCCTTTTTAAATAAAAGAAATTGGTTTCGGCTGCAATAGACAATGTCCTGGGACGAGGACCGTTATCGATCCATTTAAAAAAGCGGGTTTCATGCGCAGCTGCATTATATGCTCCACTCGCGCCTAATGAAAATTTTTCGGAAAGATGGTATTTGTAACTTAATGAAAAGGCAAAATCATTCACTTCTTTTTCGGGAAGCCGGCCTGATAACGCTAAAAAGAAAACGGTAAAAATTTCGGCAGCGACATCTTCAGTTGGCATGATTCCAAAACCAATATTAAGCTCACTCTTCCCTTTATCCTGCGCAATGCAGGGAATAATGGTGCAGCTCATCATTACAATTTGTAAAATGAAAGTTTTCATAGTCAGAATGGTTAGGTGAATGAAAAGGGCAACAGGACCAGCGTTTTTGTCCTAATCAAAGTAACTTGAATGATATTAATTTATATCTTGTCCTGCGACATAGATACACGTTGTCCTACGACAAGATTTTGATGAAAACCGCGGGAGAAATTAAGCCATTGGAGCGCATACTCGAAGCTTCGCAGTTCATGCTGTCAGAAGAAGGGAAGGAGCGTTTCACAAAAAACCTGAAACGTTTCATTATTCCAAAAGGGCGGATCTTAGTGGATCTTGGGCAAGTTAGTCCTAATCTTTACCTGATAGAAAAAGGCGTCATGCGCACGTATTATCTGCGCGGTTCGGAAGACATTACGTCGCTGCTGGTTTCGGACGGGGACATTGTCTGCATTGCGGAGAGTTTTTTGCTGCAGCAATTATCCAATGAAGTGCTCGAAACGCTCGAAGATACCATCGTATATGCGATTGGGTACGACGCTTACCGGAAACTGGTTGAAGAAGACGCTTATATGGCCGGTTTGGCTGTTAAACTATTGGAACAGCACCTGATCAATTTCACAGACCGCGTCAAAGTTTTTAAATATTTGTCTGTTGAACAGCGTATTGAACATTATGTAAATCAACCTTCATCATTGTTCCGCCGCATTCCCGACCATTACATTGCAACCTATTTAGGAACAACGGCAGCCACATTTAGCCGGTGCCTTAAGACTATTAATTTTGACAAAAGCCGTAAATAAACGTTAGTCTATTTACGGCTTTTCATATTTTATCAAATGCAAAAAACGCATTTATTAACCAGCCTGTTCAACAGCTTTTGGCTTGCGTCCGCGTGGCTTTCCTGTGTAAGCGGGCTTTGGTTCAGAGCTTGCCAAAGCCAATTCGTATCCTACAACGCCCTCCTCGTAATTGAACGGTGTTGCTGTAAATGTATATTTTGAAGTATCAAAAGCTACGCCGCCTTGTTTCAGGATAATAGCAAGAGGGATTACATATCCTCTGCCGCTTTTCACTAATTCAAATGTATCTGCTTCTCCGTCAGCCGGGATAAGATATACTGTATTGATCTTTCTTTTTCCCTGATCTGTTCCAACTTTGAATCGCGTTGTATCCGCTTCAATTCCCAATTCTTCAAGAGCTGCAACCGGAAAGACAATTTTACCAGTTGCAGAAATGTAGCCGGCTGGCTTAGGCTTTGATTTGGTCACCTCACTTTTTGAAACATTTTGCTGAGGTGAAAAAAACTTAATTGATTTAGCTTTCATAAATTATGAATTAAAATTAGCAGTTATGTCGGGCGAAATTAATCATTATAACTCCCATAAAAAATTTACCCTAAATAAACATCGCAATTTCGCTAAAAAGCGTGCAATCCCATTAATTAAAAATGATTAAAGCTGCTATGGATCAACCATTATAGGGGCGCTCGATTTATTTTCTCTTTTTGAATTTTGGAGGTTGCACATAGAACTCAATTGTTGCTGCCAATCCGGAAGTACGGACAGGAACGGCACCTTCTATTAACCTGTTGGAGATGTTTTGGCGATATCCACCGAATATTTCAACACCCACATAATTACCGATCTTTCGGTTATATGACACGCCCATGTCAATATCCACACGACGACAAACTCCGAGTGCATCTTCATTAAATTTGCGAAGATAATAAGTCCTGCTCACGGCCTCGGATTTAAAGTAAATGATATCCGAAGGAGATATGTTTTTCCGGAAAGCAATCTTCTTTGGAAGCATCATTTCCAGCCCTGAACTATTGGAAAAATTGTAGTTAAAAATGAAAACGGGAAGCACTGTAACCCTGAAACTTTTATTCATCATTACACCAATTCCCACTTCCTTATTCAAACTTTTCTTGCGCAGAAAGGAAGCGGATAATGTGAAGTTAACCGGAATTTCCTGCCAGTCTAAACTCCCAAAATCACCGCTTTTATTAATATGCGATGTAAAAATAAACCACGAACTACTATCCAGCTTAACCACCGAATTAAGGTCCATCGCGAACGTACGCAAGTTCCATCCCTCCATATGGCTCACCGGATTTTCGCCTGTACTTTTGAATTCAAGCTGCTCCGCGCGGTAATTAGGCCCCAGCAACACAGTTACTTTTTTATTATGAACGAGCGGCACCCAGGCGCGCATGAAATACTCTTCCTGGGTAAATCTCTTGGTGTCCGTTCCGTTGAAGCGATACGTTTTCCCGGGGGCATGTGTATTGCGGATCGTTAGCCATTTTGAAGGCGCCATGCCTTCGAGTCCGGGTTTAAGCGACTGGCACACAGCGTGCGCGCTCAACAAAGTGAGTATAACAAAAAAAGGTCCGGGGCTGCGAAACTGCATATATTACTTCTTGAAAAGGTCTGTTATTCTCCTATGCACACTGAATTGGTCAATGAAATCTGCAATACATTGCACTCTCCGGCACTAAATCACTTGTTATGAGCGAATAACGAAATTGGATTTCCAATAAGTTCCAACGACAAAATCGGGGATATATATACGTCTTTTGCCTGGTTTATATATATGCCGGTTTGGAGATACAACGCAGCAGTTTGTTAAAACAAAATGAGTTGGATAATCGGGAATTATCCAACTCATTTGTCATATTCAAATGTAAACGGCACGCCTATTGAATGTCCTCGTATTTTCCCTGATTTAAATCACCTGTTTCAAATCCTTTTTTAAACCAATACATTCTCTGTTTTGAACTGCCATGTGTAAACGCGTCGGGCACAACATAACCTTGCGACTCCTTCTGCAGCTTGTCATCACCGATGGCATTAGCGGCTGTTAATGCGGCTTCCAGGTCGCCCGGTTCGAGGATATTGCTCATTTGCTGTGCATGATTAGCCCAGACTCCGGCCAGAAAATCGGCTTGCAATTCAAGCTTCACAGACAGTTTGTTATACTCTTCCTTGCTTATGCGGCCGCGTTGCTCCTGCAACTGCCCTGAAATGCCCATCAAATTTTGCACATGATGTCCGACCTCGTGCGCAACCACATATGCGACTGCGAAATCCCCCGGCGCTTTAAATCTGTCACGGAGTTCATTACAAAAATCCAGGTCAATGTAAACCTTCTGATCGGCAGGACAGTAGAAAGGCCCCATCGCCGAAGATGCGCCTCCGCAAGCGCTTTGTGTAGCATCTTCAAATATCTGAAGCTTCGGTTTTTCATATTGGGCATCATTGGCCGTGTAAATTTCTGACCAAACGTCTTCCGTGCTTCCAAGCACCGCAGATACGAAATCGGCTGTCTTGTCATCCGGACGCGGCCCGGGAGGACGGGTTTGAGCAGGCTGTTGTGTTTCCGTCCCTTGTAAATTGCCTAAAATTTCCCCAGGGTCCTGGCCCGTTAACAAGCCAATTGCGAGGACGATGATCATTCCGATCCCGCCAATTGCAACTTTTCCGCCGCCAGACATTCCACGGCGGTCTTCAACATTTCCACTTCTTCGTAAATCCTGCCAACGCATATTTTCAGATGTTTAGATGTTATCAACTTTAATAAAAACCATGCCAATATACGTCACTGATAATTATTGTATAAGTTTAGCTCATAAATACAAAAACATCCGATAATGAACCAGGAAATTAATCATCCGTTACCCAAAGCCTACACCGAGATCGATTTGGCCACCAAAGCTTCCGGCTTTACCATGGCATCGGACATTCAGACTTGTTCATTATTGAGGACACTAGCGGCTTCCAAGCCTGCGGGTAGATTTCTGGAACTGGGAACCGGCACCGGATTATCAACCGCCTGGATCCTCGACGGCATGGATGCGGCCTCCACCCTGGTCTCTATTGATAACGAGGCCGGATTTCTGGCTATCGCCAAGGATCATCTCGGACAGGATGCCAGACTTACATTAACATTAACCGATGGCGGCGAATGGGTTCAAAACAATCTCACACAAAAATACGACTACATCTTCGCGGACACCTGGCACGGCAAATATCTGATGCTGGACGAAGTGCTGGAAATGCTGAACAAAGGCGGCTACTACATCATCGACGACATGCTCCCGCAACCCAACTGGCCCGAAGGTCATGATTTGAAAGCCATAAAGCTGATCGAAGATCTGGAACACAGAACGGATCTGGTTTTAACGAAACAGGTTTGGGCGACGGGGATTGTGATTGCCGTGAAGGTGTGAACATGTCCGCGATCTCGTATTTCGAGATCGCGACGTGGCTTCACCGCACAACCAAGACCTTTTGTTGCAAAACTTTATTACTTCCTGTAAGCCTTACAATGTAAATTCCGGTGTTTGCGGCTTGCAGCGGGATGCTGAACGGGCCGGTTTTGCCGGTGATTTCTTCGGACATGAAGATCTGGCCGGATGTATTTACCAGTTCCATTTTATTGAAAGAATCGCTGATAAGCAGGTCAATCGCGCCGTTAGTAATGAGCGATGGCCTCACGAAATTGGCAGGTCCCGGATCGTCTGCATTTACGACAATAATGCTTGAATGTTCGAAACTATCGTCCTTATCAATCATCTTTAAACGATAGTAAACATTTCCTGTAAAATTAACGGCGTGTGAAAACGTGTATTGAGAACCTGAACTTGCATTTTGTCCTGAAACCGTTCCTACCTTCTCGAAATTCAACGCATTGAAACTTTGCTCAATGTCGAATTCCTTGAAATCTGTTTCATTTGAAGACGACCAGGACAATTTAACACCCTCATTGCCACGTGCTCCTGAAAAATCAACCAGTGTTACAGGCAATTGCGAATCGGAAATGATACGGTAAATGGTGCTGCCCGTCACCGCATATATTTCGCCACTTTGGTCTTCACCAATGTCCGTAATTCCCTTAACCGTAGATGTTTCGTAGCTTTTAACGGATTCATCCGCAGAGATTAAATGAATGTCCCCGGAATAATAATCTGTTCCGATATACCAGCCATACATGAGCGGTGATCGCGTGCCCCGATACACTACACCGCCCACCACAGACCTGCCACGGGTGCCGTTCACGTAGGCGAACGTTGGGGCTACGTATGGCCCGGCGGCGTCACAGCCAGTTCTGTCAACGTCCGGCGTGGGTATATCGCCCTCAAAACACCGCCAACCGAAATTGGCATTATTTAGCTGCGCAGCAGTCCGGTGGTTGATTTCTTCCCTGGCGCCCTGCCCAACGTCCCCGATCCAGATATCGCCGTTAAGCCTGTCGAAGCTCCATCGGAACGGATTTCTTAATCCTAATGCATAAACCGGGTTGTTGTAAGGATTGCCCGCCGGAATCGCATATTTAATAGGGTTCGTATCCGGAACATTCACATTTATACGGAGAATCTTTCCCAGCAGAACATTCGGATTTTTGGCATTCTGATTGGGGTCATTGCCGCCGCCGCCATCACCGATCGACAAATACAAAAAGCCATCGCTGCCAAAATGCATTTCGCCACCATTGTGATTGGTATTAATGGGATGTGGGATTTTAATGACTTCAAAGCCCGTGTTGGGATTGACTGTATTGTTACTGGCGGGGTTAGTGGCTTTATATCTTGCCACTACAAGATCGCCCAGCAAATTGGAATAATAAGCGTACAAGTATCCGTTCGTTTCAAAATTTGGATGAAAAGCAATGTTCAGCAAACCGTCTTCATTGCCGGTAAGCACAACTTGTCCGTTTTGATTCAGATCCAGAAAGGTGATAGGCGTTCCCAAAGCACCGGGCGCAAAAACTTTAATGATACCCCCTCTCTCAGCAACAAAAATCCGATTGGAGCCATCGCCCGCATGTACAAGCTGCATGGCAGACGTAAGGCCTGTAATGAATGGTTTCTGTGTATCAATTGCAACGTCCGGGGCCTGTGACATTGCCTGACTTACCGTGAGAAGTAAGCAAGACGCAGCGACGCAGATTTTTGAGAGAAGTTTGAAGTTGAAGTTTTTCATAAGCCAAAAAGATTTTAGTAATATTTCTACAATTTTACTTGTATTAATACTACAATATCTGTGCCTTGATTGAAAACGACAAAGTCGCCAAAGGCAAAGGCCGCCTGAATGTGAAATCAGACGGCCTTTGCCTCCTTATGCGATACAACGCTAGCTATATTGAAACTGCCCGAATGCGCTTGTTATAGTGAGTCTTTTTGTTTCAGAAGCTTCTACTCTGCCTACAACCTGCGCCTCGATCCCGAAAGACCTGGAAATCTCAATGACCCGGTCGGCGTGCTGTTGAGGAAGGTAAATTTCAAGTCTGTGCCCCATATTGAACACTTTATACATTTCCTCCCAATCGGTTCCGCTTTCTTCCTGGATCATTTTAAATAATGGCGGGACAGGAAGCAGATTATCTTTGATAATGTGAAGGTTATCAACAAAATGTAGAATTTTTGTCTGAGCGCCGCCGCTGCAATGCACCATGCCATGAATTGCTGTCCGCATCTCATCCAGCAATGCCTTCGCAACAGGTGCGTAAGTCCTTGTAGGTGAAAGCACAAGCTGTCCTACATTCAATGGAGTTCCTTCCACCGGGTCAGTCAGTTTTTTTGTGCCGCTATAAATCAGATCCTGGCTTACTTCCGGGTCGAAGCTTTCAGGATATTTTGCCGCAAGATATTTCCCTAAAACATCATGACGTGCCGAAGTAAGGCCGTTACTGCCCATTCCTCCATTATAAACCTGCTCGTATGTTGCTTGTCCGCAGGATGCAAGGCCTACAATCACGTCTCCGGCTGTAATGTTGGCATTATCAACCACTTCCGACCTTTTCATCCGTGCAATCACTGTGCTGTTCACCGTAACCGTCCGTACCAGGTCTCCTACGTCAGCCGTTTCTCCGCCTGTGCTGTAAATTTCAACACCATAACTGCGCAACATTTCCAAAACCTCCTCTGCACCATTGATCACCTCAGCAATCACTTCACCGGGAATGCGGTTTTTATTTCTGTCAATGGTTGAAGAATATAACATGGGGCCCGTTGCTCCCACGCACAAAAGATCGTCCGTATTCATCACAATCGCGTCCTGCGCAATGCCTTTCCAAACCGAAATGTCGCCCGTTTCTTTCCAATAAAGGTAAGCAAGAGAGGTTTTTGTCCCCGCTCCGTCGGCATGCATAATGGTGCAATATTCAGGATCACCCGCCAATGTATCGGGTACGATTTTGCAAAAAGCTTTTGGAAAAAGCCCCTTATCTATCTTTTCAATGGCCTTATGCACATCTTCTTTGGAAGCCGAGACACCGCGTTGCAGATAACGGTCGGTAGTTTTCATTTGAGCGTATTTTCATTAATGTGGCACAAAAGTAAGAAAAAAATCCCCTCGGCGGGATGAATACGCATTATGCTCACAATCTTGTAAATTTGCCCATTGATCTGATCTTTTCTCACTACAAATACATCATTGCACTTTGAAACTCTGGCAAAAAGAAAATACGGTTACTTCTGAAAAAATAGAAAAATTCACCGTCGGACGGGACCGGGAAATGGATCTCAACCTGGCGGAATATGATGTGCTGGGCAATCTGGCACATGCAAAGATGCTGGAAACCATTGGCCTACTAACCTCCGGCGACCTTACTGCATTGGAACAGGAACTCAAAATGATCCACTCTCAAGTGCAAAATGGCGAGTTTGTAATTGAAGAAGGCGTAGAAGATGTCCATTCACAAGTGGAATTGCAATTGACCCGAAAATTAGGCGACACCGGTAAGAAAATCCATAGCGGACGGTCGCGCAACGACCAGGTGCTGGTGGATATGAAATTGTACACGCGTGCGCGTTTATTTGAAGTCGTGCAAGCCACGGAAAAGCTTTTTAATGTGCTGATAAGCCGTTCCGAGGAACACAAAAACGACCTTTTACCCGGTTATACCCATTTGCAGATTGCCATGCCGTCGTCATTCGGCTTATGGTTTGGCGCTTATGCGGAAGGGTTAATTGATGATGTTATTCAATTAAATGCTGCTTACCGGCTCGCCAATCGTAATCCACTGGGTTCCGGTGCGGGTTACGGTTCTTCTTTCCCTCTAAACCGAACATTAACCACCGAATTGCTGGGCTTCGAGGGCATGCACCACAATGTTGTATACGCCCAAATGAGCCGCGGACGCACGGAACAGGCCGCATTAACGGCCATTGCTTCGCTCGCTGCGACCGTTTCCAGGCTAGCTATGGACGTTTGCCTTTATAACAGCCAGAATTTCAGCTTCATTGTTTTGCCCGACGACCTCACAACCGGAAGCAGCATTATGCCGCACAAAAAGAACCCGGACGTGGCGGAATTACTTCGCTCCAAGACAAACCGGATGAAAGCATTGCCGATGGAAGTGACGATGGTTTTGAGCAACCTTCCGTCTGGTTATCATCGCGATATGCAGTTGTTGAAGGAGATTCTAATGCCCGCTTTTGATGAAATCCTGGATTGTCTGGACATTGCCGCATTCATGCTGGAAAATATGAAGGTGAAACAAAACCTGCTGGATGACGCCAAATATGATCTGCTTTTCAGCGTTGAACGCGTGAATGAGTTGGTAATCAGTGGCGTTCCATTCCGGGATGCATACCGACAAGTTGGGGCTGAAATCGGTGAAGGAAGTTATACGGCGCCCCGCGAGTTGAAGCATACGCACGAGGGAAGCATTGGTAACCTGCAAACAGCTGAAATACAAGCGAGAATGCAAGAGGAAATTGCGGCTTTTGGGTACGAAAGGGTTACCGAAGCATTGGAAAAATTGTTGCAGGATTAATCCAAAAAATTGCGATATGTGGCGAAAGATGATCGTGTTGTTCCTGATTGTGCATCTGCTTTCTTTTGGAAATACAGAAGGCGAAAAAGTGCACAAGATTTTCCCGCCGGGACCATTAAAAGTAATGCTCTTCCTGGATCCCGAATGCCCCGTTTCCAATGCCTATATGAAGGAGATCAAAAGCATTTACGCCGATTATAGTGCCAAAGGCGTAAGTTTTGAGGCATATTTCCCCATGGAAACTGTTACAGAAAAGGATATTAAGGCATTTTTGAAAAAATATAACGCAACATTCCCCGGCTTTCCTGATCCTGGCTTGCGCAAAGCAACACGTTATCAGGCAACCGTGATGCCGGAAGTTGTTTTGTTGAATGAGAATGGCATTACGGTTTACCAGGGCGCGATTGACAATTGGTTTTACGCATTGGGCAAAAGCCGGCCAAGAGCAACGGAGCTTTATTTAAGAAACGCATTGGAAGCAACATTGAACGGCAATCCTATTATGCAAAGCAAGACACAGGCAATCGGATGTTTAATTAATATGAAGCTGGATTAGCTCAGGAATAGAATGTCATCTCATACCCCAAAAAAAGAGGCAGGCCAAACGGCCCGCCTCTTTTTACTATAACTAAATCTAAAAAAATAAAATCAAGGCTTATCCCACCATACACGGCCTGCTGCGCTGGTCAGGTCACCGAAGCCTGGCAATGCTGCCATGGCGTCGTAAGCTGCTTTTTTGTTCGCGTAGTTAGGATCTGACTGTGTTGGCAATGTGATCGGCGCACGACGTGGAATTGTCAACGGAACATTCAGATAGGTCAATCTTGGCAATGGAACAATCGAAGTCGGGTTTGGATAACCAGTACGTTTGTACAATGCCCATCCCTCCTGAGGTTGCTTCATAAAGTTAAGATAGCTTTGGCTACCAATCTGATCCATCGCTTTTGCAGCATCGAATGCGATTCCTGGTTTAGCAAGATAGGCTGTGATTTCTGCCGGTGTTGTTGCCGTATAGTTCGTGAGTTTCGCATTAACACCTACTTCATTATACCATTCCAGAGAACTTCTCACCCCGGCTTCGTACCAGGTTTTGGCAGATGCTGCACCCGTTGTTTTCAAAGCGATCTCAGCACGCATAAAGCAATATTCCGCGTAAGTGATCACAGGAAGATAAGATTGTCCTGTCCCTGCGTTTCCTGCTGCATCAGCCTTTCCGGTGCTAAACAAGCGCGGCTGGATCAGCGATAATGTATCCACATTTTCCTTATTGGAATTAATCACCTTCGCCGTGTAATAACGCTGAACGTTGGCTGTCAGTCTTGAATCATCAGGACTTGTGAAGCTTCCTACATAACGTCTTCCTGCTGTTGTTCCCGCAGGAAGTTTTTTCTCTGCGATTAGCAAATTAATGTTTGCCTGAGAATATCCGTTTGGTGTAAAGAAAGCATCGATACGCGGATCGCTTTTTTCCCACATGAAGTCAACCATTGGCTTCGGAGCTCTCAGCTCATCCGTGTTCCAGTTTCCGCCACCCGCGTCACCCGTGAATGTTGCGTTGCTGATAAAGATCCATGCATCTGCATTGCTGGCCATCAAATCGGTTGCCGGCTGAGCCAAAACATCCGTGATGATCGCCGTGCCTGCTGCAGCATCTGCTTTCTGAACGCGCAATGCCATTCTCAAACGCAATGCATTCGCAGCTTTGATCCATTTCTGTGTATCACCTTTGTAATACTGATCGTAAGAGCCCAAAGAATACTGAGGAACAGCAGGAGAAACTTTTAATGCAGCCACTGCGGCTTTAATCTCGCCGTCCAATCTTGCAAACAACTCTTGCTGAGTGTCATATTTAGGCTGAAGCGTTCCGCCATAACGTCCCTGAAAAGCTTCTGAATAAGGTATGCTTCCGTAAATATCCGACACATAAAAGCTGTAATAAGCTTTCAAAATGCGTGCTATCTGGATCATTTGATCGTAGCGAGGCTGCTCAGCAGGTTCAAGTTTACCTACAAGTTGTTCCAGGTCATACAATCTGTCTCCAACACCATTGTAAAGCCTTCCGTAACGGTTGGCGAAGTTGTCGAAATTCAATGTGAATGATCCCTGGTTACCGCTAAGCAGCGTATTGTATTGCATCCAGGGCATAATACGACGGTAAAGGTCATAAAATGCTTCAAAATCTTGTCCGTGAATCCCGGTGGTTGCATTCAGAAACTGGTTCTGAGGCGGGATCTCAGTTAGCGCATCCGGATTTTTGTTTATATCCACAAATGCTTGCTTTTCGCAGGAAGATAGAAATCCGACGGCAGCTAGTAAGAGTATTTTTCTTTTTATAAATTTCATATCAATTTTAATTTGAATGGGCTGTAACAATTCAAGATCACAATCCTACACTAACTGAAAATCCAAGGTTACGTGAGAACGGCAGACCACCATACTCCATAAATTCACCCGCTTTGTTGCTGTACAGACCTTCCGGGTTGATGCCGTCTTTCGCTGTACGATATAGGTAACCGAGGTTACGTCCAACCAGACTTACGCGAAGCGACTGGATTTTAGCTTTTCCAAGCAATGAAGCAGGAACATTGTATCCAACCGAAACTTCACGAAGGGAAACCCACGAGTTTTCGAAAGTAGAATATTCACGGATACCCGATGACCATTGCGTCAGGTTCATATAATAAGCGTAAGCAGGAATTGGCTTGACATAACCAGCTGTAACTGCATCTGCGTATGACATTCCTCCCAAATCTTTCGGGGCACCGTCCACAACAACCTGGAATCCATCAGCAAGCACGCCTTCCGGGATGATACCGTCAGTTCTTACATTGTTTTGTGCATCTGTAAACGTCACGCCGCCCAGTTCCGTATTACGACCTGGAAGTGTGAATGCAAAAGATCCCAAAGAAGAACCGTATTGGTGCGTTGCAGATGACATCAAACCACCGATCTTCGCATCAGCCTGCACCGTTGCCGTGAAGTTTTTGTAACGGATAGAGTTGACATTGCTGGCAAGGAATTTCTCCATAACAGTTCCCAGTTCTTTATCCGCTTTTGAACCATAAGCACCATTACGGACGTAACCGATTCCGCCTTCACCAGAAATCGTTCCGATTACTTTTTGTCCGTTTGCAGGATTGTTTGCATCATCCGATTCGTAAATCGCAAAACCATAAGGGGTAATGATTGTTCCGTAGTCTTTTCCTACTCTTGCCACTGACTTAATATCAGCACCAAAACCCAGATTTAACTCGTAAGTATCTGTTCCCTGAACCAGTTCAAGCACTTTATTGCGGTTACGCGAGAAGTTAATGCTTGTATTCCACTCAAAATCAGCCTTTTTGATTGGGGTGGCGGTTAGCAAGATCTCAACCCCTTTATTCTGGATTCTACCTGCGTTGACGATTCTGCTGCTTACACCTGATTCAGTTGTTGTATTTAAACTAAGGATCTCATTTTTGGTGATTTTGTTATAATAGGTCAAATCAATTCCCAAACGATTATTGAAGAAACGAATGTCACCACCAAATTCAACTTCTCTCGCCAGACGGTTTCTTAACCCATAGTTAGGAAGCGTATTAGGATCTCTGAAACCCGATAAGTTTACCTGACTTCCGTCCGCCTGCGTATAAGCTGGTTTTGGCTCGTAAACACCTGTCTGGTTTGTAGACCATGCTTCTGTATCTCCACCTGTGTAACCAAGGCTGGCTCTAAGTTTACCAAATGAAAGCCATGACGGAAGATTCTTTAATGATTCCGTTGCCATCCATGAAAGACCCACAGAAGGATAAGAATAAATGTAGTCACCGCTTCCGTTGGCATAAGTCAATGTTGAAGACCAGTCTGTACGATAGCTAGCGCTCAATGTTAACGCGTCTTTGAAAGTCAGGTCACCATAGGCATAAAGCGCATCAATTCTTTTCGAGGGCGTAAGCGCAATGCTTTCTTGTCTCAAAATATTAATACTGTTCGATAAAGAAAAGACATCGGGAACACGTAGTCCGCCGTCCGTTCGATAATCAAACTTACGACCACCGATTAGGCGGTTTGTTTCTCCACCTACCGATAGGCTGAAATTGAAATCCTCGCCAATTTGTCTCGTTGCTGTAACCAAACCTTGGAAACGGGTCTGTGTTTTGTTTTCAGAATATTCCCGATACTCACCACCTGAGAAATTGACGTTATCTCCCCTGTTTTGGTTATTACCCGTGTACAATTCGTTCTGTACGTTACCGCGAACCAGGAAGCTCAACCAGTCTGTAATGTTACCAGTCAAATCAACATTTCCCCTGAAAACCTTTTCATTACGGAATTGTTTGTATTCAAATGTCTGGAACATGAATTCCGTAATGTTGTAAGGATCGCCATTAGCTCCTCTGCGACGGCCGCCTGCAATCGGATCAATGTAGTTTTTAGACCAGTAATCGATATCCATGTTACGTGGACGGTTGTATACAAAACGGAAAACCGGGTTGTAGTTACCACCCTGACGGATCGGGTTTATCAGATCATTGTCTGTATAATCTGCACTTACGTCCAGATTAAGCACTTTTCCGATTTTCTGTGTTCCGCGGATGTTGAAGTTGTTTCTTTTCAATTCTGTTCCCCCCGGCATGATCGAAGAGTTTTTCAAAGTCGAGAACGACGCACGGAATGAGCTGCGTTCGTTTCCGCCTTCGATAGCCACGTTATGGTTAATGTATTTTCCTGTCTGGAAGAATTTCAAAGGATCATTGGCTTTCCATTCCACCATGCGGCCATCCAGGTCACGCACCTGCTGACCTTCCAATTTCGGACCGTAAGAGAATGGGAAGTTAGCGCGATCCACTTCCGGAACGCCATCAGCGCCATTTGTGAATGTTGAGCTCAAACCTGCGCCATATTCATTTTGCAGGTCAAGGAAACGATAGGCATTTTCAAAAGTAGAAGTATGGTTGTAAGTAACACCCAAACCTTTGTCCTGACGTCCTTTTTTAGTTTGAACAACCACTACACCATTCAAAGCCTCAGAACCATAAAGCGAACTGGCAGCTGAACCTTTCAACACCGTCATCGACTCAATGTTGTCCGGATTGATGTTTTTCATAATGTTACCAAAATCCTGCGCAGCTCCCCAGGAGTCAGCTCCTGATGTTCCCGGGCGGATAAGCACCCCGTCCACAACAAAAAGTGGCTGAGTATTAGGGCTTAATGATGCGTTACCGCGGATACGGATACGTGAAGACGACATTGGACCACCCGTTCCCTGGTTGATCATAACCCCTGCCACTTTACCCTGAAGTGCGTTCACCATGTTGGCGTTAGCAGTCCTTGTAATGTCATTTCCCTGAACGGATTGTACAGAGTATGCCAGTTTTCTGGCTTCGGTTGACATACCGAAACCTGTGATAACCACTTCATTAAGCGTTTTGTTGTCTTCTTCAATGTTGACGGTAAGCTGGCTCGCATTACCAACTTCCACTTCCTTGCTGATGTAACCAATCGAAGAAAATACAATGACAGCGGCACTTGAAGGCACACTGACTGTGAATTTTCCATTGGCATCTGTCGCACCACCGGTGTTAGATCCTTTCACCAGGTAAGAAACACCTGGTAAAGGATTCTGATCCTTGTCTAGCACCGTTCCATTAACGGTTTTTCTGTCCTGGGCCATGCTCCATGTGCTCCCTATAAGAAGGAGAAGCAAGGTTACCAGACGGGTTAAAGTCGTAAACTTTTGTCTCATGGTAAACTTTAGTAAGTTAAATAAAGGTGGCTTAATGGGTCTTTACTTATGTATTAAAAATGGCATCCCTTAAAAAAATTGACCGGGCATTTTTAGACAGCATGAGTATTGATGAGTCAAAATAAATATAATTATTAACAAAAACATAACATTTATTAAAAAATATTAATAATAAGCATACAAACCTAGTAGAGTGTTTGGTTATTTTAGCGTTTGACCTTTATTCTGGAAAGCAAATGTTGGCCGATTCGGTCGCCTTGCACCTGGCCATTGACAATTGCAGACCTAAAATGGATCCCGCCATATAAACGGCTGATGCCTGCTTCTTCGCTTGCTTCTTTGAAAGACTTAAAACTGCGAACAGGAAGTCCATAATCGGTTTCCGTGTGATCATCAAAAGCAAAATGATCCCCCAAAACCGCTGTTAACACAACCGCTGCCGCAGCGGAAATAACGCTGTGCCCACTGGTATATTCAGGAAATGGTGGTGTTTGCAGCAATGGACGCCATTTTTCATCCATATAAGCATTGATGACCGTTTCGGGGCGGATAAACTGACTTCTGTACTTTTCATCCCAACAACTAATGAATCCATCGAACAAAGCCATGGAAGTCAGCACGTAAGCGGCTGCGGTTTCCTGCCAGTTCTTGTTTTTACTTTCGGCGGCCTGGCCTGCAATGGATATCCAATGACCTCCGGGGGACAGCTTTTTAGTGGCAAAATTGAGGTGGCCCTGCGTGTTGAGATAAAAAGGATTACAGTCCCAAAAACTCGCAATCAGGATTTCTTCCTGGGTTAACTTTCTGGTAACATGATAAACCTCACGGACTTCTTTCATAAACAAACTCGCCGTGTCCGTATTATATGCATGCGGCGGAACCGGTTTGAACTGCCCGGCCGAGTCCAGGCTTACCGGGCGGATTTGAGACCAATATGGTTCCACAGCGTCAATAAAACCTGGTGGAGTCGGCGTCCATTTGCCCTTTTGTTTACTGTAAGTATAGCGGCGTTTCGCCCGGGTTGATGCATAATTGTCTTTCGTTGACCATGATAGGACGCTATCACTTACGGCTTGTCCAAGTCTTATTGAATTATTGTAAACCAATGTGTCTTTCTCCCGAAAGTCGTTTAAGATCACATTCACGCTGTCTGTCAGCAAATGCTCTGAGAACACCAGTTTTCCGCCGGTTTTAAAAAAAGCGTATACAGCCGCCAGTTCATAATTGACCTTTTTATCGCTTTTCAAACCTGGTATGTTGGGAAAACCAGCGACTTGTCCGTGGAGAGTGCGATAGTTTTCATCCTGCATAACCAGTGTTTCGTATGCTGCAACATTGGCATAGAGATAAATACGACTTGCAGCGGGTGGCGAGAAAATATCATGCATAATGGCACGGGTAAGGTTTTTCTCTGCCCTGTGCAGCAGCCGGGGCGAAGGGCCAACAGGAGGCGCAAAGCCGGACGCGCAATGCCCAACCAGCCATGTTACCAGCATATATAATGTAAATCGCTTTCTCATTTCTGACCTGTCTGTTCAAATATTAAGGGATCTCCGCCGTTAACGCCTATCACTATACGCGAGTTGTTTAGCCGGACACCGCTTCTTATTTCGCCGCCCGCCCAAAATCCGGATTCGGCAGGGCTTACAGTTACAAACCGGAAGGGCGCAACCTGCCGCAATGCTACGCCTACGGATGCGTCGCAGGGTCCCAACTGCACGCGATAGCAGGAAAAGTTACCTGCTAGCAGTAAGCCGGTCCTGTTGTTTCCATCCATTTCCAGCGGAACAATGGCACTTACCCGCGAAATCTGCGCCTCCTCCGGCAGGTCATGGATTTGAAATTTGAAATCGCCTTTATTTTCAAGCACAATGCTTGAGAGTTGCTTACAGTAGACCTTTTTACTTTTTTCAACTGCTTCCTGACCCAATATATCTGTCAGGGTAGCATCTGCGTAAAGCGCGTAGTTGGTGTATTTTCTTTTCAGGAATGGTATCTGGTCCAGCATTTCGTCGCGGGAAAACATCGGGTAATTTTTGTCTCCAATAAAATAAGTGCAGACCGGATCAACTACACCGTTTTTATCGAAGTCATCATAATAGATCGTCACGGGTTGTTCGGCGGATGCTTTGTATTGGTTATTTAATCCACCATTCCCTAAAACAAAATCCATATCGCCATCCTTGTCAAGATCAACGGGCATTAATGCGGCCCACATTCCGTCCGTATCGCTTAGTTCTGCGGGAAGCTGTTCCGTGAATGCATTACCGGTATTTCTGAACACTTTAACGGCCATCCAATCGCCTATTAACATTAGGTCCGGCTTTTTATCCTGATCCAGGTCCGCGAAAACAGCGCCCGTAACCATACCCGGATTCAACAGATCTTTGGACCAATCGGCTGTCGCGTCGGTAAATTTGATTGTGTTCCCCTGGCTATCATTTCTTAAAACATAACTTCTGGCAGCCATCGGAAAGGATCCGGGAACGGCGCGCCCCCCTACGAAAATATCCATATCACCGTCTCCGTCCATGTCAGCACTTACAGCACATTGCTTCGGGTTTTTCATGGAGGGCAATGCTAAAACTTCTTCGTGAAAATTGCCTTTTCCATCATTAATATACAAATGGTCCCGATATTCTGGCGCCTGATCTTCAAACTCATTACCACCGCTAACCACGTACAAATCCTGATCGCCATCCTTATCTGCGTCAAAAAATAATGCATTCACTTCTTCACAAGCCACATTTTGCCGCCAGGGCTGTGCATTTGCACCCTCAAATTTACCGTCTGGCTTTTGCAGATAAAGTACGCCAAACTGATTGGAAGCGCCGCCAAAAAACAAATCTTCCAAACCGTCGCCATTGACATCCGCTTTTGCCAGTGCCGGACCAAGTTTGGATAATTGATAAGGCAAGAGAACCTCCACTTTGAAGTCCACAAATTCATTTTCGTTGTGAACGAAGTCAATGCCAATGCTTTGTGCGGGGATTTTCTGAAATGTTGTGTTAACAGATGCAGTTTCGGATTTGTTTACTTCTCCGGCCTCCTCTTCTTTTAAAATCAAAATTTTCTCAGTCGAATTCGCCAGCATAGTCACCTTCCCGGAAGGCCAAACAACCCTTACTGAATCAACCTTAGAAGCTTTTCCCAAGCCAAAATGCAACGCTGACGTTACCGTTGCCTGATAACCCCTCACCGGATAGAGCTCTGCATATTGTTTAATACCATTGGCATAAACCCAAACCTTACTCCCAAAAGCCTGCGTATTTTTTCCCAGACCTTTAAGCTTTATAGTCAGACTTTTTTGTTCACCATTGTTCTGATAAATCGAAACCGCCTCATTCATGTTGGAAATTACAATGTCCAGATCGCCGTCGCCGTCAAAGTCCGCATAAGCCGCCGCATTGGAAACTGCGTCTTCATTAAAACCCCATTTTTCCGACACATCCTCGAATGCAAATTGCTTCGAAGCGTCAGCTGTATTTTGGAATAAATAGTTTTTCAACTTGTTGGAAGGCATTTTCTGAACAAGGCTGTAAGTCTTGAAATTCAGGTTTCCTTTGCCCACTTCCTTCATTTGCTCATCTGCAACGGTATATTTCAAAAAATCCATGTTGGTAAAATCGCGCAGATAACCATTGGTAATAAGCAGATCCTTCCAGCCATCATTGTCCAGATCGGCCATTAAGCCCGCCCAGCTCCAATCCGTGTTTGAAACGCCAGACATTTGACCGATTTCGCTAAACCTAACATTGCCCTCTGCATCCGTTCCGCGATTCAAATGCAGCATATTCCGCATATTCTGGTGATAATAACCGCTGTCAAGAAGCAAATGATATTGGTCATAAACGTCCGGTCCTTTGAGCAATTTTTGACGATGATTGTCTTCCGGAAGCATGTCCAGTGTGAGGACATCAGGTTTTCCGTCATTATTGAAATCACTCACATCGGCTCCCATGGAGAATTTGGAGACATGAGTAAATGATTTTTTCAAAGACTCGGTGAATGTCCCGTTCTTATTGTTGACATAATAGCAGTCCACTTCCGTGTAATCGCTCGTCGTGTACAAATCCGGCCAGCCGTCCTGGTTAATGTCAGCCACAATAACGCTCAGGCCGAAATTCAATGCATTGTTAATGATGCCCGCCTTTTGCGTAACGTCCTTGAATTTCAGTTTCCCATTCTCGCTAATGTTCTCAAAAAGCCTGTTCCCATAATAAGGATTAGGCGTTGCGCGCATTTCGCGGGTGTTCAGGAATGGGTTAACCGTGTGATTGGAGTGGTTTAAAAGGAACATATCCAGATCGCCATCCTTGTCATAATCAAAAAAAGCGGCCTGCGTCGATTGCGAGCCAATCGCATTCAAACCAGCCTCAACCGCCATCTCCTTAAAAACCGGAACGCCGTTTTTGATCCCCTGATTAATAAAAAGCTCATTATTACGGTCGGACAATTTGCGGAAAAAGCCCGAATGGCAGACGTAAATATCCAGGAGTCCATCTCCATTTACATCCGCGACGCTCACGCCCGTTGACCAGGTTCCGTTGCCTTCTATTTTTGATTTTTTACTAATATCTTCAAATGTGATTTTTCCATTTAAAGACTTATTAAGATACAACTTGTTAGCAACCGTATTTCCCGAAATAAAAAGGTCAGGCGAGCCATCATTGTTAAAATCGCCAATGCCAATGCCGTTTCCATTGTAAAGATATTCGTAGCGGAAAATGTGCAGCGAATCGTTCTCTTCTATCTTATTAACGAAACTGACTTTTGTGTCTTTGGGTGACAAAAGAGTGAAGAGGCTTTGCGTTTGACCCGGTCTGGAAACGCCGAGGAGGGGAATCAGGAAAATAAAGAAAAAGCAGAGTCTACCCATGCCCTAATGTTTACCCGTTATGTGCTACCCAATATGCCTAATTCCATTTGAAGACCAGATTTTCATCTCCGGCCTCACGCTCCACATACATTAAAATCAACGTCATCATTTCCTGGTCGCTCCGCATGTTACCCGTCGACATCACCAGTTCCGGCGGACTGTGTGGGTTAGCGGGGTTAGCCGCCGTGTTGTCATAAGTGCCTTCCACATGCACTATGGCACCTTTTGGCAATAATAAAGGCTTTTTATATTTATAAATTTCCTGCCAGCGAAAGTCCCACGCAGGCACATGCACGAGCTTGATCGTATCGCCCGCCGCGGTGGTCGCATAAGCTTTAAATTCCTTGCCCAAGTAATGCATGTGCGGCCAGGCATACAGCAGCGAGACATCCGGCTGGTTATTAGCGATCCGCAAACGGAAGCTCTTGATCTCATCTGCAAAAATCATGAATGGCGGACTGATATCTTTCTCCCCGATCCCACCGGAACCCAGACTGATCACTTTCACCTTCCGTTTGATCGGGCTCGTTTTAAAGAAAATATTTATCCCATCAATGCTTTCTGCATCAACAGACGACGGTCCGAAATGCACAGTTACCAGCACGACGCCGCGTTTTGGCATCACCCAGCCCATATCTTCGGGGTAAGTCTCGACAGTTGTTCCGGGAATCCAGCCGCCGTAATAGGTCATTTCCTTTTTGTATTTGACCCATTCATAATATTTGTCGCCGGACGGCCCGCTCAGATCCACAAAATCCACGGAATTATTCAGGTCAATGGCAGGATCGGTAACAGGATGGATAGCGAAATTGGCGTGGTGGATGAGCTTTTTGTTATTAGAAGTAAACTCAATAGCCTCAACGTTAGCCTCCTGCGCGAGCTCAAACGGGATTTTGAACATCACAAACCGTTCCGCGGCATCGCCTTTGACCACAAATGCCTCCTTAATTCGGAGCGAAAGATCCGGCTTGCGTTTGTAAGCCGTCCCCGCATTCACCCGCGCCTGCAAATCCTGTTCGGCTTTCAAATTTTGCTTGCCTTTCGGCGTGCCGCCATCAATCCAGCCGACAATGGTCTTTATGTCCTTATCGCTCAGTGAGCGATCATTCGCAAAGGAATTGAAATGGTTATCCGCTTTCCAGGGCGGCATATAGCGCGAGCTTACGACCTGTTTGATAAACTTGGATCGCTTGCTAACATCTTCAAAAGTAATGAGAGGAAACGGCGCCGCCTCACCCGTCCGATGGCAAGGCACGCAATTGGCATGAATGATGGGCTGGACATCCTTATAAAACTCCGGAACCTGGCCTTCACACAAATCACACAACAACAAAAGCACAAACAAAAGGCCTTTTCGGAACGGCATGGTAATGAGTGGGTTTAACTCATGCAATTTAATAATAGAAAATTGATTTTAAAATAATTTAATAAGTAGTATTCAGCGCTATTACCGTCCCAGCCGCGGACTTCGCCGCTTCCAGCAAATCATCCGCATGGCAGATCGTCACTTGCAGGACGCCATCATTTAATGCTTCAAATGCACTATCCAGCTTCGGAATCATGCCTTTGTTGATCACGCCGGATGATTTATATTCAGCGTAGGAAACCGGATCGAGGGATGAAATGACCGCGTTATCGTCGTCAGGATCGGATAAAACGCCTTTTTTCTCGAAACAATAAATAAGATTTACTTCGTATAGTTCAGCCATAGCGACTGCGGTTGCGGATGCCATGGTGTCGGCGTTTGTGTTTAGTAATAGGCCTTCCGAGCTGTAAGTAAGCGGGGCGATGACCGGGATGAGATCGCTGCTTAATAGTGCATTTATTTGTTTCGCATTTACTGCTTCAATGTCGCCAACAAATCCGTAATCAACGGTTTTCACTGGCCGTTTTACTGAACGTATGATGCCGCCGTCAGCACCGGTGAGGCCGATGGCGTTGCAGTTGAATGATTGTAATTGTGCTACAAGATTTTTGTTGACCAATCCACCATAAACCATTGTCACGACGTCCAGCATTGCCTTATCCGTAATTCTGCGGCCTTCCACCATCTGTGTTTCAATTTGCAGTTTGGCTGCGATCTGAGTTGCTACCTTTCCGCCGCCGTGAACGAGGATTTTTGGAGCGTCGAGTTTGGCAAAGTCGTTCAGAAAACGGGTGCAGGCTTCCAGGTTGTCGATAACATTACCGCCTATTTTTATAACATAAAGGGCTTGGGACATTGTATTAGGTTTTTTACGCTGATTTTAAGCCGACAAAGTAAGCAGAAACAAGCAGGGTTGGAAGTGGAATTTTCTTTGATGAATTTTTTTGGCAAAATTACGTTGACTAAGCAAAGCAGAATTAAAACATTATGAAACGCCGCCTTCTCATTTCCCTTGTTCTTTGTTTATTTTTTTCGCAAGCCGTTTTTGCTCAATTACAAAAAGCCAAAGCACACTGGACCTACACATTTTCTAAGCCGGAAGTAAAGAAGGGCGAGACGGTTGATCTGGTTTTCACGGCCATCGTCGACAAGGATTGGTACATTTATTCCAGCGATTTCGACCCGGATCTGGGGCCCATGCTGACGACATTCAATTTTGAAAAAAACAACACTTTTGAAGTTGTAGGCAAGCTTAAACCACAGAATCCAAAAGAGAAATTTGAGGAAGTCTGGGGTGGAAAGGTTCGTTATTTTGAAGGAAAAGGCGTTTTTAAACAAACTATAAAAATACTTGCAGATAATCCGGTCATTAAGGGCAGTTCGGAATATCAAACTTGCAGCCACGTCACCGGGCTTTGCATTCCAGGCAATGATGATTTTGAATTCAAAGGCCTGAAAGTCGTAGCCGGCGCAGCGACCACCGACACCCAGCCCAAAGTAGGTCAGACAACATCTCAAACTGACTCATCCTCAGAGGTTGTTGCCACGTCATCGGACCAACCGGCTGACACTTCTATCACCATAAATGCAGGCGATGCCGACACATCAGCCCAAGCAGAAGCCGCTGCAACATTATCACAAACATTAAGTTCAGAAGATGATTCGGATGATAAATCGCTCTGGGGCTTTGCATTAGCCGCGTTTTTATCCGGCCTGGTTGCATTGCTAACCCCCTGCGTTTTTCCTATTATTCCTATGACCGTGAGTTACTTCACTAATCAGGAAAAAGGGAAGCTGAAAGCGTTCATATACGGCATTTCCATTGTTTTGATATATACGTTAATAGGAACCGTAGTTTCCAGATTAAATGGCCCTGCGTTTGCTAATTTTCTGAGCACGCACTGGATTCCTAACTTGCTGTTCTTTGCCATTTTCTTTGTTTTTGGATTGTCGTTTTTAGGACTGTTTGAAATCGTTTTGCCCAGTGGTTTTGTAAATAAAATGGATCAAAAGGCCGATCAAGGTGGTTATGCGGGCGTTTTCTTCATGGCATTTACATTGGTGCTGGTTTCATTTTCCTGCACGGGGCCCATTGTAGGAAGTTTGCTGGTTGCGTCTGCGGGCGGCGAAGTGGTGAAGCCGATCATTGGAATGGCCTCGTTTTCAGCTGCATTTGCAATCCCGTTTACCCTGTTCGCTCTTTTTCCACAATGGTTAAAGTCATTGCCCAAATCCGGCGGCTGGCTGAACACGGTGAAGGTTGTTTTGGGCTTTTTGGAACTGGCATTAGCATTGAAATTTTTCAGCATTGCCGATCAGGTTTATCACTGGCGCTTGCTGGATCGAGAAGTCTATCTGGCATTCTGGATCGTCATTTTCGGCTTATTAGGGTTTTATCTTTTGGGCAAAATCAGAACGCCTCACGATTCTCCGCTTGAAAAAGTAAGTGTTCCCCGATTGCTTTTATCCATTGTAACATTCACATTCGTAGTCTATATGATCCCAGGCATGTGGGGCGCGCCATTGAAAGCATTGGCCGGTTACCTGCCTCCGCAGTCTACACTGGATTTTGACTTAAACAAAAGAACTGCCGGAATTGCCTCAAACATTGCTCCCGGCGAAACCCGCAAATATGCCGATCTTTTTCACTTACCTCACGAATTGGAAGGCTTCTTCGATTATAAAGACGCATTAGCCTACGCCAAAAAGGTCAATAAGCCTGTTTTCATTGATTTTACCGGTCACGGATGCGTCAACTGCCGCGAAATGGAAGCAAGAGTCTGGGTGGACCCGGCCGTGCAGCAACGTCTTCGGGAGGATTATGTGATCGTTGCGCTCTACGTGGATGACAAAACAGAATTGCCGGAAGCGTCCTGGTACACATCCAAATATGACAACAAAGTCAAAAAAACCATCGGCGCCCAGAATGCAGACTTGCAAATCGTGAAATACAACAACAACGCGCAGCCACATTACTGCCTGGTTGATCACGAAGGGAATTTGCTCGTAAAGCCCAAGAACTATGATTTGAACCCTGCAAATTTCGCGGCGTTTCTGGATAGCGGGAAAGCGGCGTTTAGGAAAAAATAAGGCTTCTGCCTATATATTTGTTATCTTTCTTTAAAATTCATTGCATGGAAGAATTAGCAGAAAAAGCAGCTCTTTTCTTTAAGGATAAGCCGGTTAAAAAAGCGTACATTTTTGGATCTGCCGCACGTGGAGATAAAAATCCGTCGAGCGACTTGGATATTCTTGTTGATCTTGATTATGAAAAGGGAGCCGACTTTTTCAGTTTTTTTGACATGCAAGAACAACTCACTACTTTACTTGGCACCGACGTTGACCTGGTAAGCTCTAATGGCTTATCACCCCATATTAAGCCTCAAATTGATCTGGAAAAGAGATTGATCTATGAAAGAGGCTGAATATGATAAGGTGAGGCTTCTTCATATCCTTGAAGCAATCAACTACATAGGAACTTTTATTGAAGGAAAGATTATAGATGATCTTTACAAAGATCCGATGCTACGCTTCGCTATTGAGCGACAACTGGAAATAATAGGCGAAGCTACAAATCACCTATCTGAAAATTTGAAATCGGACAACCCGGAAATTGAATGGCGAAAGGTTACAGCATTCCGGAATTTTATAATTCATGAATATTTTGGTGTTGATCTTGAATTAGTGTGGGACATTGTCATCAACAAGATTTCGCCGCTGTAATTAGTCGTGGAGAGAATGCTTGCAATAATGTAACTTAGAAATTCCTTTTATTAAACTTCCTGAGCTTATTTTTAGGGGATCAAATCTGATCTCCTTTTTTTATTTCCTAACCAGACTGATATACCAATGTCGAAACCTTGGCTTCCGATTCTTTTCCTTTTTGCCACACTAACCACATTTGCCCAAACCTTCCGCCCGCCTGCGGTTCCGCTTATTACCATTGATCCCTACACGAGCGTATGGTCTTTTGGCAATGAGCTGAATGGCTCCCCGACCAAACACTGGACGGGCAAGCCGCAGCCCATGGATGGATTGATCCGCGTGGACGGCAAGACTTACCGCTTTATGGGTGCGCCGACGTCGGTAATGAAAACAATTTTGCCAACAGCGAAGCAAGCCGGGTATACTGCGAAATTCACAACAGTAAAACCCGATCCAAATTGGTGGTATAAAGAAGGTTATAACATTAGCACATGGAAGCAAGGTCCTGCTCCTTTCGGGACAAAAGACCGAAACGATGCCATGCTGAAAGGCGGCACGGAATTCCCGCAGGAAATTTGGTATCGCCGCGAATTCACTTTAACCGCAGCTGATTTTGAAAAACCAACTTTAAACATTTTCCATGACGATGATGTGCAGGTTTTCATCAACGGCGTCCCTGCATTTGATTGTGCGCCTTGTTTTACAGGTGATTATGAGTTCAAACCGATCAGCGCATCGGCAAGAAAAGCATTGAAAAAAGGCAAAAATATCCTCGCAGCTTATTGCAAAAACGGCGCTGGTCCGGGTTACATTGACATTGGGCTTGCTGATGAAATTGCGTTAAAAGGTGCTAATGTGGTTCAGCCAGCAAAACAGATCGCTTTCGAGATGAAGGCTACGCAAACGATTTATACATTTCAGGCAGGTCCCATCCAACTGAAAGCGCGTTTTGTGGCTCCCCTTATCCTTAAAGATTTGCACATGATTTCGCGGCCCGTGAATTATATCGTTTACGATGTGGAATCTTCCGACAAACAGACGCACGAAGTAGAAATCCTGAACGCTGTCTCGGGACTTTGGACGGTGAATGACGCCAGCCAGCAGGTGGCTGGAAAACGCGAAGCCCGGGATGATTTCTTTTTATTATCACTGACCAATACCGAACAGAAAGTGCTTGGCCGTAAAGGTGACGATGTGCGCATTGACTGGGGACGCGCGTTTTTGTCGGCTCCGAATCGATTTGTTAAAAGCTCTGGGTTTGGCGCGGCAGAGGAGTTAATTGAGATGTTTACCAAAAGTGGTTTTGTAACTGCAAACCAGCGGGTTGCCGCGAATGCAGATACCAGGTCGATGGCTTATGTTCTGGCTTTCGGCAATAAGATTGGCCCGGAAAGCAAATCAATTCATGCAATTTTAGGTTACGACGATGTATTTTCAGTTCAATATTTCGGTCAAAATCTGCGACCGTGGTGGAACAAGGACGGCAATAAAACTATTGAACGTGAGCTGGCCGACGCCGAAAAGGATTTTGATAAAGTGATGAAAGAATGCGAAGCGACAGATGAAATGATCTATCAGGATGCGCTGAAAGCAGGTGGAAAGCAATATGCGGAGCTTTGCGTGCTATCTTACCGTCAGGCGATTTCAGCGCATAAGCTGGTGGCTGATCTAAGCGGCACACCATTGTTTTTATCCAAAGAAAATTTCAGTAACGGCTCTATTGGAACAGTCGATATAACTTATCCATCAGCGCCATTATTCCTGCTTTACAACCCAACATTGCTAAAAGGAATGATGGAACCGATTTTCTATTACTCTGAAAGCGGAAAATGGACCAAACCATTCGCTGCGCATGACGTAGGCACATATCCGCTTGCAAACGGCCAGACTTACGGCGAGGACATGCCCGTCGAAGAATCCGGTAACATGCTAATCCTAACCTATGCTATTTGCAAAGCCGAAAACAACATTGAATTCGCCAAAAAGCATTGGAAAGTGCTGAGTGTCTGGGCCAATTATCTCAAAAAAGAGGGCTTTGATCCAGCCAACCAGCTTTGCACCGACGACTTCGCAGGCCACCTCGCCCGCAATGCTAACTTGTCAATAAAAGCCATTATGGGCTTAGCATCCTATGCAAAAATGGCCGAGCAACTCGGCAACACCAAAGAAGCGACGGAAGTAAATACATTAGTAAAAGAATTTGCCCAAAAGTGGATGCAACTAGCCGACAGCGGCGACCATTACGCACTCACCTTCGACAACAAAAATTCATGGAGCCAGAAATACAACATTGTCTGGGACGAACTTCTGAAACTCAATGTCTTCCCAAAAACCGTCGCCGAAAAAGAGATAAAATATTACCTAACCAAACAAAAACCCTTCGGCCTCCCACTCGACAGCCGCAAAACCTACACCAAATCCGACTGGATCATCTGGACAGCCACATTGGCAGCCAACCAACAGGATTTCGAAGCATTTATCAAGCCCGTTTATAAATATGCCATGGAAACGCCGGACCGCATTCCACTCTCGGACTGGCATGAAACGGTTGATGGGAAGTCTGTTGGATTTCGGGCCAGGTCGGTTGTAGGTGGGTATTGGATGAAGGTTTTGGGGGAGAGGTGGAAGTGATTTGATTTCAAAAAAATAATGGCGACCAGGTGTTTCCGTGGTCGCCATCGTTGATTTAATCTTACTTATGGTAACTCTGCTGGCTCCACCTCTTTTATTGACTTATGATCTACAAATATGTGCGCATAGCCAAAAGTGCTTTCTGAATCCGTGAATGCTGTAAAGTTTAAAACTTGTTCTTTTTCGGCCGCTTCGAATGTTATTGCTTGTTTTTTCCACGTCCCTTTCCAGTTTTTCAAACTCATTGTCATAGCATTCTTTTTGGTGCCATTTGAATAGATCCAATCTACCACAACTGCTGACGCATATGTCGGCGTAAGATTGTTTTGTTTCACTGCACAAATAGAACTTGTCGTATAATAGGTCAACTCATACAATTTACCTGGTGTCAGATTTTTGATAGTAGTTTCAACTGAAGACCGCTTACCTGTTGAAGTTCCGTCCTCTGTCCAAGTCTTCTTAGCTTTTGTGCTTATAGTCAGGAAGGAACTTGCATTTGGTACATCTTGAATTGGAGATATGGGACTTTCCCATGGCCATGCCGGATTTCCAAACAAATGAGTAAAATTTGAGGAACCAGTTGGATACCCAATTAAATCACTCGAAGTCGAGCCGCCTCTTTGCCATCCATTTGGATAGACATTTGAACCGAGCGGTCCAAATGTTGAGTGGAAGATAGGGAGAACTTTAATATATCCTCCATCATCTCGCATACTCGCATCCGTCCTTTCACTCTTAGCAGGCTGCGGAGTCTGCGCATCCTCCTTCGAGCAGCTGTTCAGCATCATTAAACAAGCCAATCCCAAGCCGATTGGCAATTTTTGTACTAAATTCATTTTTGTTGTTTTTGTAGTTAAACATTTATTTCTGTTACTGGCTACAAAACAAGCTTTTAAGTAATGATCTAGCTGCTTCAAATGAATGTGCGGGGGATTGTGTTTATTTGTCGGTTATAAGAAGTGTCGGTTAAGTGAATGGTAATTTTCGGATAGTAGCTATTACTGGTTTCGGCTCGATATAGCTTGATATTGTGACGATTATTTCTGCGAAGTAGTAAACATTATTTATGCCACGGTTACGAAATACGTTCGTCAATACATACACCATGATCAGACTAAAGGCCTGCGTTCAATTTGCATTTCTCCAACACTTTCTGAAGGCGGCTTAGGATATTGTGTTTATTGTTTTTAATGGTCAGGGGATTCCTCTGGCCATTTTATGCTGCTAGTGTGTGACCTTCAATCAATGTCAGCGTCTTAAGATGTGAATCTAAACACGCTTTGACTATGAAAATTTACTACGTGTATATCTTGAAATGCTTTGATGGGAGTTATTATACTGGCGTTACGAATTGCTTGGAGCGACGATTTGCGGAGCATACTTGGGGTATAAATGTTACGTGTTACACCTATACACGACGGCCTGTGGAGTTGGTGTTTTCTTGTGAGTTTAAATATATCAATGATGCAATTGCTTTTGAGAAGCAGGTGAAAGGTTGGAGTAGGAAAAAGAAGGAGGCTATTATTCGTGGGAAATGGAATGAATTGAAGCCTTTGGCAGAATGTCAGAATCAGACGCATTCAAGGAATAACAACGCAGATGAGAACTAGGCTTTGGATTGAAGGAAGTTATATCCCTGTCAGCCTGAGCGGAGTCGAAGGCACGTTGCCAAGGAGTAGCGTGCCTTCGACTCCGCTCAGGGTGACAAGTCAACAACCCTACCCTTCCAAAACCAACTCTTCCCTCCTCTGCTGCTTCCTTGCTTTGCGCCCGGCTAGTCGCTCCTTCACCCTATCCACAACGTAGTAAACACTGGGAACCAGGAACACGGTCAGCAACAACGAGCTTGTCAAACCACCGATAATGACCCAGGCCATGCCGTTTTTTACTTCGGCGCCGTCGCCGGAGGCCAGGGCGATGGGGAGCATACCGGCTATCATGGCGATGGTAGTCATCAGGATTGGGCGGAGGCGTTCTTTGCCGGCTTCGATCAGTGCGTCTTTTAATGCGTGGCCCTCTTCTTTCAATTGGTTGGTAAAATCGACGATCAGGATGGCGTTTTTGGCTACCAGACCGAGGAGCATGATCATACCGACGATTGAGAAGATGGTTAAACTTTCCATGGTAAGGGCCAATGCTGTTAATGCGCCTACTAATGCAACCGGGATTGAGAACAATACAACAAACGGGTAAATGGTGCTTTCGTAAAGGGCGACCATGATCAGGTAAATGAGCACGATGCCGAGTACGAGCGCCAAGCCTAAGCTTCCGAATGCGTCGGCCTGGTTTTTCAGGTCACCGCGGTATTCGATAAAAACGCCTTCGGGGAGTTTTACACTGGCCATTTTGGCTTGAATGTCGGCACCGATTGAACCGGATGGACGGCCGATTACTTGTGAATTAATGCTGATAGAGCCCAGGCGATCAATCCGTTGCAGGACGCTTTCACCCATTCCTTCTTTGATGGTTGCGAATTGGGATAATTCAAATGCTTGTCCCGAACTGTTCACAAAACTCAGGTGACGAATGTCGTCGGCACTGGAACGGTTGAACTGATCCAAAGTCACCATAATGTCGTATTCCTTGCCATTTTCCTTGAATTTCGAACGGTCGTCGCCACGAAATGCGGTTTGCAACGCTGCACCAACTTCGGCGGCGTTGATGCCTAGCTGTGACATTTTTTCACGATCCAGCTGCACACCTACCTCCGGTTTCGGATCGTCAACGGAATAATCTACATTCGCGGTCCCCGGTATCGAAGCTACAACTGCTTTTACCTGTGCAGCCACTTTACGGATTGTCGGCATATCAGTCCCTTTTACTGCCACCTGAATCGGCGCCTGGTTGGCATTCCCTGTGATGGAAGTGGGGGCGACTGTTACTTTTACGCCCGGAATTTGCAGGATTTCTTTTTGAATTTCTGTACCAAAATCTTCGGAAGACATTGTACGCTCCTTTTTATCAACCAATTGAACGGTCAGATCGGCAATGTTGCTGTTGGAAGTTGTACCCAAACCTGTGCTGCTGTAACCGACATTGGTAAACACTTTGGTCACTTCTTTTCTGCCTAACAATAACTTTTCAACTTTCTGCGCAACTTGATTGGTTTGGTAAATAGATGCTGTTGGCGCCAATTCAACGGATACATTCAATTCGCCGCGATCACTTTGCTGCATAAATGCCGCTCCAATAAAACCTCCCGGAACCAGCGCAATTGAACCAACAATTAATGCCAGCGAAAGAATGAAAACATATCTTTTATGACCCAAAACCCAGGTCAGCATTCTGCCGTACTCGTCTTTGATCCGATCCAAAAAACGCTCAAAACCGAGGTTAAGCTTGCCCCAAAGGGTGTTTTTATCTAAAATTTCTATTTTACCAAAACGCGAAGCCAGAAGCGGAGTAAGTGTAAATGAAACGAACAAGCTCATTAATGTCGAGAATACAACCACGAGGGAGAATTCTCTCAGAATGTTACCGATCAAACCGGAGGTTAATGCGAGCGGCACGAAAACCACAACGTCAACTAATGTGATCGCTAAGGCGGTGAAACCTATTTCTGCTCGTCCGTCCAATGCGGCTTGCCATCTGCTTTTACCCATTTCCATGTGGCGGTTGATATTTTCCAAAACCACAATGGAGTCATCGACCAGGATACCAACAACCAGCGAAAGCGCCATTAATGTCATCAGATTGAGTGAAAAACCTAAAAGGCTCATCAAAATGAAGGTCGGGATCATGGACGAAGGCAATGCAACGAGAATAAACATCGAGCTCCGGAAACTGTGCAGGAACATTAACATTACAATGGATACGATCAAAACCGCCAGTCCAAGGTCAAAAACCACCGCATCGGCCGAGGCCAATGTGTAAATGGATTGATCGGATGCAATGTTGAATTTCAAGCCTGAGGAAGCATATTGTTTTTCCAGAGTCGTCAAACGCTCGCGTGTCAACTTGCTCACATCCACCGCATTGGCGTCGGATTGTTTCTGAATCTGCAATGCAACCGATGGAGCACCATTAATGTGGTTCACGGCAGTTGCATCGGCTGTGCCATCATATACTTCGGCAATGTCTTTCAAAAACACCTGCCCGCCCGTGCTATTGCGACCAACGATGACATTTCTCAGATTTTCTACGGTAGTCAGTTTGGCATCAAAGCGAATTGAAAGCTGATCTTCCTGCGTCTTAACCTGCCCTGCCGGATAGGAAGTGTTTGCATTGTTAATCGCAGCAGAAACCTGTGCAATTGACAAGCGGTATGCTTTTAATTTATCTTGACTAATATTAACCTGAATCTGACGTTCCGTTCCACCAATGATCGTTACCTGACCCACGCCGGTCACGTTGGAAAGTTGCGGTTTTAGTTTATCATCAATCAGATCATACAGCGCTGATGGTGACATATTTGCAGTAACACCCATTCTCAAAACTGGGATTTCGTCGGTTGAGAATTTGTTGATTACCGGGCGATCGGCATCGTCGGGAAGCAGTGAAATTACTTGCTCTACTTTGCGTTGCGCTTCTTGCTGCGCTAAATCGACGCTGATGCCTTGTTTCAGCTGAATAATCACAGACGAAACACCTTCTTGAGAAGTGGAATTGATCTGGTCCAAACCTTCGATCGCCGAAACGGCATCTTCAATGTGTTTGGTAACATTGGTTTCAACTTCGTCCGCAGCGGCACCGCGGTAAGTCGTCATTACACTCACAACATTGGCCTCGAATTTAGGCAACAGGTTGTAAGACAATTGTTTATAACTGATCACACCAAATAGTATCAACACCGTGAATACTACTATGATGAAGAGCGGTCTTTTTACTGCTACTTCGGTGATTGACATAACATTCTGATTTGTTGATGGATACTATTTTGTAACATTAACCGCCGCACCTTCGCTGAGGTTGATCTGGCCGGTTGTAATCACCGTTTCACCCGATTTCAAGCCTCCCAAAACTTCGATATTGTCGCCTAATTCACGACCTACTTGAATTTTACGTTGTTTCGCCTTGCCATTTTCGACGGTGTACACATAAGGATTACGCACACTTTCCACCAACGCGCTTCTTGGAATCAGCAACGCCTGCTGGCTGCTCTTTTGGCTGAATTCAACGCTCACGAATGTTCCTGCACGTAACTGATTGGCATTTTTAATTACAATTTCAACCGGATAGTTATGCGATTCGTCGCCCTGTGGGGCAATGTAAGAGATCACTCCGTCGATTTTTTTATCAGGAAAAATGCTTGAACCCACTTTCACGTGCTGACCTTCTTTCAATTTATAAACATCATTTTCAGAGATCATTACCTGCACTTTCACTCGGGAAACGTCCAGGATTGTTCCTAGCGAAGTTCCTACATTCACAAACTCACCCGGCTCAATGTTCTTCTTAATTACGCGACCGCTGATCGGCGCTGCAATGGAAGCATCGTTAATCTGTTGTTTGATCTGCTCGGCCTGGTTCAATGCGTTTTCGTAGTTGTATTTGGTATCGTTCACCTGCACTTCTGTCGCGGCATTTCCGGCCAAAAGCTTGTTATACCGATCCGTATCTTTTTTCAATTTGTTGATATTGAGTTCAGTGGCTTGCAGTGAAAGTTCTTTCAATTTGCTGTCCACCTTCACCAGCGTTGCGCCTTGCGACACGTATGTTCCCAGATCATATTTCACAGCCATAACCTTACCCGCAGAGGTCGCCATGATTTCCGCTTGTTTAAATGGAATCAGACTTCCCGTGCGAACCAATTGCTGATCCGTGCTGCCTTCTTTGACCGAAACAGCGGTCACCGGAATGGTCACATTCTTGTTGTCCGGCATTACTTTCTTTGCATCCATCTTGGACTTGTTGGCTACCAGCCGGAAGCCGATGAGGATTCCAATAATTGCGATGGAACCGATTATTATGAGTTTTCTTTTCATGGTATTTCTTACGGCAGTGTTGAATAAAAGTTGTTGAGTGTGCCTTGCGACTGTTCGATGCCTAATTTGGCCTGATAGTAACTTAGCATTGAGTTGATATAGTTGCTTTGGGCTTCTTTATATGACGTTTCTGCATTGAGAAGATCGGATAATGTTACAGTGCCCTCCCTGTATTGCAATGTGGTTACGTCGTACACTTCTTTTGCCAAAGTGACATTACTTTCGTCGTTGCCGAGGTTCAGCTTTGCTTTTTGAAGCTGCGTAGTGGCGTTGTGATTTTGCAGTTCGTAATTCTGAACATTCAATTTCAGCTGTTCATTTTGCGTTAAAAGATTCAAATCCGCTTGCTTGTATTGCGCGTCTCTTCTGAAACTATCAAAAATTGGTATGGACAATTTCACGCCAATCGCGCCAAAACTAAACCAGTTGCCCCACGATTCGCCCAGGTTCTGTCCCAGCGACTGCATGCCATATCGGCCGTAAACAGACAATTTGGGAAGGTAACCTGCTTTAATTCGCTGTTTTTCGAGGGATTGCAATTGCATATTGATGTTTTGGATTTTGAAATCGGTAAGATTAGCGGCATCAAATTGCTCTGGCTCCACTAATTTGAAAGGCTGATTTAATGGATTATCAGTCAGTTCAAGCTGTTCGGCCAGGGGCATTCCCATTTGGAATTTCAGCTGGTTTTGAGATAAAATCAAATTGCTTTCTGCGAGCGTCAGTTGTGATTTAATGTTGTTCAAACTCACCTGCGTACGATCGAAATCAACTTTTTTGATTACACCGTTGTCCAATTGCAGTTGCAAAGTGCCCAGTATCTGCTGGGTTTTTTCGAGGTTATCTTTCAAAAGGTCAATTTGCGCGCTCGTCACAAAAACCTGATAATAAGCATCGGTAACATTAAAAATGATCGTCTCTTTCGTTTTCTGAGCGTTCAATGCAGCATTTTGAAGATTTGGCTTATTAGCCTTGATTCCCACTAGCAATGCCTGGTCAAAAATCACCTGGTCTGCCTGCGCTGAAACATTGGTCGAATATTTTGTTCCCAGGGCAACGCGACGATCTTCGCCGCCAAAAAGAGCTCCTGGTAACACAGTGGATTGCAGCTTAATGTTATCATCAAGCGCACCATTACCCGCCACTTGCGGCAGGTAACCTGCCAGTGCCTCGCGTCCTTGTTGCACGGCAATGCTCTCTTTGTACTGGGCTATCTTAACATTGCCATTGTTCTTGATCCCGTAAGCAATGCAGTCTTTCAGGCTCAGGCGGGTTTGCGCCCAGGAGGGCCCAGCCGTCGCAACGAATGCCAGCATGGCTATGATCCATTTACTTTTCATCTTTTCTGATTGTTGATTATTTGTGGCTAATCTTGTATTTAGTTGATAGGTCTACTGGTGATATATCAACTATTTATTTAAAAAATTTCATTTTTCCGCTACGGCTGCAACTCTATCCAGATAACCCATAAATGTTTTCCGCTCTTCTTCCGTAAAATGCTCCATTACACGGTTATCGAATGCGATTACCAATGACTGAATGCGCTCACACACAAATTTTCCGCTTGCCGTCAATGTTACGAGGTTCTTTCTTTTATCCTCAATGTCGCTTTCTATTTTCAGAAAACCGTCCTTATGTAATGTCTGCACAGAACGCTGAATCCCCGCTTTATCTTTTTGAAGCAAATTCGCAATGTCTTGCTGGGTCATAGCGTGCTCCTGGAAATATACAACCATTAAAATTGGCAACTGTTCGGCCAGGACCGGAATGCCTTCCTGAACCAATTGTGCATTCATTTTCTTGAAAACAATCTTCGTCACAATCCCCAGCTTGAATTGCAGGGAGTTTTTCATTTCCTCTTTAATGTTCGAAAAAAATTTGGGATGTGTCGTGTTCATGATGCAAATGTATATTACGTTGACATATCAACCAAATGATTATTAAAAAAGTTTTTGGAGCCCAAAAACTTTTTTAACGCACTTACTTACTAAGCGTCTTAATCAGCATCCCCTTCGTAACCTTATCCGAAAGCGACATGCCGTTAATGATCGCCAGCTCATCCATTTGCTTGTCCTGCTGGTTGTTATCCTTCAACGCATCTTTCAAAGAACCATCCCGCTGAACGGTTTTGATCCTGATACGATCCGGTTGCCGGTTGAGAATGCTTCCGTCGGTAACCGATTTGAAACCTTGTGCTATTGATTTAAACTGACCTGCACTTGCGCCAAAATTCGCAGCCTGCGCAACGCCGTGGATCGCATAAATGTTACCGCCATATTGAATCAGCCAGGTTGCAACCTGGATGGAGTTTGCTGTGGTGGCAGCCTGCTGGCCAGATTGCGTTTGCGCTGCCTGGGTCGAGATCATTACAATCGCAGGGTTACCATTGATCGTTGTTTTCTCATTTTCAGAAACTTGCAAGCCATAATTTTTTACCGTAGCCTGGGCCGCTTCTTCTAATGTTTTACCCGGTGCAATTGTAAAAATCACCATCGACTTTCCATCTTTCGCTCCCATTTGGAATTGCGCCGGCGAGTTTTCATACTGCCATCCGCTTGGAACCGGGAATTGCAATTTCAGTTCAGGATGGTAAAAAGTGTTATTTTCAACAAAACCTTGTTTTGGATCGGCTCCATAAATAATACCTTCGATTTTACGCAAGTAAGCATCGCGGTTGACATTGTATTTGCCTGGATTTGCCTTTTGATACTCCGTCGCCAGCTTTTGCACTTTCGACTGTCTGCCGCCCGGATCAGGGTGAGTTGATTGAAAAGTAGGGATTGCCTGGCCGCTTTTTTCACCGATTTTTTTCAATGTGCCAAAAAAGTCGGCCATCTCGTGCGCATCATATCCGATTTTGCTGGAATATTCCACACCTATCTTATCCGATTCAGTTTCGTGATCACGGCTGTAACTCAGCAATAATAATCCAAGCGCCTGCTGCGTCTGATCCGCCATTCCACGGACAGTTTCCGAAAGAACCATTCCGGCCATTAATCCTACCTGACCAAAGATCTGCGAAGTTTGCTGACGCGCCGAATGCCTTGCCGTAATGTGGCCGATCTCGTGACCCAATACGCCGGCGAATTCTGCCTCATTATTAAAGTGTGCCATAATCCCCCTTGTGAAGTATACGTAACCGCCAGGCACAGCAAAAGCATTGACCACCGGCGAGTCTACGATGAAGAATTGATAGGGTAAATCAGGCCGGTGAGATACGCCGGCCATCGCTTTTCCCTTCTCATTAATGAAGGAATTCAGGTTTTTATCGTCATAAATCCCCATTGTGGCCACAATCGACGGATGAGATTCGGCCCCAAGGGCGATCTCCTTTTCCTTCGACATAAAGATTATTTCCTTCTTACCGGTAACAGGGTTTTTGGAGCACCCAGACAGGAAACCTGCACCCAGAAGGCAGACAAGCATGTGAAATTGAAATTTCATTTTCATAGAAATTAAAAAAGAAGACTAAAGAGAGTGTTACTCAAAATTGAACATTGTGGTTAACGAAAGAATCATGCCAATTCCAGCGGTGCGCATGATGCGTCCGGCTTGCAAACTAAATATATTTTATATTAACTGTGCTAATTATCTAAATTACGCCAAATTGGTATAGCGTTTTCCAATCAAGGCAGACGCCGGTTCAGCAAGGACAACTGAAATTACATTTACACTATGCATTCGAAAAAAAGTATTTTCAGCCTGTTACCGTCCTGGTTGGTGCGCTTCGATTTTATGGGCATTTTCGAGCAGGATCCGTTTGGCAACTATTTGATTATCAAACGTTTTATAATATTCATCATTGGGTGGTTTACTTACTACAGATATACGGCTGTCAATAAAATAGAAATCATCGGCAGCGATCAGCTCATTGAACTTCCCGATAACGGCGTGCTTTTCCTCTCCAACCACCAGACTTATTTTGCAGATGTAATTGCTTTTTACCACATTTTCTGCGCTACCAAATGGGGATATAAAGACACCATTTCGCCACCATTTTATCTGTTTTCTCCGCGTGCAAGATGCTATTATGTAGCGGCTTCTGAGACGATGAAAGAAGGGATTCTTCCCAAACTTTTCAGCATTGGCGGCGCTATCACCATTGAACGCTCTTGGCGTGCCAATGGCGAAAACGTGACGAGGCAATTGGATAATGCAGCGCAGGACAAGATTGGAATGGGCCTGAAACATGGCTGGGTCGTAAGCTTCCCCCAGGGAACCACCAAACCTTATGCGCCTGTGCGGAAAGGAACGGCACATTTGATCAAAGATCACCAACCTATCGTGATCCCGGTGGTTATCAATGGTTTCAGAAGAGCATTTGATAAAAAAGGCTTAAGATTTAAAAAAAGGAACACAAAACTGACTGTACATTTCAAACCTCCCATGCATTTTTTACCAGACGAATCGCTGGAAAGCATGATTGACCGCGTCACAAAGGCGATTGAACAGGAAGCGCCTAAGGACGGAACAGCCGCTATTCCCGTCGCCTGACATCCGAAAATGTCTTCTCCGCGTAAATAAAGTTCAGATAACCCACAGCAACATTCAATGAAGGGCAAGAAAGTATTGATTACCGGCGGAACAGGATTGATTGGCAAAAGACTCACTCAATTATTGCTCGAAAAAGGTTACGAAGTAGCCTTTTTAAGCCGAAAAAAAACAAGCATTCCGTCTGTTCAGGTTTTTGAATGGAATGTTGAAAAAGGTTATATAGAAGAAGGCGCGCTTGAAAACACCGATTACCTGATTCATCTCGCTGGCGCTGGCGTCGCGGATGAGCGCTGGACAGAAGAGCGTAAAAAGCTTATCATTTCCAGTCGGACTGAAACGGCGAAGCTGATCCTTGATAAGTTAGTTGAGAAAAACATCCGGCCGGCTGCATTTGTTTCTTCTTCCGGAAGCAGTTACTACGGAGAAGATACGGGTGATGTTCGCAATTCCGAAAGTTCGCCGCCGAACAATGATTTCCTATCGCAAGTGACAGTTGTTTGGGAAAAAGCGGCCGATGATATTGCGGCATTGGGTATAAGAACTGTGAAACTCAGAACCGGAATTGTATTGAGCAACGAAGGCGGCGCGATCCCAAAAATGGCTGCCCCGGCAAAATTTGGCTTCGGCAGTCCGCTGGGTTCGGGTAAGCAATGGATTTCATGGATCCATATCGATGACCTTTGCAGAATGTACATAGAAGCAATGGAAAATGAATCGTGGCAAGGCGCTTATAATGCCATTGCAAGCCAGCCTGTTACGAATGAGGAGCTTACCAAACAGATCTGCATTGCGCTTAACAGGCCGCAATGGCTTCCCAATGTTCCCTCATTTGCTCTGAAAATGGTTTTTGGAGAAATGGCAAGCGTGGTCTTAGGCAGCAGCTATCTTGTTAATGAACGAATTGCAAAGGAAACCAATTTCCAATATCGGTTCAGTGAACTGGATAAAGCGCTCAAAGACATTTTGAGTTAACATTCTCAATGGCAAACGCTTATTCTTCTTCTTCCTCTTCCAGTTCCTCTGGCGTTAATGCCTGCACTGTTTCAAGCCACTTATCGCGTTGAAGTTTGGCTTTAAAATTGTCCATGACATTCAATTGAATGTTCCCGTTACTGAATGTGGACATTTGCAAACCTACAAAAGCCAACGCTTCATTTAGCCGTGTTTCCAAAGGTGTGCTGGTAAAAATGCAATCATGCCAGTACCATTCCAAAGACTCGCCGGCAACTTCCTCAACGATATTCATGTAATCTTGCAGCGTATATCCAATAAAAGGTTTCCCAAAACGCGCCCATAATAACTGCATAACAGTGTCTAACGACTGCGCATGATCGGTTTTCTTCCTCAAATACAAGTCCAGAATAAGCGCAACCAATGCTCCTTTATGATAAACCGAAACTTTGCGATTGGGAATTCCTTTCTCATAACCATCCAGCCAAAGATCAAAGGACGAATCCGCCAGCGAATGCGTGGCATGTGAACTGGCTTCGAAATGCCTTTTCATGTAAACCTGTAATTCCTTAATGTAATTTTCGTCGGTAAAGACGCCAGCCCGTTTCAGGAAGAGATCCCCATAATAAGTGGTGCAGCCCTCCGCGACAAAACAGGTCCGGAAATAGTTTTCTTTGGTAAAATCATAAGGTAACAACTCGGCAGGCCGGATGCGTATAATGTTCCACGCGTGAAACAGTTCGTGCGAGCTCACGCCCAGGAGATCTGAGTAAAGCCCTTCGCCCTCATCGTCGGGCCCCAGCACAATCATTGTGGAATTGTGGTGCTCAACGCCGTGATAGAATGCCGTAGGAAGAATCAGGTTGAGAAAATGATAGTCTGCTTCCGGAAACTCGCCCATCATTGCGATCTGCTCGCGGGAGAAACGACGGAAGTCACGGGTAATTCTGTGCCAGTTCGGCTGTAAATTTCCGTGCATCCATATTTTAAAGTTCACATCGCGAACCTGATAATGACGTTCCTGCAAGGTTTGAGAAGCCAGCAACGGGCTGTCGACCAATTGGTAAAAATCCTTGGCTTTTAAAACATTGCCCTCCGCCGGAAGCCCGCAGGCAATTCTGTAACCCTCCGGCAAATCAAGATGGATGGTGTAGGCTTCGCCTATCCGCCCTTCGGTATACATGCAAAAGTTGATGAAATTGAGATACCACAGCTCCTCGTCCACGTAACTGCTCCCTGCATTTTGAATAGCTGCGTAGAATGTGTAACGGATCTTTATCTCTTTTTCACCTGCCGTTGCAACCTGCCAGCGGTCTTTCGTTACTTTATGAATAGAGAGATTCTGATCGGTCTCAGAGATCGCTTCAATAAATTGAATATTTTTAGCGAAATTTTGAATTTCGTATCGTCCGGGTCGCCAGGCAGGCAGCTGAATTTCGATTACCTCTGCATCAATTTGAGGTATAGTGTAAGTAATGTTAATGAGATGAGACTGCGGATCAGATACGTAAATATTATAATGCATAGAGAATGAAAGGTAATTTGAGGAGTGGGTAGCACTAATTCAGGTGTAAACCAAATTTCGCGATTTCTACGTTACCAGTTACAATGTTATAAAATAAACGATTTTAAGATGAAAAGTAAAATCCTCCTGTTATGCTCGGTCTTGTTTAGCATGATAATCAGCCCGTCATTAATGGCACAAGATGATGAATATTACCGCCCCGACTCGCTGCGAAAAGAAAAAACCGAAGAACCGGAAAGGCCGCCCGCTGAGCAAAGAGAAGTGGTTGAGAAAAAAACCTTGGCCGAATTCAAAGACCGTCCGTTTATCGACAGGGTGCGATTAGGCGGCAGTTTCGGGCTGAGCCTGGGAACGGTTACCAATATAAACCTTTCTCCCATGGCTGGTTACGAGCTGACCGAAAAGCTGGTTGCGGGTGTGGGTGTAACGGGCATGTATTACAAATCGCGCTATTTCGGTTTCAATGAATTCTATTACGGAGGTCGCGGGTTTTTAATGTACTCCATTTTTCCAATGGTCAATGTGATTGCGGAACTGGAAGGGATGAATGTAGAAGTGGATACATTTACAAAATACGATACACGCAAGTGGATCGCATCGCCCATGTTGGGAGCCTCTTATTCGCAGCCGCTAGGAGCGCGATTTATAAAAGCCGTTCATTTTACAGCATTGTTTAATTTAAATTATAACAATCAGCTCGATGATTACGGGAATAACATTTCACCTTACGGCAGTCCGTTTGTATTTCGGATCACATTCCTTTAAGAATTCTGACTTATACTATATAATAATGAACCACTGTTTGACCGCAGTGGTTTGATTTTTTACCACCAATAGGAAAGCCTGCTTAATGCGGCCCTACATTAACAACTAATATTATGGAAAACCCCGTTCTAATTTTTGGTGCCGGCGACCTGGGCGTTCAGGCATTGGATATATTTAAAAGGAATAATGTGCTCGTTTATGGTCTTCTGGATGATCATAAGGAGCTGCATGGCAAGGAATTTGGCGACGTGAGTGTGTTGGGAAACACGGATGATACTGGTTTTCTAAGCATATTAGGAAGCAAATGCGAAGCGTTTGTTGCGATCGGAGAACGTTCGGTGCGCGAAAGACTGGTGGAAACATTGACAGATGAGTATAACATAATGCCCATTAATGCAATCCACGACAGCGCATTGATCTCGGAAATGGCAACGATAGGTCACGGAAATCTGGTTGGCGCACGCGTCACGGTCGGAGCGAAGTCAAAAATCGGGCACCATTGCCTGATACAAACAAGTGCCGTAGTGGATACGTGGGTGCAAATTGGCGATTATGTGACGATTGGCGCAGGAGCGATTATTAACGACCGTGCGAAAATCGGGGATGGCGTCTTCATCGGATCCGGCGCAATTATCGTGGCTGGAATTGAGATTGGCAAGAATGCGCGGATTGGTGCGGGCTCGGTGGTGGTTGAGAATGTGCCTGCTAAGGCCACGTATTTCGGCAATCCGGCACGCAAGATCTGACGCCAATAAAATTCCCCCATAGTTTTTTTATTAAATCGAAAGACATTACCTTTGCAGTCCTTTTGACAGAAAAAGTGAAAGAGCTAAGTAAATACAACATAGACATTTACGGTTTGGAAGACAAACAGTATGCCTATGAAATGGAGTCGGGAGATGCATTTTTCGAGGAACTTGAACAGGATCTGATCGAGTTCGGCCATTTCAAAACGCATGTTGTGCTGAACAAATCTGCAACTATGATCCAGCTTAATTTTCACACAGTTGGAAGCGTAACGCTGACGTGTGACAGGAGCCTGGAACCATTTGAGGAACCGATTGATCAGGATGATCGCATTATTTTAAAGTTTGGCGATCATAATGAGGAGCTGACAGACGAGATCGAGATCATCAATCGCAATACGAACAGGATTAACGTAGCCCGTTATCTTTTTGATTTTATAGCATTAGCGCTTCCCATCAAAAAGATCCATCCGGATTTGAGAGATGAAGAAGAGGAAATAGATCCGTTAGATGAAGCAGACGGCATTTTGGTTTATTCATCAGAAGATGTGAAGCGTGCGGACGATGAAGAAGAACAAGAAAAGATTGACCCCCGCTGGGAAGCTTTGAAAAAGCTGAAAGGCGAGAATTAATATATTCGAAAAGATTTTATACCCCAGTGGTTTCAACCGCTGGACTCAAACAACAAATAAACATACAGAACATACAGTAGCATGGCACATCCTAAGCGGAGACATTCCACAAGCCGTCGCGATTCGCGCAGAGCACATGATTTCCTTACCGGAAAACAATTAGGCACTGATTCTTCAACAGGAGAAATTCACCAATTCCACCGTGCACACGTTCACGAGGGCAACTTGGTTTACAGAGGTAAAGTTGTAGTTGAAAACTATTCGAAAACAGTCTAGTTTCAGTCGATGAGTATATCAATTTCGCAGCAGCCGTATAAAAGTTGTTGCGAAATTCTTTTTTACTACGGCACATCTGCTAAATTTACACCTTCGATTTCTAACTTATTAGTCTAAAATAACAGCGTGTAAATGAAAATTGCGGTAGATGCTATGGGGGGAGATTTGGCTCCACAGGCAATTGTTGAAGGGGTTATTCAGGCCGCTTCTGAACTACCATCCGAGGCGAGAATCGTTTTGATTGGCCGTGAAAGTGCGATTTGGGACATTTTTAACCAAAACAATTTCACTCCTACTAATGTTGACGTCGTTCACGCAGAAGATGTTATTGAGATGGGGGAACATCCAACCAAAGCCCTTTCTCAAAAACCAAATTCCAGCATTGGGATCGGTTTCAAGCTTCTGAAAGAAAAAGAAGTTGACATATTCTGTAGTGCCGGCAACACAGGCGCTATGCACGTAGGAGCGCTTTTTAGCATAAAAGCGATCGAAGGAATAATAAGACCAGCTATTGCAGGATTTGTGCCACAAATCGATGGCAGTTACTCAATCATGCTGGATATTGGTGCCAATGCCGATTGTAAGCCCGAAGTGCTTGCCCAATTTGGAGAAATAGGCTCTATTTTTGCTCAATATACTTTTCAGATTGATAAACCGCGGGTTGCCCTGATGAACATCGGGGAGGAAGAACAAAAAGGTTCTCTTACAACTCAGGCCACTTATCCCCTGCTCAAACAAAACAAGCGAATCAATTTTATAGGAAATATCGAGGGTAAAGATCTCTTTACCAATAAGGCTGATGTGATCGTAACTGACGGCTTCACAGGCAATGTTTTATTTAAATTGGGCGAATCATTCTATGAAATTTCCAAGCAGCGAGGTTTTAACGATGAATTCGTAGATCAAACAAATTACGAATCCATTGGCGGAAGCTCGATCATTGGTGTGAATGGCAATGTGATGATCGCTCATGGCATATCATCGCCGGTGGCAATTAAAAATATGATTGGCTGGGCTTATAAACAGGTTAGGTCGAAAGCGTATTTGCATATAGCGCAGGCGTTGAATTAATTTCCAATTGCTGACAACCACGAAATGAGTAAACTGATTCTGTCCCCTTTACAAAAACCTATTCGGATTTTGAATAGTTAAATTTATCATGACCCATATAAAAGCCTCTATAACAGGAATACAAGGGTATGTGCCTGATTATATTTTGACAAATGCCGAACTTGAAACAATGGTTGCGACAAATGACGAGTGGATCGTCAGCCGCACTGGCATCAAAGAAAGGCATATCCTCAAAGGTGAAGGTTTAGGGAGTTCTCATATGGGTGCCGAAGCTGTAAAGGGTTTACTTGCCAAAACAAACACCCTTCCCAGCGAAGTCGACCTGCTGATCTGCGCTACTACAACCCCTGACTTTGTTTTTCCTTGCACCGCCAATCTCATTTGTGATATGGTTGGGATTAAAAACGTAGGAAGTTTTGACATTCAGGCGGCTTGTTCAGGTTTTGTTTACGCACTTACCCTTGGCTCTCAATTTATTGAAACCGGAAAATATAAAAAGATCGTCATCGTAGGCGCTGATAAAATGTCCGCGATTGTCGATTACACCGATAGGAAAACGTGCATTCTTTTTGGCGACGGAGCAGGCGCTGTTTTGCTTGAACCCAATACCGAAGGAAACGGGATCATCGATTCTATCATAAAATCAGACGGTGCAGGTTATCCCTATCTGAACCAAAAAGCAGGAGGAAGCCGCTATCCACCCACGCACGAAACCATCGATGCCCGGTTACACAGTGTCTATCAGGATGGCGCTCAGGTTTTTAAGTTTGCGGTGACCAATATGGCTGATATATCGGCCGAAATCATGGAAAAGAATGGTCTGAGCGGTGACGATGTTGCGTGGCTGGTTCCACATCAGGCAAATAGAAGGATTATAGAAGCAACGGCAAACCGCATGGGTGTGGGGATGGATAAAGTGATGGTTAACATCCAGAAATATGGAAATACAACATCCGCAACCATTCCACTATGTCTTTGGGATTATGAATCGCAATTGAAAAAGGGTGATAATCTCGTGCTGGCTGCCTTTGGAGGCGGATTTACGTGGGGCTCCATTTATTTGAAGTGGGCCTACGGCGAATAAAATATAAATACTAATTTTTGAATTAAAATGGCAACTACCGCAGATTTGCGTAACGGATTGGTGATTCACTACAATCATGATCTATTTCAGGTGATTGAATTTCAGCATGTTAAGCCCGGAAAAGGCAATGCATTCGTCCGTACCAAGCTGAAAAGCCTAACTTCGGGTAAGGTTTTGGACAATACATTCTCCTCTGGCGCAGGCATTATTCCTGTTCGTGTGGAAAGACATAAATTTCAGTTCCTGTACAAAGATGAAGTAGGATATAATTTCATGAATTCCGAAACATTTGACCAGGTTTTGATCGATGAAAAACTGGTAACAGCGGCTGATTTGATGAAAGAAGGACAGGAAGTTGAAATCCTGATCAATACGGAGACCGATGCAGCGCTTCTTTGTGAATTGCCGCCATTTGTTGAACTTGTAGTGACCTATTCTGAGCCTGGTTTGAAAGGTGACACGGCCAACTCTCCCAAGAAAGCCATTGAAGTGGAAACCGGCGCAAGAATCATGGTTCCTTTGTTCATTGAAGAAGGCCAGAAAATCAAAGTTGACACACGCACCTACGATTACGTAGAAAGAGTAAAATCGTAGCCCAGCGATCATCCCACAGTTTAATCTTGACTAAATGGAAACCAAAGAAATCCAAAAATTGATTGACTTCATTGCCCAGTCGGGACTTGATGAAGTGAACATTGAAACAACCGATTTGAAAATAAAGGTGAAGCGCTATGGTTCTGCACCAACGGCATCATTGTCTTCATCGCCAGCGGCACCGGCGCCTTCTTATGCGCCTGTTACGCCTACAACGGCTGTTACGCATTCGGCTCAAACCGAGCCAACGGTTTCCTCAGAACCAGCATCTTCCAATCTGATCACTATAAAATCGCCGATGATCGGCACGTTCTATCGCGCATCAAGCCCTGAAACACCTGCATTTGCCAATATTGGCGATGAAATTAAGCCAGGTAAAGTGGTTTGTGTCATTGAAGCAATGAAGCTTTTCAACGAAATAGAATCTGAAATCTCAGGAAAAATCGTAAAAATACTAGTTGAAAACGCAACACCGGTAGAATTCGACCAGCCTTTATTCCTTGTAGAGCCTGTTTAAGGCAATGGACGATCTGTAAAACTTAATTGATTTTCATGTTTAAAAAGATACTCATTGCCAACCGGGGCGAGATCGCCTTGCGTGTTATCAGGACCTGTCGTGAAATGGGCATCAAAACGGTTGCCGTGTATTCCACAGCCGACCGCGACAGTCTCCATGTTCGCTTTGCAGATGAAGCCGTTTGCATCGGTCCGCCGCCAAGCCGCCAGTCCTATCTGAGCATTCAAAATATTATTTCAGCAGCCGAGGTTACCGGCGCAGATGCGATACATCCGGGTTACGGATTCTTGTCTGAAAATGCTGAATTCTCTCAAATATGTGCCGATTACGGCATTAAATTCATTGGTGCAACCGCCGCTCAGATCAATGGAATGGGCGATAAGGCAACTGCCAAAGCAACCATGATCACTGCCGGTGTTCCAGTTGTGCCCGGTTCAGAAGGTTTATTAGAATCCATAGAGCAAGGCAAAATGCTGGCAGAAGGCATTGGTTATCCTGTCATCGTAAAGGCAACTGCCGGTGGTGGTGGCCGTGGAATGCGGATCATTAACAAGCCCGACGAATTCGAAAAGGCATGGAATGATGCCCGTACGGAATCCGCTGCTGCATTTGGAAATGACGGGTTATATCTGGAAAAATTTGTTGAAGAGCCACGCCACATTGAGATCCAGATCATTGGAGACCAGTTTGGCAAAGTTTGCCACTTATCAGAGCGCGATTGTTCAATCCAGCGCCGTCACCAAAAACTGGTTGAGGAAACACCCTCGCCAATTATTACCGACGATTTGCGGGAAAGAATGGGCGCAGCTGCTATCAAAGGTGCGCAAGCCATTGGTTACGAAGGTGCGGGAACGATTGAATTTCTTGTTGATAAACACGGTGAGTTCTTCTTCATGGAGATGAACACCCGTATCCAGGTCGAGCACCCAATCACAGAGGAAGTGACTGATTTTGACCTGATTAAGGAGCAAATTAAAGTCGCAGCCGGTGAACCGATCACAGGTGTGAACTACACACCAAAGCTGTTTGCAATGGAATGTCGCATCAATGCAGAAGATCCGGCTAATAATTTCAGACCGGCTCCGGGTAAAATCACCAATTTGCACTTTCCCGGCGGACACGGTGTTCGGATTGACAGCCACGTTTACAGCGGCTACACCATTCCGCCCAATTACGATTCCATGATTGCGAAGCTGATCGTCAGCGGCCAGTCACGCGAAGAAGTAATCACCCGGATGAAGCGTGCTTTGCAGGAATTTGTCATCGAAGGAATCAAGACAACGATTCCATTCCATATTAAGCTAATGGACGATCCCGGCTTCAAATCCGGAAATTTCACAACGAAATATCTGGAAACGTTCGACTTTTCAACGCTGTAAGCGGATAAGATTGAAACAAAAAATGGCTGCTAGTTTGAACTGGCGGCCATTTTTTTGTTTTGAGTAAAGCTCAATGCAGGATTGCGAGCATTTTTTTAGTTGCGTCCATTCCTTCCTTAATCGTCCTAACCGAAGGCGTCCCGTGATAGTAACCTGCTAAATGCAATGTATCGTAGGCTTCGTTTAAATAAGACAGCAATGTCTTGTTGTACTTTCTTAAGCGGTTGCGATAATCTTCAATGCTTTTAGGCTTTACAAATCTTGCACCTTCTCGTTTCTTCAAATATTCATCAGCTATCATGAGCGCTGCATTATAAGCCGTCCCCGAAGCCATTTGAACATACTTAATGTCTTTGTACTCAATCCCTTCCTTCTGCGCTTTCGTACTTAAAATTTCCCGCGCATTTGCGAGATACCTGTCAATCTCCGGATAATCCATGTGCGTGTATATGTTTTTTAAGTTGGTTACTTCTTAATGGCAATAAAACCAGCTCATAAGGTCGGTTAAATGCTTTCTGGTTTACTTTGAATCGATCCGCCAGCTTTCTGATAATGTCTTTGGACATTCCTTTTCGATAATGCAGAATATCTGACACGTATCCTTTGCTGACATTCAAAAGCGCAACCAAGTCCTTTGCCTTCATTTGATGCTCCGACATTAGTGATCGCAAAACGCTAACAGGGTCAGATTCTTCAAAAGTATCCGTTTCGGAATCATATTTTTCGATCAGGACGGTTAGCAGGTCGATCTCGTCCTCATTTTCAGCATGGCTGTTGTCGCTAAGCAAATATTCCAGCTGCTTGCAATAGTTGTCATACTGCTTTTTGTCTTTAATCACCTTGTATTTAAGTGTTTCTACCATCTCAATATGCATTTACATGATACTGTCTCTGCTCCTTACATAATGTGGTGTAAGTTGCATGCGTCCCAATCCAGCAGACAAAAAGATGTGCCTGCCTTTCGCCAAAAACATACGTACAAATCATCCTGTAATTGTTTCCGGCAATATTAAAAACCACCCTATTCGTTCCGGTTCCTAATAAATCAGCAAATCCGAAAGTGCCTTTTATATCTTCCGGCTTATCCCAATCTGCATATTTGACCTTCGTAAGCCAGTCGCCGAAGGAAGATCGGCATTGTGGATTTGAAACAACAAAATCCTCGATAGTGGCCCTTTTTATAAGGTGAACTCTCATGAAATAGTGTGTAAATATAATTAAAAAGTTAGCAAAAAGAGAACTTTTGCTTGATGAAAAAAGCCTGGCTTTTACCAGGCTTTCAAATATACACAAACTCTTAAACACTAGCCGGCAGCGAATACGGCGCTCTGTATTTCCTCGTCAGATACTTATTCGCATCATCATCATTTACAAACTTCTCTGTCTTTGGGTCAAAGGTTAATGCTCTTCCAGTTCGGTATGCAATGTTGCCGAGGTGTGCCAGGCCGGAGGATAGGTGGGCGGTTTCAACTGGACCGTTGACCATTTTCGGGTCCTTCGCGATTACGGCGTCGATGAAATTTTTGTAATGGTCACCGCCTGCTTTGCGGGTGGGGCCGGGTTTCTTTTCCTTACCCAGGAATGTTTCGTAGAAATCGTAGCCTTTTACGACCATATAGCCCTCCGAACCGTAAAAAATATTCCCGATCCCGGTGCCTCCTTCGTCATTGGTCATCCACGGGCGTACTTCAAATTCAATGATCTTTTTCTCTTTGGGATATACAAATGATGACGTTAGCACTTCGGGTGTTTCTTTGGCGTCGTTCCACAAAAACTTGCCGCCCGAAGATGTTATTTTCTCTGGGAAACTGTCAACGCCGAGACCCCACATACACATATCCGTTTCGTGAATGCCCTGATTTCCAATGTCCCCGTTGCCATAGTTCCAATGCCAGTGCCAGTCATAATGCACGTAGTTTTTAGAAAACGGCTTCATCTCTGCGGGACCAGTCCAGAGATCGTAATTAAGCCCTGCGGGAACAGGCTCCGTGCCTCTGTCGCCAATATCCGGCCTCCATTTGTATACCAAACCTCTTGCCATGTAAACATTACCGATCAGACCATCACGCAAATGCTTGACTGCTTCCTGCAAAGCTTCGGAGCTGCGTAATTGAACGCCGTGCTGCACAACCCTTTTGTACTTATGAGCAGCCTCAACCAGCTTGCGTCCTTCGCTCAGATTGTGAGAACCAGGCTTTTCTACATACACATCCTTCCCTGCCTGACATGCCCAGATAGCAGCCAGTGCATGCCAGTGATTAGGCGTTGCGATGCTGACGGCGTCGATGGATTTGTCTTCAAAAACTTTACGAAGATCATTTTCAGTCTTTACTTTTTTACCCGTTTTCTCCTCAAATTCCTTTGCCCGCGTTTGCAGCACATTATTGTCAGGATCGCAAAGTGTTGCTACTTCGACATTCGCCAGGTTTGTAAATCCTTTGATATGGTCCTTTCCACGACCATTAACCCCTAACACCGCTACACGTACGCGGTCATTAGCCCCAAATGCGCTGGCGGGTATAATGTATGGGATGGAGAGCGCAACTGCTGCTCCGGTAGAATTTTTTATAAAATCCCTGCGCGAAACTTCGTTCTGTTTGTTCATATTCGGGAGAATTAGGATGGCAACGAGACGAGAATGGATGTTAAGACTATATGAATGAGACGATTATTTCCCCAAGTTCCCTTAGTAACCGATAATAAATAATACCATTATTTTACCAATTAGTACTATTATCTGTTAAATAATCTTAATAACACCATATGCGCTGACCATTAGGATGGACACAACGCTGATCCAAAAGAAAATGTCATATGTCAAAGTGGGTTTTAGCGAGGCAGGCAGTTCTTTGAAACGAAAAACGAGCGAAACGTAGACGATTAGGAGCAACAGAATCGAAGTTGCTATCCCACCCAAAATGACCATTAGAACCGGCGATTGGATAAACAAATAAAGCACGCACCATGCAGCTGGCAAAATCCAGGATAAAATCGCGATGCTCTTACGCTGGTTTTCTGCCGTATCGAATTTCATCCAGCCCAATTCTCCGAAGGCATCTCCCCAAACCCTGGCCCAACTGGCCGTTGCCGTGAAAAGTGTGGAGTATAGAACAAAAAATGCGCCTACCAAAAAGAGATTTTTAGCCCAAGGACCCAAGGTTTCTGTAAATATCCTGGATAGCACTTCTATCATTTCATAACCTTCCGGGACAGCGCCTCCGCGATGCAAAACTGCCGCGCCGAGTAAATAAAAAGCAGCCGTTACCACCGTGTAAACGACCATGGACAAAACAGCATCCAGATACATGACATTAAACCAGCCTTTGGCGCGCTCGGCCCATTCAGGCGTTCCGTCATTTGGCCCCGTATAGGCTGCATAACCTTTTTCTATGCACCAATAATTGTAATACATGATCTCATCGCCGCCCACGCCGGTAATGCCAAATGCGCCAAATGCGATCGCAACCAGACTCGTCGGCAACGAAAATTGAAGCCCCGATTTAATTTGCTCCCAGTGAATGGCGTATTTCGTGCCCTGTAACAGGATCAATGACACCAGGATAACGCCTGTGAATAGAATAATCATCACCAAAGCTCCTTTTTCGATAGGCCCATAATGACCGCGATACACCAAAAAAGAGGTGATTAATACAGAAAGTATAGCCCAGACATTCACTGAAATGGATGGCCACGCCATATTTAAGACAATGGCAACGCCGCCGACGATCCCGCCGACCTGCAACAATTTCAGTCCTTGTAAAGAAAGCCATAACCAGATGCTCCAATGTGCTCTCCCCCATTTGCGACCCGGCAGCTGATTAAAATTATGCATCATGAACGTACCAGTGTAAATGGCGTTTTTGCCAAATTCCAGCTGCAACGCCACTTTCACCAAACAGCTTACAATAATGACCCAGAATGTAACGAAACCTGCCTTGGCGCCAAGCGCAGTAGTAGCGATAAGCTCGCCAGAGCCGACGATCGCTGCCGAAAGTATGAAACCGGGGCCGAGATATTTGAGTCTTCCAGCAAAAGTGGAAGGCGGAGAAAGAATCCTGCTCATTTTTGAAGCTTTCTTCTGAAAAGCAACGCAATGCGCAGGACTACTTTTGTTACTTATTTAAACTATTCTTGAAACAAATCAAAGATTACCGACCGCCTGGTGGATCTGCTTGACCGTATCTTCGTAATTATCCTCATTGGGTAAGCCGAATAAAGATTTCTCCTTAATGATCTTGGCAACATTCTCTGGAACGAGCTGCTCCCAGCCCGGCTCACCTCTTTTGATCTTTTCAAGCACGCTATCAGTCGTAATGTGCATGTGTTCCTTGTTGTAATTGACAATGTCCTCGATCTTGTCATTGATAACCAGATATTGAAATAATGGCCTCAAATGATCCGGAACAACGAAATTGGCACAACTGTAAACGGATCCGTCGGGTTGTAAAGTGGGGTAAATGAAGAGCTTGACTTTCCTGCTGAACAGGGTTGCGAAGGATTCCAGAATGCCGCCAGGAAGTGATTGATAATGTTTTTCTTCAAAAATATCCTGCAAGCTCGGACTTCCCAACAACAGGCCCGCTTTCAGCTTGGTAAGGCGTGAAAGATAAGCCACGAGACGAAAATATTCGTGGTGGTTGGAGATCATTACCATATGTCCCAGGGAACAAAGAATGTCCACGCGGTCCAGAAAATCCTTCTCGTCAATGTCACGGTCGCCGCTTTTGAGGTTATGCAGCGTCAGCTCCGATATCAGCACCACTTTTGACTCATCCACATCCTCCTCATCCAGAAACTGCTTCTGACCATTGCTGATCAGGTCAATGTGGACATTGGTAATGGGCCTTAACCGGCCGCGCATCATGAGAATATGTTTTTTATATAATGCTTCCGAAGGCTGCAATACACCGCCGTCGCTGCCGAACAATGCCGCATCCGTGAAACCATTCTTCACAAGTCTGAGACTCATCAACCGGTTGTCCACTTTCGCAAAATCCGGCCCGCTGAAACGAACCATATCAATTTCAATGCGATCTGTCGTCAGATCGTCCATTAACGACAGCAGGAGCGTTTCTGGTGATTTATAGTAGAAAAAACAGCCGTACATGAGGTTAACCCCGATAATTCCCAATGCCTGCTGTTGCAAAATGTTCTCATCATCCCGCATCCGCACGTGGATCACGACGTAATTCGTCGGGCCCATAGGTGAAAGCTGAAACTGCAATCCAATCCAGCCGTGGGATTCGTTGGTTTTCTGAAAATTGAGGGCAACAACTGTGTTGGCAAATGCAAAAAACTGACTCTCTTCACCCCGCTTTTCCGAAAGGCGTTTTTCAACCAGATTGTACTCGCGGTTGAGCATTTTCATCAGGCGGGATTCCACTACATATCTTCCGCCCTCTTCTGTTCCATATATTGCATCACTGAAAGTCATATCGTAAGCAGACATGGTCTTCGCTACTGTTCCTGACGCCCCGCCTGCCTTGAAAAAATAAGCGGCTGTTTCCTGACCTGCCCCTATCTCTGCAAAAGACCCATAAATCCTGCGATCCAGGTTGATCCTTAACGCTTTTTGTTTTGTACCAAGATTCTTTTCGTACATAACTGTATATTAGTAAAATGAAAAAGCAATATGTGTAAATATAAGAAAAATACAGTTAACAGTCGATTATGGCTGACTGACTTCAAGTAGTAAAAAGGAAAAGTTCTATAATTATTGTACCCGCCGACGGCTAATGTTAATTCATCGCTATGGATGCGCAAGCTACTTATTTGTTCACTTATGGCACCCTGATGCGGGGTTTTGATAATCCGTTCGCCGAACGCCTTCACAATAATTCAGTATTTGAAGGAACGGGGCATTTTCCTGGCATGCTTTATCTCATATCCTGGTATCCAGGGGCGATTTTTGATGCAAATGCTCTCTCAAACGTTCATGGGGAAATTTACAGGCTTTCGCCACAGGAAGCGCTGCTTATGGAGCTGGACGATTATGAAGATGTTTTTGAAGACGAAAACAGCAGTTTATATCTCCGCAAAACTGTGGCGATCACCAAAGAAAACGGCGGGACGGTCGATTGCTGGGTGTACCTCTACAACCAGCCCGTTTCCGGACTGCCATTAATTGAAGAAGGCTGTTTCAAGCGCTGGGGTTGAGGCGCTGGCCTATGATCCGAAGACCGTCCAGTGTTAAATTACTGTCAATTTCAACGAATTCATCCTGCAATGTCTCAATAATGGACGAAAGGCCGCCCGTGGCAACGGCAATGCATTCGCCGCCCATTTCCTGTCTGATCCTTTGCAAAAGCGATTTGACAAGCCCTTCATATCCTAATAATATACCCGCTTGGATCGCTTCTGTCGTATTTTTCCCAATGGCTGTTTTGGGTAAAACCAGCGGCACTTCCGGTAATTGGGCCGTGTTCGCGAAAAGCGCTTTAACTGCCGTCATAAGGCCTGGAAGGATTGCCACACCTAATATTTTCCTGTCTTTTGAAACCGTTGTGAATGTTAATGCTGTTCCAAAATCCACCACTACGCAATTTTCCCGGTAACGCGTCATCACGGCAACGGAATTGGCGATCAGGTCCGCGCCGATCTCGTGCGGATGTTCAATGGCAATGGAAAGATCCGGGTAAATGTCCGGACCAACGACGATGATCTCATCGCCGAACATGGAGCGCAGCACTTTTTGAATAATGGGCGTCATCGCCGGAACTACGCTGCTCAGCACCACCGTATCCACATCGCCAAACCATAGTCCGGCTTCCAGAAAATGCAGCCGGAGCCTGGATTCGTAATGCGATTCGTTTTCCTGAGGCAGCGAACGCATGCGCCAGATATATTCCCAGTCATCCGAATGGTAAAGCCCAAAAACAGTGTCGGTGTTACCAACATCAACGGCTAAAAGCATAGCAAAGAATTTACAATTGCCGACAAATTAAAGGCATTAATCTATAATTTTAGCAAAAAATATACGCAATGCCTCCGGGCCGTTTTTCTTTCTATCGAAATATCCGTTACCCAAAGTTATATGCACCGCTTCTATCGTTATTGGTTTGGTTTACTTGCCGCTTTTCTGTTTTGCAATTCATTCAAATCCCACGCCCAGCCTGTTCCCGAATGGCAGGATCCGCAGGTTTTTAACATTAACACAGAAAAACCGCGTGCCGATTTCCTTCCATATCCTGATGAAAAAAGCGCCTTATCAGCAGACAAAAAAGCATCCTCAGTACGCTCGCTGAACGGAACCTGGAAATTCAAATGGGCGTCGCATCCTTCCAAAGCCATTCCCAATTTTTTTGACCCTAATGTGCAGGACGCGAGCTGGGATAACATTCCCGTTCCCTCCAACTGGCAGGTGATCGGAGCGCGCGAAGGCCGCAAATATGACCATCCGGTTTTTACCAACAGCAACCCTTCCTTCAAAGCAACGCCACCGCGTATTAATGCGGATACCAATGCTGTGGGCATGTACAGGACCACATTTACGGTTTCGGAAGATGTGAAGAGTAAGCAGATATTTTTGCACTTCGCCGGTGTACAATCCGCTTGCTATGTGTGGTTGAATGGCGTCGCAATCGGTTATCACGAGGACGGCATGACGCCTTTTGAATTTGACATTACTGAGGATGTGAAGTCGGGATTGAACCATTTGGCTGTGCAGGTCATCAGCTGGTCCGACGGCAGCCATCTCGAAAACCAGAATCATTGGCGTTTATCCGGGATTTTCAGGGATGTAAATTTGCTAGTGCGCCCCAAAGTTATCCTTACCGACTTCACAGTTAGGACGCTACTGGATGCGAATCAGGAACATGCGACATTGAAACTCAGCGCTTTTGTAAAAAACTATACGGAGCAGGCCATTCATGCGCACCAGATTTTATTCACGTTATATGATGCCAACAAATCCGTTGTGGTTACGCCCGTGAGCCAAATGGTGGGCACGCTTGATCCGGCGAAAGAAGGCGCCGTGCGTGTAGATATTCCAATCCCAAATCCCGTAAAATGGACCGCAGAAACGCCCTATCTGTACACATTATCGGTCCAGCTGATGAATTCGGATGGAAAAGTACTTGAAGCCACAAGCCAGCCGGTTGGTTTCAGGGAGATTAAAATGAAAGGCGATCAATTGTTGGTGAATGGAAAAGCGGTTACGCTCAGGGGTGTTAACAGACATGAATTTGACGCTGAAACAGGCCAGGCAATCAGCCGCGAATCGATGATTAAGGACATTTCATTAATGAAACAGCACAACATCAATGCTGTCAGGACATCACATTATCCCAACGCTTCCGAATGGTATGAACTCTGCGACCAATATGGCCTTTATGTGATCGACGAAGCCAACATTGAAAGCCAGAACCCTGTGGGCCAAAACATTGCCCTGGCCGATATGCCGCAGTGGCGCTCTGCGTTTCTGGCGCGGGGCAATGCGATGATCGAGCGGGACAAAAACCATCCTTCGGTCATCATCTGGTCATTAGGCAATGAATTGAAAACAGGCAAGAATTTCGCGGATATGGCCGATTACATTAATCTCGCCGATCCTACGCGTCCCATAAACAAGCACCCAACAATACAGGCCGGTTTTGGATTGAACTGGGCGGATCAGGGATTAAAGCTCAAAAAGCCCGATGGGACGTCATATTGGGAGTTTTTTAACGATTCTGAAAATGCTCGTGCAGTCGGCCTCGTAAATCCGGATCGCATGCCGAAGCCGGAGCTGAATGAGATAAAGAAAGTCTATCAGTTTGTAAAATTTGAATCTCCTGACACGATGCGCGCAGGTGAAAAGACGGTTAGCATCCTGAATAATTACGATTTCCTGCCATTGAATGTCTTGGAACTGGTTTGGTCGGTTCAGGAAAACGGTAAGGTTATTGGAAAGCCCGGGGTGATCAGCAACCTCAATGCAGCGTCCAGGCAGCGGCAACAAGTTTCCATCCCATATGAATTACCGGCAACGCAAAAACAGGGTGCTGAATATTTCCTGAACATTAGCATACGCCTGAAAGACGGGACAACCTGGGCGCCGAAAGGCCACGAAGTCGCCTGGCATCAGATTGCGATTGTTAAACCACAACAGCCAGCGCCAGTTCTTAGTCTTTACAATGAAAAGCCGCTTCGGGTTGCACAGATCAGCGCAGGCCGCGTTGCCATTACCGGGCAGGATTTTGCTGTGACTTTTGATAAAAAAGAGGGAATGATCTCTTTTAAAAACAAGCGGGACGAAATGCTGCAAACCTCTTCTGACACTCTGGAAACGACAAATTCAGAGATAAAAACGCAGCGATTGACACCAACTGTTTACAAGGTAACTATCAATAAGATACTCCGAAGCAATGCTGCTGAAGTAGCGGTCACTTCGGAATACATTGTTTATGCAACTGGGGATATCTATATCAAAAATACTTTCAGCCCGGCCAACTCGGGGCATTCGATTATGAAATCAAGCCCGCATTTGAGTATGCTGGCTACGTTTAATAAAACACAATGGTATGGAAGCGATTCATACACCAGCCAGAATGCGAATGGAAAAATCGGGCTATACAGTGGAACGGTCGCTGGAACACATTTTACCAATATAATGCCGTTGGCGAACGGGAAAAGTACAAATGTGCGCTGGACCACCATTACCAACCCGGAAGGGATTGGTTTGTTAGCAGTCAGTGACACAGCTTATAATGTTAACGTCCCTGACTATACGAAAAAGGATCAATCCGCTGCGGGCCAGGATCGAAAGACACTGGCAGGCGAGACAACTTTCAGCTATGCTTTCCGCCTCAAACCGATTGACAACACTTCCAACATTGAACAGATTTCTGCTTACACATTGCCTTATTCCGGGCAGGAATCAGGTTCGACGCTTGCTGCGGGCATTGGGGATGATCCTGATGCAGTTGAAGCAGATTTGGTGGAAGAAGAAACTGTGGCGCCGGTTAAGAAGCCTGTTAAAAAAGCGGTTGTGAGAAAAGCGCCGGTGCGGAAGAAGCCTGCTTCCAGAAAGAAGTCGTCCCGTCGGAGGCGGAGGTAAAACTTTCCAGGTTTTGGCTAAAATTTTTACTTCGGCGCCAGCACATACTGCGCTTTTACACTGATAACCTGCGCTATTTTGACAAAAACAACCTTCGGCACTTCAATTTTGTGATCGGTCAACGGCACTTCAAAATCAGAACTGATCGTGATTTTTCCAGCTTCAATCTTCATTTTCCCTTTGATAGTCCGCTCTTTGGTAACACCGTGCACCGTAAATTTCCCTGTTGCAGAAACATCATATTGCCCGTCTTTCGTGTAATCAGGCGCATTATCAACTTTCCCGCTGAATGTTGCGTTGGGATATTTAGCCGATTCAATATAGTTTTCGTTAAAATGCTCCTGCATCAGTTTATTTGGAAAAACAAACTCCCGCATGTTCATTCGGACGGCTAATTCATTATTGGCCGTGTTTAAAATAACCTGACTTTTCTTATTCTCCGCATTCACATTTTCCAAAGGTGTTTCGGAAGAGAATTTCGTATTTCCGGTGGAGGTTGCAAACATTCCTTGCGCCAAAACCGGCTGGAAAGGCAAAGCAGAGGTGATCATGGTTACGAAAACCATGGCTAATAGATGCGTTTTCATGAGTTGTTTTCGGTCAGTTGGCTACCTTTTTGTTTTTCTTGTCAAAACTGAATGTGCGGGAAAGGTTAAACCCGTAATGGATGTCGCCCTTGCCCCAGCTGCCGGCCGTTTCTCCTATAAATTGCTTTTCGATCATGCCGAGCGAATTGGTAAAGTGCAACTGGAAAACGTGGCCACCGGTTTCAATGTCAACCCCGAACGACATGGAATCATAATAAGGGGCAGTGACCGTGTTTTTCTCACGCGCTGTATAAAAATACTCCCCATTCAAAGAAACGCGTTTCGACAACTTGAACCTTCCGCCGATACCCAGCGCCAGCAGCACTTTTTCATCTCCCAAAACCTCGGGTTTGTTGCGGTGCAGGAATGTGGGCGAAAGTTGTAAAGAAAGCCTTTCCCCAAATTTGCGGGCAATGAGCACCTGAGCGGAATAATAAAGTTTATCCTGAAATTCCAGCTCCTTATTGACCGTCGCGACGCCGGTTCCACCAAAAAGCGTTACCGAAACGGGAATGTTCCTTACACCTTCGCTTTGTTTCAGCACTTTTAGTTTACCAAAAAAATCGTAAACCTTTTGCGAAGTGCTCCTGCCTACCCCGATCATGAAATCGTCTGTAATGCCATATTCAAAGCCCATTCGCATAGTGGCCTGATCCAGTCCGAAAAATTGGTAAGCACCCGAATTAAGGCGGCCGAAACGGTGCGAGATCCGGAAATCCAGATGCTTCTTTTTCATCGTTTCAACAGAATGCCCGTTGACCACACGCGTGGATTTAAATATGGCAGAAACAGGCACGGTTACCATGCTATCCTGCTTCGAAAGTTCACTTAGCAGGTCATCCTGGGCATAGAGAACCGTTGTTGAACAAGTCAACATCATCATTAGGCGGAGTAATTTCATTGTTTTTGGGCAGTTAGGCTGTAACTGTTAATGTGTTGCCGTCGGTGGACAGGGCCGTTTTATAAGCTTTTAATGCATTGGTAGCCGGGCCTTGCGTCACAGCGCCGGTAAGGGCAAATTCGGACTGGTGCGTTGGGCATTGAATGTTGTTAGGTCCCGACTGGTATCGAACCGGATTCCCCTCATGCGTGCAGATTTTAGATAAAGCAACATACTGGTTGGTGGACGTAAATGCCACCAGAACATCCCCATAAATGTCGTACTGACCAGCCGTTTTCAGCTTTTTGGTCGCGTCATTGGTCAGGTCAATTGTGAAGTTGATTGCAGAGCCTGTCGTCGTGCCGGTAACCCCTGTGCCGCCGCCACCACCAGGATTTGGCTCTGGATCATCGTCGCTGGACCCACAGGCTGTCATGGTTGTACCAAGGCAATAAAACGCCATAAGTGTGGAAGTGCTTAGCCCGAGACTTCTCAGAAATTCACCTCTCTTCATTTTGTCTTCTTTAACGTTCTCCATAGTGAATAATAAATTAGTAGATACAATTCGGGTATGCGGCACTATTTAAAGGCGGGTGTATAGCGCAATGATATCCACATTCCTACCGTCGTGAGATTGACTTTTCCATAACCGACGCCTTTTACCGGAATACGGATGTAAGGTTCAGCCACAAGGGATAATTTCTTTGTAATCGTGCGTTCGTAGCCAACAGATGCATTGATATGGCTTAGTAAAAACCAGCCCGTTTTGCCATTCCAACCCTCTTTTTGCTTGTGAACATATTTGGCATAATGATATTTATACTGCTCTTTTTGAGCATAGTAAGATGAAACGCCAGTTCCTAAAAACAACTTCGAATGAGCATTATGGATAAGATTATAACGGAGCCCCAGCGGAATTTCAATCATGGTGCATTCTCCATCAACTCCGTACGGCGTGTTATAATAAGTCACAATATCTTTCAGCTCATAGTCCTTTGCGTAAGCGTAATAATCCTTTCGGCTCCATATCACTCCGCTTTGCAGATAAAGCCGTGGCGATAAACCATATTCAATCAAAAGCGAAAATGCAGTCCCCGGCTTTGTATAATTTTTGAAACCAACCGTCGACAAATCCGGCGAATAACCCAGCCTGACCGCCCATTTGGCATAATCCTCTTTTACTTTTTCTGGCGCCTCAGGCGTTGTCGCAGCTGGGGCACTAAATGTTACAGCAGGGATTTCAGGCTGATTTTCCCAATTCAATGTGCGGCTCGATAAAGCTGCGGCTGAAATCAGTAACCGGACTTGTTCCTCGCTGATTTTATGTTCTATACTGTCTTCATTTACAGCATTATTTCCCAAAACTGATGCTTCTGTTTTGCTTTCGGCAATGTTGTTAATGGAAAAAGCCCCGTCGCCTCCCTTCCCTTTTGAGCGGTTAGGCTCTAAGTACACTCCGCCTGTCTTAGACTGGCTCCGGGGCAATTTTTTCCTGCGTTGGTAATCGGTAATGTTTGAATTTGAGGAGGATTTACTAATCCCTTCTTCCTTATTACGTATGGTTTTGCCTGGCTGAATGCTCGTTTCCGCTGGTGTTTCGTTGCTAGAAACCGAGGGTGCCGCTGACTCCTTGGGTTGGGCCAATGCATTCTCGCTCTCCTCCTCGCCAGAAACCGGCGTAGCCGCTGGCTCCCGAACTTGCAGTTTGCCTGCTGCTAATGCATTCTGGTCCGTTTTCGCGCTTTTTGAAACAGGGTTTTTAGTAAAAAAATAAATTGCCAGACCAGCGGGAATCAGCAATGCCAGCAAACCCAATGGCCACCATTTTCTAAACCAGCCGCCCGCTACTTTGCCGTCGTGCGCGTCCAACCGTTTTTTTAATTTATTCCAATCCTCCGGGTCAAATTGTGGATCAAGCTCTTCTGATGACTTTCTGAAGAGCTTATCCAGTTCGTCATCTGGTAACTCTATCATAATCGCCAATATTTATTTTGGATAACATTTCTCTTAATTTTTCTCTTGCACGCGACAAATTCGACTTTGACGCCCCTACCGAAATATTCAGCTGGTCTGCAATCTCTTCGTGTGTATAGCCGTCTATGACCGACAAACTAAATACAAGTCTGTAAGAAGGGGTCAGTTTTTGGATCAGCTCCAACAGTTCTTCGTGTGCGAGCTTGCTGATAACTGTTTCATCAACGGTCACATTGTCCGCAACTTCCACATCATCAAAAATGTCGCGGCGTACTTCCTGTCTGTAATGATCGAGGGCTGTGTTAATCATAATTCTGCTCAACCAGGTTTTAAATGAACGGCTGGAATCGAAAGTATCCAGCTTTGTAAAAACCTTATAAAATCCATCGTTGAGTATCTCTTTCGCCTCTTCCCTGCTGCGTGTGTAACGTAAACAAATGCTCATAGCATAGCCGTAAAACTGTTTGTACAACAGCTCCTGACTGCGGCGGTTTTTCTGTAAACAGCCGTCGAGTAGTTCAATAAGAACTGCGGAGGTATACTCGGGCATGCTATTTGTTCTTTTATCACTATTACGAGAAACCCAAAGCCAGGGTTGCTTACAAGGTTGCAATTTTTTAGTGATTTTTTATAACTATTTGATAATGTTTTAATTAAGTCACGATTTGCCGGGAGATTTTATCCTTCTTTGTGTAAAAACTGTGGATTTTCTTTCCAAATTGATAGGCATAGCTTGATTACTTAACGTTATTTTCCTGACCATCCAGGAGCATTGGCATGACTGAAAGACACCCCCATCTTAACATTATTGAGTCCCGTTTCCTTGAATTGGACGCTTTACGCGGACTTGCAGCCGTCATGGTTGTTCTATTTCACTATACAATTAATTCGAACGGCGCTCTGCTTGGATGGGAGTTCAGGTATGGTGTTACTGGTGTGGATATTTTCTTCATGATCAGCGGTTTTGTGATTTTCCTCACCATTTCCCGGGTAAAGCAATGGCCGGACTTTTTGGTTTCGCGATTTGCAAGGCTGTATCCGGCGTTCTGGTGCTGCTTGTTTTTGACAACAATCGTTACCATGTTTTTTGAACCGGAATTGGTCAGCTCGCAAAGATTCCTCGCGAATATGACCATGATGTCCATATTTTTTGATCAGGAAAACATGGATCAGGCATATTGGACATTGCTGGTTGAGCTCATTTTCTATTTTTGGATCCTGGCGTTGCTGGTTGTTGGAAAAATAAAAAGCATTGTAAGCGTCGGCGTGGCATTTACAGTTCTTATTGTTCTTTTTTATGCATTCTCATCGCATTATCCAGGTTTTCACGAGCTCGCTACAAGGAAGATCGAACTGCTGAATCACTTTCCGCTTTTTTTCTCCGGGATTCTTTTTTACCTCATCCGGAATGGAAGTCATGTGCGCAGAAACTCTGTGCTGATCGTTTTGAGCCTTTTGGCTGCCTGTTTTTTGCATTCCCAGGGTGGCAGGTCCCAATATCACGTAACGCCTGTAGAACATTATGCGATCCTAACCATTTTTCACATCGTTTTTGCGTTAGGGATATTTGGCAAGCTTGGATTCCTGAACAAAGCCCCTCTGCTGTTTCTTGGCAAAATATCCTACTGCCTGTATCTGATCCATCAATACATTGGCCTGCGCCTGTTATGGATATTAACCGATCTCTGGCAGATAAATATTTATCCTGCATTGCTGATTACAATTTTGACCGTTGTTTTCATCGCCTATCTGGTTAATAAATTTGTAGAGATCCCGGCCAATCTTTTAATCCGCAACTGGTACAAACACCGAACTCAGAAAGGCTCCCATGCGGGCTCCCGCGAAATTGCCATGCAATAGTTTCCGTATCTTACTTACTTTTGCAGCCTAACCACGCATATTTGAATATAATTTTCAAATAATGTGTTCCCTATGCACTATACTGATTTTTAATGGCCAAAAGTGATACTACTCCTGAACAGCCGTCGCCATTTGCGGTGCGGAAAATAAGCTGGCAAGGGCTTAAAACAACAGTTGATCTGCTCAAATATCTTCGGCCCTACCGGATTACATTCTTTATTGGCCTGATATTCCTTGCGCTTTCCACAGCCACGTCGCTGGCATTCCCCAAGCTTGTCGGCAGCATTATTGAAGTCATCGAGGGCAAATCGCCTTATACAATCAACCAGATTACGCTTTTCCTGTTTTTTGTGCTGATATGCCAGGCGGTGTTTTCCTATTTCCGGGTTTATCTGTTTACCAAAGTCAGTGAACTTGCGATGACCAATATCCGGTCAGATGTTTTTACCAAAATCATTACATTACCCATTGCTTTTCTGGAACAGCGTCGCGTGGGAGAACTTACTAGCCGCATAACGTCTGACGTTTCTCAGCTGCAAGGATTGCTTTCTTTCACATTAGCAGAGGTTTTCAGACAGGTTGCTACATTAATTGTCGGGGTTTCCATTCTGTTTTACACTTCCTGGAAACTGACGCTTTTCATGCTGGCCACATTTCCTGTTCTGGTGATTGCTTCTGTGTTTTTCGGTCGGCATCAGCGCAGACTTTCCAAAAAAGTGCAGGACGAGCTGGCCGCGGCCAACGTGGTTGTGGAGGAAACATTGCAGTCTGTGAATGTGGTTAAAGCATTCACCAATGAGCCGCTGGAAGTGAACCGTTACCAGCAAATTCTTAAAAAAGTGGTGGATCTCTCGCTGTATGCGGCTGCGTTCCGGGGCGGATTCGTATCATTTGTGATCTTTGCGCTTTTCGGTGGGATCGTCGGCGTGATCTGGTATGGCGCGGGATTGGTTCAGGCGGGTGAATTCGGGCTTTCTGATCTGTTTACATTTATCCTATACACCACATTCATAGGCGCATCCATCAGTGGAATGGGCGATTTGTATGCACAGATCAACCGCGTGATCGGCGCTTCGGAGCGGATTTTCGAGATATTGGAAGAAGAACCCGAACTAAACCTGGAAACAGCCAGAAATGCTTCGGCCAGTCCGATCGAGGGAAGCATTTCATATCAGGACGTGCATTTCTCCTACCCGTCGCGCGCTGACTTGCCTGTTCTAAAAGGTATATCATTTCAAATTCAGGCAGGAGAAAAAATTGCCCTGGTGGGTTACAGCGGCGCGGGAAAATCGACAATCATTCAGTTGCTCATGCGCTTTTACGATTATCAAACTGGCAATATTCTCGTTGACGGCAAGCCACTTCATGAATACGGCCTTACCGAATTACGGAAGAACATTGCCATTGTGCCGCAGGAAGTAATGCTTTTCGGCGGAACGATCTATGAAAACATTGCTTACGGTAAACCCAATGCCACCCGCGAAGAGATTCACGATGCCGCAAGACGCGCGCACGCCAGAGAATTCATTGATACATTCCCTGAAAAATTCGACACAGTCGTCGGCGAACGCGGCATTAAGCTTTCGGGCGGTCAGCGTCAGCGCATTGCTATCGCCCGTGCCATTTTGAAAGATCCAAAAATCCTGATTCTCGACGAAGCAACCAGTTCGCTCGACGCAGAATCTGAAAAGCTGGTGCAGATTGCATTGGATGAATTGATGAAAAACCGCACTACGATTGTCATAGCGCACCGTTTGGCGACAATTCGGAAAGTGGATATGATCTATGTGATCCGCGAAGGACGCATTGCAGAATCAGGCACGCATCAGCAATTAACGGTTATGGACAATGGTTTGTACGCAAATCTGATCAAATTGCAGTTTGAAACCGCAGAAAGCAATTGATGGAAACAAGCAGTAAAACCCACAGATCACCAAAGGAATTTTTTGAAACTGAAAAAAACAAAGCAGGCATCGCGGAAGCAGCCGCATTGCAGCATTTCAATCAGCTAGCCATTGCCCGGTTGCTCGTATTTTTTGCGATGATCTTCTTCCTATGGCTTTGGAACAATCAAAATCAGCCCGTTTGGGGATTGGTCGCATTTGGATTACTCGTCATTTTCCTGATTTCCATGCGGCGCCAGCAAGCCGCCCGCAAGCTCCGCGACTTTCAGCGAAACCTGGGCATTATTAATACGGATGAGCTTAACAGGCTTTCATTTCGCTTCACCAGGGACGATTCCGGCTTGCAGTTCCAGGAAAAGGACCATGCATATGGAAGCGACCTGGACATATTTGGCGATTATTCTCTTTACAAACTCCTGAACCGGACACGCACGGCGGAAGGCGCTCGCAGGCTTGCAAACTGGCTCAAAAACCACGCGGATGTGAAGGAGGTAAAGCTTCGGCAAGAGGCGGCGACTGCATTCAGCCAGCATCCGGAATTGATCCAGTCTTTGGAAGCTACAGCATTGTTGCATGAGCATGCCGCTCAGCAACTGGGCGATTTCAGAAAATGGTCCACCGAATTCATGGACAAAGACCTGGCACGCCTGCTCCCTTTTCGGTGGTTTAGTGTTGTTACGGTCGCTGTTGCTATACTTTTTTTATTTTCCATCCTGCCCGCCTGGCCCTTGTTGCTTTGCATTGCTGTTAATGCGGTGTTGATCGCACGTTTCAAAGCGTACATTGAGTCCGTTACCAACCGGACGGCAGCGCTGGGCAAAACATTGGTTTCGTATGGCGAGATCCTGGAAGTTGCGCAAGCCTTTCCGTATCAGGCGCCCTGGTGGCTGGATCGCAAGGCACGCATTGAAGGTTCCGGCCATGCACTGAAACAAGTGGGTGCACTTTTTGAAAGACTGGACTACCGGAATAATATCTTTTTCTCGCTGTTTGTAGGCATTCCCACGCTTTGGGACATATTTTGCCTCGCCGGGCTCGAAACCTGGAAACATAATTACCACAACCAGCTCGCAGATTGGCTTGAAGTGCTCGCCGACGCAGAAGCAATGAACAGCCTGGGCGGTCACGCATTTGCCAATCCTGAATATATCGCCCCGGATGTTATCGATTCTCCTGACTTTCAAATCGATACCATTGCAATGGGTCATCCGCTCATTCCACTGGATCGCAGGATCAGCAACGATTTCAGCGTGGCGGGAACAGGACATACGATCTTGGTAACCGGCTCTAATATGTCGGGTAAAAGCACATTTCTCCGGACGATCGGGCTGAATTTTGTATTAGCTCAAATCGGTGCGGTGGTCAGTGCAAAGACATTTAAATGTACGCCTGTTCGTGTTTTTAGCAGCATGCGCACACAGGATTCGCTTGAAGAAAGCACTTCGTCGTTCTATGCGGAATTAAAAAGATTGCGAAAACTGCTGGAACTGGCAGATGAGAACGATTCTGCCCCTGTTTTTTATTTACTGGATGAAATCCTGAAAGGCACCAACTCCTCCGACCGCCACCGTGGCGCAGAAGCATTGATCCGACAATTGCACACCAAGAAAGCGTCAGGCCTTGTTTCCACGCACGATCTCGAACTGGGAGAATGGGGAGCCACAGAAAATTATGTACACAATTTCCATTTCAGGTCCGATGTGGAAAACGGCGAACTACTGTTCGATTACAGGCTTCATGATGGGATTTGCAAGAGTTTCAATGCGTCGGAACTGATGCGTATGATGGGCATCGATATTGGCAAATAATGTTTTGCCGGGATTTGCGTAACTTTACGTGGTACAATTACGTTTCTTAGTTCTGATAGTGGATTAAGGATTTATAATTAGATTTAGTACTTAATTAATAACAAATAACGATCACTGAAACCTGAATGGAAGTATTAATAATGGCAGGACAGCTCATTCTGGGCTTATCAATTTTGGTAGGGTTGCATGAATGGGGGCATATGTTTGCTGCAAAAATGTTTGGGATGCGAGTTGAAAAATACTTCATCGGTTTTCCCCCGAAGATATTCAGCTTTCAAAAAGGAGAAACAGAGTATGGCATCGGCGCGATCCCGTTGGGAGGTTTCGTCAAAATATCCGGTATGATCGACGAGTCCATGGATACGGAGGCAATGAGTAAAGAGCCTCAACCCTGGGAATTCCGCTCGAAACCAGCCTGGCAACGCTTAATCGTCATGTTGGGAGGCATTATCGTCAATGTGATCGTAGGGATTTTCATATTCATCGTTATCGCTTATAATGATGGCGATAAATATCTTTCGAGCACAGAGGTAAATAAATATGGCATTGTGGCCGGTGATCTTGCGAAAGAAATCGGTCTTCAGACCGGTGATAAAATCGTAAGGGTTAACGGCAAGCCATTTACTAATTTTGACGAGCTGGGAAGTTCCGAAGTTTTGCTTGGGAGCAACAGTTCGTACACGGTTAACCGCGCAGGCAAAGAAGTTGAGATTGATATTCCAAACAATTTTATCGAGAAACTATCTGATCCTGAGGAGAAGAGAGGATTTATCCGTCCTTTGGAACCGTTTAAGATCGGCGAGGTTGTTCCGGCATCACCCGCTCAAAAAGCAGGCTTAACCACTGGCGATAAGGTTATTTCTATCAACGGCCAGCCAATTCAATTCTTCCATGAATTACAAGCACAGCTGCAAACGCTAAAAGGCAAAAAAGCAGAACTGATCGTGCAACGCGGAGCAGGGCAGAAAACATTGAATGCCACAGTAGATGAAGACGGAACCTTGGGTTTTTATCCTGAAAGTCTGCTGAATTATACGGCTATTGAATATACATTGCCGCAAGCGATTTCCGCCGGAACAGGCGATGCATTTGCCGTTGTTTATAATAATATCAAAGGTTTTGGTAAAATATTCAGAGGTGAAGTTTCGGCTTCCAAAGCATTAAGCGGACCTATCGGCATTGCCCGTATGTTCGGCGGCGTTTGGGATTGGAGCCGCTTTTGGTATCTGACTGGCCTGCTTTCCATGGTGCTTGCATTCATGAACGCATTGCCAATTCCCGCTCTGGATGGTGGCCACGCGGTGATCCTTTCTTATGAGATCATTTCAGGACGCAAGCCATCCGATCGTTTTCTGGAAAACGCACAAAAAGTCGGCATGGTGCTGTTACTTGGCCTGATGGCTTTTGCAATATTCAATGATGTTTGGAAAGCAGTATTTTAATACATTCGTTAAAGGAAATAAGGAAAGGACAAAGAGCTTAATCCTCTTTCCTTTCCTTATTTTTTTCGTTTTAACCCTGTCATCTTCCGTGCACGATTACCATGTAAGCGTGACGCAGATGCAATATAATGCTGCGCTCAAAACATTCGAAGTGAGTATACGTATGTTCACCGACGATTTGGAACGTGCGTTGTCACAAGGAAATGACAAGCAGCGCGTTGTTATAAAGAACGATGACAAAAATGATCCATTGGTTGAGCGATATGTTTTGAAATCGTTTGTTTTGGCGGATAGTCAGAAAAAGCCCGTTGCTATCAAATACGTGGGTAAGGAGCAGGAGGAGGATGCGACGTGGGTATATTTAGAAATTCCATTTTCGGGTCCTCTGAATGGTTGTAAGTTGCAAAACAGCACACTGATGGAAGTTTTTGATGATCAGGTCAACATGACGAACATTAAAAACGCCTCTGAAAAACGAACATTCTTGTTTAAAAAGGGACAAACTGTACACATTCTTTAGCCAAAATTCGGTTAATAAAAAGCCTGACACAACCGTTGGTGGCATGGCTATTTTGTTTTATTATTCCCTTTCTTTTGAAAGTCATTATTTATATATTGGGAAAAGAATATCTGTCAATTTGACAGAACGCCTATGAAATTTGAACCTTCTGACTTATATAGTCGGCTGCTCATGTCCGATTCGGATATGGATAGCCTTGAAATTGTCCCTCTTGGTGGCCCTGATGGCTCCGACGAGCCTTTTGAACTCCCTGAAGAACTTGCGATACTGCCAATCAGGCAAACAGTGCTTTTCCCCGGAATGGTAATACCCGTAACCGTTGTGCGTCAGAAAGCCATTCGGTTAGTTAAAAAGATATACAGGAATTCGGATATCAATCAACGCATATTAGGTGCTGTTACTCAGGCGATTCCGAACAAGGAAGACCCTACCGCTGAGGATCTTTATAATGTTGGAACGGTTGCCCAGATACTGAAAATGATCACATTACCGGATGGAAATGTGACCATTATCGTGCAGGGAAGGCAGCGTTTTGAGATCAAAACTATTTTGCACGAAGAGCCTTATCTGACTGCTTTGGTAAAAGCCATCGATGATTCGTTTGTTGGCCCTACGAAGAAAGAATCGAAAGCTCTTTTGCAATCATTACGCGACGGCGCGCACAAGATCATGCGCCTTAATCCCGAAATTCCTCAGGAAGCGCGGATTGCGTTGGATAACATTGAAAGCCCCATTTTTCTGATCCATTTCCTTTCTTCAAATATTAATGTGGAGGTTGCCGACAAGCAAAAACTGCTGGAAGAAAGAAACGGTCACAGGCAAGCGACGCTTCTGCTGCAATACATGATGCGGGAGATCGAAATGCTGGAATTAAAGAGGGAAATTCAAACCAAAGCGAGCTCTGACATTGATCAGCAGCAACGCGATTATTTCCTCAGACAACAAATAAAAGTCCTGCACGACGAGCTCGGAATGGACAGCCCGGAACGTGATTTGGACGAAATCCGCCTGAAAGCAAGCCAGAAAAAATGGTCGGATACCGTGCGGGGGCATTTTGAAAAAGAACTGACCAAGTTGCAACGCATTAATCCGATGGCACCTGAATATCCGGTGACCATGAATTACCTTGAAATGCTTGTGGATCTGCCCTGGGGGCAATATACCAAAGACAATTTTGACCTGGTCCGTGCGCAAAAAGTGCTGGACGCCGATCATTTCGGTCTGGAAAAAGTAAAGGAGCGGATCATTGAATATCTGGCTGTTTTGAAGCTGAAAGGCAATTTGAAAGCACCGATCCTTTGCCTGTATGGCCCTCCGGGAGTTGGTAAAACTTCATTGGGAAGGTCTATTGCCAAAGCATTAAACCGCGAATACATCAGAATGGCGCTCGGTGGCGTGCATGATGAAGCGGAAATCCGGGGTCACAGAAAGACATATATCGGCGCGATGCCGGGGAAAATCATTCAGAACATTAAAAAAGCGGGTTTTGCAAATCCTGTCTTTATTCTGGATGAAATTGATAAAGTAAGCTCCGACTACCGCGGCGATCCTTCGTCCGCATTGCTGGAAGTGCTTGATCCTGAGCAAAACTCTTCATTTACAGACAATTACCTGGAAGTTGAGTACGATCTCTCCAAGGTTCTGTTTGTAGCAACAGCCAATGCACTCGACACCATCCACCCCGCCCTGCGCGACCGGATGGAGATCATTGAAATGACGGGTTATACGATCGAAGAGAAATTGCAGATCGCAAAACGTTATCTCGTTCCAAAGCAACGCAAAGACCACGGCCTCAAATCGACCGACATCAAAATCGACGATGCGGCGTTAACGAAGATCATTGAAGGATATACAAGAGAATCCGGCGTTCGGAATTTGGAGCAAAAGATAGGATCGGTTGTCCGCAAAATTGCGAAATCGGTTGCGATGGAGCAGGATTATCCAAAAACCATTAAGGCAGAGCAAATCGAAAAATATCTGGGAGCAGAGATTTTTGACAAAGATCTGTATCAGGATAATGATTTTGCAGGCGTGGTCACTGGTTTGGCCTGGACTTCGGTGGGCGGTGAAATTCTTTTTATCGAAACCAGCCTAAGCCGAGGAAAAGGAAACCTTACATTATCCGGGCAACTTGGTGATGTAATGAAAGAATCTGCAGTGGCGGCATTGTCTTATCTGAAAGCGAATGCAGACCGCCTGGGCATCGATTACAGGATCTTTAACCATTATGACCTTCACGTACATGTGCCTGCCGGCGCGGTGCCAAAAGACGGCCCTTCTGCCGGTGTGACGATGGTTACTTCTATGGCTTCCATCTTTACGCAGCGCCGGGTAAAACCGTTCATTGCGATGACGGGTGAGATCACGTTAAGAGGCAAAGTTTTGCCAGTGGGCGGTGTGAAGGAGAAAATCCTGGCTGCACGTCGGGCGGGTGTGAAGGAAATTATTCTTTGCGTGAAAAACCGCAAGGATGTGGAAGAAGTACCAGCCAATTATATCAAGGATCTGTCGTTCCATTATGTGGATCAGATTGACGAAGTGCTGGAATATGCATTGCTGCCTGAAAAGGTAAAAAATGCAACGAAATTTATATTTCCAGAAGAGAAAAAAGAAAAAGAAGAAAGCGGATATGTGACTTTGGACGTCTGATTAACGTTTTTAAATAAATAATAAATTTAGATTGCAAAAAAGGCGCCCTCAGGCGTCTTTTTTGCTTAAGGGTTTGTAATTCAAAAACACGTCCAGATATTAACAACTATTCATTACTAAAATGTCCCTACCGCAGCTTTCGCCAGAATTATTGGATCAGCGTCCAGATCTTTTGTCTAACCATAGAAACCTCCTTGCGCTGCCTGAGAAAATCATACAGTTTGGCACCGGTGTGCTGTTACGCGGCTTACCCGATTATTTTGTAAACAAAGCCAATCAGCAGGGAATATTCAATGGCAGGATCGTAGTTGTAAAATCCACGAACAGCGGCGGGACGGATGCTTTTGCATCACAACAAAACATTTTTTCGCACAGCATACGCGGGATCGAGGATGGAAACCAGGTGGATAAGCTGGTGATTAACAGTGCGATCAGCAGGACCATATCGGCAAACAGTAATTGGGCGGAAATTTTGCAATGTGCGCATAATGCGGATTTACGAATTGTGATTTCAAACACTACGGAAGTCGGCATTCAACTAACCGAGGATGATATTTTCGCGAGTCCGCCTACTTCCTATCCCGGGAAACTGACGGCTTATCTGTTTGAGCGTTTCAAAACATTTGGTGGAAGTGCCGAGTCGGGCCTGGTGATCGTCCCCACGGAACTGATCGTGAATAGCGGCCAGAAGCTCCGGGACATTGTTTTTGAACAAGCCAAACGCCATAATCTTGATGAAACATTTATACAGTGGCTGGAAGCGCATAACCACTTCTGCAGTTCGCTTGTCGACAGGATCGTTCCCGGAAAACCGGATGCGGAAACCATAGCGGCCATTTCCGAGCAACAGGGTTATCAGGACGATTTATTCATTGTTTCGGAGGTTTATCGATTGTGGGCCATTGAAGGAAGCGAGCACGTGCGTTCTGTGCTGAGCTTTGCAGAAGCGGATAAGGGCGTTGTCATTGAACCGGACATTGATTTATACAGGGAATTAAAACTGCGCTTGCTCAACGGCACGCATACGCTTGCCTGCGGGCTGTGCTTCCTTAGCGGCCTGGATACGGTGAGCGAAAGCATGGAAAATCCTGAAATGGCCGCATTTATTGCAAATGTAATGTTGCAGGAACTCGCCCCGGCGATCCCCTATCCGGTGGATCCGGCGCGGGCGCAGGAATTTGGTAATCAGGTTCTGGACCGTTTCCGTAACCCGTTTATTCGCCATCAATTGATCGACATTACGGTGCAATACACGGCTAAAATGAGAATGCGCAACATTCCTACGTTGCTCAGTCATTACGAAAAATCGGAACACGTACCCCAGCTTTTCGCGAAAGGTTTTGCTGCATTCCTGAGATTTATGAAGCCTGTTGTGCATAAGGATGGCGCTTACTATGGCGACCGCGAGGGGCAATCATACCCAATCCGCTGCGATGCGGCTCCTTATTTTGATGAAATGTGGCAGGCGGCAGCTTCGCCATTGGATCTGGCGAGCAAAGTAATGTCCGATACCTCACTTTGGGATACCGATTTGACACAACTTCCCGGATTCCTGGATGCTGTAAATGCGCATATGGTTGAACCGGATGCACTGGAAACATTACGCATTGTTCCTGGCGCGGATGCTCCCAAACTGGATATTTAGTTAGCGCTCCAAAGCCTTAATTTATCATAAAGAGCCTGCGAAGCAATTTCGTTGGAGCTGTAATAGATCTGATCCGTTTTTGTTGTAATAAACAGAAACGGATTTATTTTTTTATTAACAAATAACTTGATCGTGCGTCCGTCCTTGGTCTTAAAATTCCCTTTCGCAAAATCGCCTGCCGCAAAGCCGTTTGATTTATAAGATATAGGCGGCAATTCCGGCACAAGTTCGATTTTGGCAATGTCGGCTTTGCTCAGTGTGAGACCGTACATTCCCTTAATTTCCATGCTATTGTCCGTAAATATAAGCTTGCTGTCCTGCAGGCTGGAATAAAGTTGTGTGGAAATCCCCGCGATAATGACCAGCAAAATGGCCATTCCCACATAAGTGCCCGATCGCTGCCCTTTGGTTCCGCGATAGTATTTGTTGCCTTTTGCAATTAAAAAAACATAAGCCAGCAGCGGATAAATAATGATAAAGGAACCTGCCCAGTTATTGTTGAGCAAAGTCAGGATCAGAAAGCCTGTGATCAGCGATAAACCCAGGAAAATGTGAAATCTCTTGAAAAACCTGACATAACCAACGATATCCATCTTGGCGCGGTCGGCTTCGGACATGGTGTTGTAACCTGATAAAATGTACTTCGCATTACTGGCAGTCACGATGAAGCCGAGTGACGTAAAAATGATAGCAAGAACGATTGCGGCGGTAAACATATGCTGATGAAATTGAGGGTATAACACTTGCAAATTGGGCAAAAAAATCATTGGCATCATTTTTGACTTTCAACACCCTGAAACTCAAAATCCAGTTAACCCGATTTTTACTATATAAACGTGAAAAGATCTGTAAAAATATTGATAGGAATAGTGATTATTCTGATAATCGCCCGCTTGCTGCTGCCCTATTTTGTGGTGCGTTATGTGAACAAAGTTCTTGCTGACATGAATGGTTACACCGGTCGTATCGAAGATGTGGACATTCATCTGATCCGGGGCGCTTACCAGATCGACGGCATGAATATCCGGAAAGTCAACGGAAAAATTAAAGAGCCTTTCATCCTGATCCCCAAGATGGATCTTTCGGTGCAATGGGAATCATTACTGAAAGGAAAGCTCGTGAGCAAAGTGGAATGCTACAATCCAGAGATCAACTTTGCGTTCAGCAGCAGCGAAGAAGGAAGTCAGACAGGTGCAGAAAATGACTGGACGAAGGTTATCAAGGATCTTTTGCCCATTGAAATAAACCGTTTTGAAATTATTGACGGCAAGGTAGACCTCACGAGCATTGTAAGTCAACCGAAGACGGACCTAACCTTAAACAATTTCCAGCTGGAAATCGAGAATATTCGTAATGTGGAGGAAAAGGGCAAGGCCTTACCATCACCTGTGAAAGCTACAGGTGATCTCCCCGGCTTTGGCGGAACCATGTTGTTCACTGCTAATATGCTGCTGTTGAAACAAATCCCGGATTTCGATTATAATATGAGCCTGAAAGATCTGCAACTGGTGAAGCTCAACAGCCTGTCGCGCCAATATGGAAACCTGGATTTTGAACAAGGGACAATGAGCCTTGTAAGTGAAATGAGAATGGTCGACGGCAAGCTTGAAGGTTATCTCAAGCCGCTTACCAAGGATATGAAGATCTTCAAGATGAAAGAGGAGAACCGGAATGTAAGCCAGTTCTTTCGTGAGCTGCTGGCAGAAGGCGGCGCTTTTCTTCTGGAAAATAAAAAGAAAGACCAGGTTGCTACGCGGATTCCCCTAAAAGGAACTGTCGGCGACATTTCCACCGATCTCTGGCCAATCATTATCAATGTACTGCGTAATGCTTACGTGGAAGCATTTAAGGCCGAATACGACTCGTCAATGAGTGTGAAGGACACTATTAAGGAAGTGCGCAAGGACCGGAAAGAAAAGCGTAAGGAAAAACGTGAAGCGCGGAAGGAGAAGCGTGAACGCAAAAAAGCGGAACGTAAAAAAGATTAAGTTCCGCTTTTGGTAATGTTAAAGCTAAATATCAATTGGCTTCCCTGAATTTGGTAACCAATGCAATGCTTTCGGCAACTTTCTGCTCTATCCAGGCATAGTTGCCATCTGCAATAATGTCTTTCGGAAATAAATTCGATCCCAAGCCAACCGCATAAGCGCCTGCTCCGAACCATTCATTGATGCTTTCGGCAGTGGGCTGCACGCCTCCTGTGACCATGATCTTCACATTAGGCATAGGCCCGCGGATCGCTTTGATAAACTTGGATCCTACAACATCGCCGGGAAAAAGCTTTACGACCTCAGCCCCGGCCTGTTGTGCATTATAGATTTCTGTTAATGTTGATACACCCGGAATCCACGGGATATTTGCCTTTGCACACGCATAGCCAACCGCCGGGTTGAGACAGGGCGTAACAATGAAATCGGTTCCGGCATCTATAAATTTCTGCGCAGTTTCCGCATCGTAGATCGTGCCGATTCCCATGGACAATCCCGGCAGGCTTTCCTTCGTGTAAGCAACCAGTTCAGTAAATACGGTGAATGCGTTTTCGCCGCGGTTTGTAAATTCAAATGCCCGCGCTCCGCCGCGATAACTGGCGTTGATCACCTCCTTGGCAATTTCTATGTCACTATGATAAAACAGAGGCAGGACGCCAACCTGATTTAATAGTTTTAATGTCGTTTCCTTATCCATATTATTTGTTATTTGAAACAGCAACCAGGCTCTATATCAACCACCAGTGTATTCGGATTACGCACCCCGGATTGCGCACCCCGCATTAACGCTTGATCCGGCCGGAAGTCTCTCCCTGCCTGATCGCTTCAACTTCCTGAATAGTGGATATCAGTGCGTCCCCTTCAATAGTATGTTTCAAAGCCGAAGCCGCAACACCAAATTCCAGTGCCTTTTGCTGATCATTAAAAGTAATCAATCCGTGGATCAAACCGGCTATGAATGCGTCTCCGCCACCAACTCTGTCAATAATCGGGTTGATTTCTGTGTCGGCTGTCTCCAAAAGCTCTTTTCCGTTCCAGAGATATGCCCTTAGCAGGTTGTGGGAAGCACTGATGGATGTCCGTTTTGTATCAACAATCGTCTTTACTTGCGGATATGCCTTCTGTAAATTGACGCACGATTCAACAAAATCGTTTCCTTCAATGCCAAAAATCTCCTTTATATTTTCGCTGTTTGCAATAACAATGTCAGTTCCGGCGGTCAGTTCAGGCAGGATGTCGGATGGTTTTTTACCGTATTTCCACAAATTGGCCCGGTAAAAAATATCCCCTGAAACGGTAAGTCCTAATTTTCTGGCTGCTTTAATGCCATCCAGAAGCGCATCTGCTGCTCCCTGCGAAAGTGCCGGTGTAATGCCCGCCCAATGAAACCATTTGGCATCTTTCAAAATGCTTTCCCAATCAATTTCTTTCGGATCTATTTCTGCTAATGACGAATTAGCCCTGTCGTAAACGATCTGACTGCCGCGCAATGCTGCACCTGTTTCCAGGAAATAAACAGCCATTCTGGGGCCTCCGTAAATGATATGGGAAACATCAACACCATGAAAATGAAGATATTGTGCCGCAGCCCTGCCAATCGGCGAGTCGGGGAAGCGGGTTACGTGGGCCGTATGATGTCCCCAATAAGCCAATGCCGTGGAGACATTCGCTTCTCCGCCGGCATAAGTGACATTCAGTTGACGTGCTTGTTCAAAACGGGAAAAACCTGGTGTAGAAAGCCGCATAAGGACTTCTCCAAAAGAAACTATTTGAGCCATAACCGTAAACCTACCTAAAATCCGAAATAATTACTTGCATTCCGATAAGAAATGTCTTCTACAAGTTTTCCGAGCCATTGGATATCATTAGGAAGCTCACCGTTTTCGACATCATTACCAATTATGTTGCAAAGAATCCTGCGGAAATATTCGTGGCGCGGATAAGATAAGAAACTGCGCGAGTCGGTGAGCATGCCTACAAAACGGCTCAATAAGCCCATATTGGACAATGCGTTCATCTGGCGTTCCATTCCGTCTTTCTGATCCAGATACCACCAGCCAGAGCCAAACTGCATTTTGCCAGCAATGGTGCCATCATTATAATTGCCTGTCATCGTGGCAAGCACTTCATTATCGGCCGGATTGAGGTTGTAAAGAATTGTTTTAGCAAGCTGATCCGTTGAATCCAGTTTGTTGAAAAACCTGGACATAGCCTGCGCCTGGCTGTAATCGCCGATAGAATCCCAGCCTGTATCCGGGCCAAGTTCACGCAGCATACGCGCATTGTTGTTACGCAATGCGCCCAGGTGGAACTGTTGCGTCCAGGTTTTTGCGTGATCCATTTTTGCCGTTTCAAAAAGGACCATTGATTTAAATGCTTCGCGCTGCAAGTCACTGGGAAGCTGGCCATTTCGGGCAGCTGTAAATGCTTGTTTCGCGGCTTCTTCGTCGAATGTTGCGTAAATGTGCTCCAAACCGTGATCGGAAAGCTTGCCACCCATGGATGCAAAAAAATCGTGGCGGTTCTGCAATGCGGCTAAGAGGCTCTCATATGTGGTGATTTCTCCCACGCCCGAAGTCTCGCCAAGCTTGGAGAGATATTGGTTAAATTCCTCGGGCGAGTCGATGAGTAACATGGCCTTGTCCGGGCGGAAAGTGGGCAGCACTTTAATGTCAAACCCGCTGTCTTTGATCAATTGATGGTTAGAAAGCGAGTCAGTTGGATCATCCGTTGTGCAGATGATCTTCACATTCATCCGTTTTAAAAGGTTTTTTACAGAAAAATCAGGCTGTTTCAGTTTTGCCGAACATTCTTCATAAATCTCCCTTGCCGAATCTTTATTTAATAAAATATCAATGTCGAAATAGCGCAGCAATTCAAGGTGTGTCCAATGATACAGCGGGTTACGCATGGTGTAAGGCACGGTAATCGCCCACTGCTCAAATTTTTCCCAATCGCTCGCATCACCTGTACAAAAGCGCTCGTTAATGCCATTTGCACGCATTGCCCGCCATTTGTAATGATCACCATACAGCCAGATCTGCGTGATATTCTCGAACTGCTTATCCGCCGCGATCTGATCGGGAGGAAGGTGGCAGTGATAATCAATGATCGGCATTTCTTTGGCATAATCATGATAAAGAACGCGCGCAGTTTCCGAACGAAGCAGAAAATCGTCCGATATGAATGTCTTTTGTGCAGTAGCGATTGTTGTCATTTATTTGTTCGGATAACTTCTCTCAATAGCATATTCCAATCCACGCAACTCAGCCAGTCCGCGCAGGCGGCCGATGGCGGTGTATCCCGGATTTGTTCTTTTTGTGCCGGACAGATCGTCGAGCATTCTGTGACCGTGATCCGGGCGGAATGGCATTCTTAAATCTGTCCTACCAGCTTCAATGCGTCGTTTTTGCTCGGTAAGCAATGCTTTCATGACATGATACATGTCCACGTCCCCGTCCAAATGATCCGCCTCGTAGAAACTTCCGTCGTGTTCTCTCTTCGTTGCCCGCAAATGGATGAAATGAATGCGGTTGCCCAGTCTGTCCACCATGCCGCTTAGATCATTATCCGGTCTTACGCCATAGGAACCCGTGCAAAAGCAGATGCCATTGGCCTCATTATCATATGCTTCCAACAATAACAATGCATCATTCTCTGTGCTTACCACTCTTGGAAGTCCTAAAATAGGATACGGAGGATCATCCGGATGAATCGCCAGCCTCACACCAGCCTCTGCGGCCACGGGCGCTATGGCCTGAATGAATTGATACAAATGCGTCCTCAATTCAAGATCACCTACATGCGCATATGCACTCAATGCAGTCCTGAATTCTTCAATGGTGAAGCTCTCTTCCGACCCGGGTAAACCTGCGATAATGTTCCTTACCAGCTTCGTAACTGCTGCCTCTTCCGCGTTATCCAGCCAGTTTCTGGCTTTTTTCTTTTGTTCGTCGCTGTATATTTCCTGCGCTTCAGGTCTTTTTAAAAGATAAAGATCAAAAGCTGCAAAATGTGTTGCATCAAATCGCAAACCTGTTGACCCATCCTTCATAGGCGCGTCCAGATCGGTTCTGGTCCAGTCCAGAATGGGCATGAAATTGTAACAGACGGTGTCTATGCCGCATGCGCCCAAATTCACTAAGGTTTGCTGGTAATTTTTTATATATCGTTCAAAATCGCCGGTCCGGGTTTTGATCGCTTCATGCACCGGAACACTTTCCACCACCGACCACGTCAGCCCGGCTTGTTCGATCATTTCCTTACGTGCCTTTATTTCAGCGATTTCCCACACCTCCCCGTTACGGATATGGTGTAATGCTGTTACGATTCCTGTTGCTCCTGCCTGGCGGACGTCCTGTAATGTTACGGGGTCATTGGGGCCAAACCAACGCCATGTTTGTTCTAATGCCATTGTTATAATTATGCTACTAACCTATGTTCGGGAACGCGTTCGCGCAAGACTTTCAAAGCCCGGCTCATTTGTGTTTCCACTGTTTTGACTGAAATTTCAAGCTTTTCCGCAATGTCGCGATAACGCAGGCCTTCTTCGCGGCTGAGACGGAAAATGATCTGACATTGCCTTGGCAAAGCCTGAATGCATCCTTCCACGTGATCGAAAAACTCATTGAAAGTCAGTTCCTCAACAGGCGAAAAATGATCTGCGTGAGACATATTCCACTGCACCGAATCCAGCGATTCCCGCTCATTCTGCCGGTGGATCCTGAGTTTCAGGTAATCCAGCGCCTGATTTCTCACTGCTCTGTAAATGTAAGCCTGAAACGAAGTATGCACTTCAATCTGCTCGCGATTTTTCCAAAGTTTTACAAACACATCAGAAACAACTTCCTCCGCAATCTCCCGTGTAATCACCACACGCATTGCATAATTACAAAGAGATCTGTAATGATGTGTAAACAATTCACGAAAAGCATGGTAATCTCCGGTTGCCACCACTTTGCCAAATAAATTTTCCAAAGCACTTTTCTGGGAATGGGCAGATGGTAGGGTGTTGGTAAATGATTTTGCTTCCATTAATGAGCTAGGTTAATTATAGAAAATTTCCAGGATTAGTAGTGGTGTGAGGTGCACTGGCCTCGTCAACAATGAACCTAGTTTAACCATTGGTTCGTTGATACACAAAATATAATCTTGAAAAAAATCAATAAATCTACGCAACCGTTCCCGGAACCGTTCCCGTTTCCGTAATTTTTCCCGGAACTTGGTGCATACTTTGTAATTTGTGCAACAAACCGGAATTAGCGCATTCTTTATACAAATTGTTGCAATTGTATTATTCCCATACTGCTCCATGAAAAAGGTCTCTATCACCATTAAAGAAATTGCCAGGCAGCTCAACATTTCGAAATCAACCGTGTCGCGGGCACTGCGTGACAGCAGCGAAATCAGTGAAGAGACGAAAAATAAGGTCATCGAGCTGGCGGAAAAACTTAATTATTACCCCAATCCCATAGCGATCAGCTTGCTCAAAAACCGCACGCAGACGATTGGCGTGATCGTGCCTGACATTGCGAACCGGTTTTACTCATCCGCCATCGGCGGCGTAGAGGACATCGCGTACAGCAGGGGTTACCATACAATGATCTACCAAAGCCATGAACTACTCGAAAGGGAACGGTCGGCCTCACGGCACATTGCTTCCCGGCGCGTTGACGGCCTCATTGTAGCCATTTCCAGCCAGTCGGAGAACATTGATCATTTTGTGTCTTTGCAGGAACAAGGCATTCCGGTCGTGTTTTTTGATCGGGTAAGTGATGCTATGCAGACGCATAAGGTGCGTGTAGATGACTATAAGGGCGCATTTGAAGCTACGGAACACCTTATTAAGAGAGGCTGCAAACGAATTGCGCATATTGCAGGCCCCAAGCCCGTTTCCATCACCCGCTTTCGTTTGGAAGGTTATAAGGATGCTTTACGGAAATACGACATTGATTTTAAAGAAGAATGGGTCTTGCACAGCGAAATAACGCAATCCGGCGGAACAGAGCGCACTTACCAGCTCATGGCATTACGCGAGCGCCCCGATGCGATCTTTGGAGCAAGTGACCGCATCACCATGGGCATCCACTGGGCGCTGCGACAGCTTGGTTACCGTATGCCGGACGACGTTGCGGTGGTAGGTTTCTGCGATCTGGCGATGTCATCATTACTTGATCCGCCGGTCAGCTCGGTGACACAGCCATCTTTTGAAATGGGTCAGCAGGCTACGTCACTGCTTCTGGATCTGATCGAAAGCAAAAATACCCCGGCCGAATATGAGACCAGGGTATTGCCTTCAAATCTTGTAATTAATAAATCTTCAATGCGGGTTACCCGGTAATCGTCTTCAGCTTTCTTTCGAACTCTGAAAGGATCTTTTCTTTCATCTGTACTTTCCGCTTCTGAATGTTGATGCGGCCGGCTGCCTGCTTATCTTGCTCAGGATCGCCAGTTGCTGTCCGGTCAAATTCAAGTATAGCAAATTCCAGGTCACTTTTTTCGCGTTTCGCAAGCCATTCCAGCTCTCTGTATTTCGTTCTGAGCTGCTCCTCAGGGCTTTTCATTTCGAATGCCGGATATTTACGGCTGATGACACGGGCAAGATAACTAAGTTCAAATATCTTGTCACAAACCATTCTGAAACGTTCCGCAAGCTCTTTATCTGCCATTTTGAAAGGAATTTTGATTTCCTTCCATTTGCTCAAAAGCACTTTTGCTTCCTGCGAAGCTTCAATAATGTCTGGCGAGCGAAGCAATGTTTCGGCTTGTTGAAGTAGTTTCTGCTGCTCAACGATCCGTGGGTCAACGCGTACTTTCGGCTCAATTCCCTTGGCCAGATTGTATTTGTCATAAAACAATTTCAAAAAGTGCCTGTAAGCCTTATTCACCTTGAAAAAGCGCTTTGGTGGCACTTCTCCGATGTTGTTCCAGGCGTTGCGCACTTCCCTTGCTTTCTGATAAGCATCGTCAAGATCACGTGAATAGCTGAGCGTTTTGGTGATCTTGATCAGCTTTTCGTACTCTTCTATACGGAACTGATTGATTTTGTTCTGTTCATCGAAATAATCCCTTCTGCGTTGGAAGAAATCGTCCAGGATGGTTTGAAATGTTGTTTCAACTTCTTCCTGATATTCTTTCTCAACGGGCCCTGTGCGAATCCATTTGGCTTTTATCTCCTGAATCTGATCCGTTGCTGCGGTGTAATCTTCAATAGCCGCTGCCACTTTCACATCTTCGATCAATGCGCGTTTGATTTCCAGGTTTTTAAGTTGATTAACTTCGATCAAACCTTTCAGATATTCCTCTTTCTCTTCCAGTCTTTGCAACAACGGAACAAAGTCCCCGAGTGCATCAAAACCTTTAAGCTTACGTTGAAGCTGGATTAGCTTGGTCAGATAAGAACCCTTGTTAAGTGCCTCATCTATTTCTTGTTCCAACTGCTCCACTTTGTTCAGAACGATATTAAAACGATTTTTAAAATAATCAATCGCTTCCTGCTCTGTTCTCTTTACTTCTCCAATTTGCCGGTCGGGGAATTCCAAATACCCCTTTAAAAATACTTTGCTGTCTTTAACATAGCCGTATTCATCATTCAACGTGGCATTTTCCATTCTTTCAATTTTTTTATCTGCTAAGTGTAGGGATAATAACGATATTTGTTACGCACAAATTAAACAAAAAATGAGTAACGAAACCATTATTTTCTCAATGTCGGGGGTTAACAAAATCATTCCTCCTAACCGGCATATCATTAAAAACATCTATTTATCCTTTTTTTATGGTGCTAAAATCGGGGTTTTAGGTTTAAACGGATCAGGTAAATCAACGCTTTTACGCGTTATAGCAGGAATTGATAAGGATATTCAGGGAGACGTGGTTTTTTCTCCGGGCTATTCGGTCGGAATGCTTGAACAAGAACCCAAACTAGACGCGACCAAAACTGTAAGAGAGGTTGTAGAAGAAGGAGTTCAGGAAATTGTTGACCTTTTGAAGGAGTATGACAAGATCAATGAGGCATTTGGCGAGGAGGATGCAGATTTTGACAAACTCCTTGAACGTCAGGGGGAAGTGCAGGAAAAGCTGGATTCGACAGACGCATGGAACCTGGATAACAGGTTGGAAATCGCGATGGACGCGCTGCGTTGCCCGCCCTCAGATACATTGGTTTCGACGCTTTCGGGTGGTGAAAAACGTAGGGTTGCATTGTGCCGGCTTTTGCTTCGTCAGCCTGATGTACTGCTCCTGGATGAGCCTACCAACCACTTGGATGCCGAATCGGTTTTATGGCTGGAAGAGCATTTGAGACAATATAAAGGAACCGTTATTGCCGTTACCCACGATCGTTACTTCCTGGATAATGTCGCTGGCTGGATCCTCGAACTGGACCGCGGCGAAGGCATTCCATGGAAAGGAAATTATACTTCCTGGCTTGAACAAAAGCAGGAACGCCTGAAAAAAGAAGAAAAAACAGAGTCGAAACGTCAGAAAACATTGCAGCGCGAGCTGGAATGGGTGCGCATGGGCGCGAAAGGACGCCAGGCCAAATCCAAAGCCCGTTTGGGTGCTTACGAGCGCTTGTTGGGTGAAGAAGGCCGCGAGAAAGAGGAAAAATTGGAGATCTTCATTCCCGCAGGACCTCGTCTTGGGAATAAGGTGATTGAAGCGCATAATGTTTCCATGGGCTTTGGCGACAGGCTTTTGTATGAAAACCTAAACTTTGCATTGCCACCGAACGGGATTGTCGGCATTATCGGGCCCAACGGTGCGGGTAAGACGACACTTTTCAAGCTCATAACAGGTCAATTGAAACCGCTCGAAGGACATTTTGACGTGGGCGACACGGTGGAACTGGCATATGTGGATCAGGAACATGATAATCTGGATCCTGCCAAAACCGTTTACCAGAGCATTGCGGACGGAAATGACTGGATCATGATCGCGGGCAAGCAATCGAACGCTCGTGCCTATGTGAGCCGTTTCAACTTCGGCGGCGGCGACCAGGAAAAGAAAGTCGGAAACTTGTCTGGTGGTGAGAGAAACCGGGTGCATTTGGCCATGACATTGAAAGAGGGTGGCAATTTGCTTTTGCTCGATGAGCCAACCAATGATTTGGATATCAATACATTAAGAGCACTGGAAGAAGGTTTGGAAAACTTTGCTGGCTGCGCGGTAATTATATCCCACGACCGGTGGTTCCTGGACCGTGTTGCGACGCATATCCTGGCTTTTGAAGGCGATTCTCAGGTTTATTGGTTTGAAGGAAATTTCTCCGAATATGAAGAAAACCGCAAGAAACGCATGGGTTCCGATCTGACGCCAAAGCGGATCAAATACAAGAAATTAGCTTAGTTAAGAAACAGTTAATCATTATCAATGAGTCAGATTTCATCTTTGGATAAAATACATTTTATATCAATTGGTGGCAGTGTAATGCACAACCTTGCCATTGCGCTGCATTTAAAGGGATTTGTAGTAACCGGCTCCGACGACGAAATATACGAGCCATCCGCAAGCCGCCTGGCTAAATACAACCTCCTTCCTGCCTTAACCGGCTGGTTTCCTGAGAAAATCACGGCTGATCTTACGGCCGTGATTTTGGGCATGCATGCGCGCCATGATAATCCGGAGCTGGCAAAAGCAAAGGAATTAGGCATTAAAGTGTATTCGTATCCGGAATATATTTTTGAACAAAGCCAGAGCAAACAGCGCGTAGTAATTGCCGGAAGTCATGGTAAAACGACCATTACTTCCATGATCCTGCACGTTTTGAACTATCATAAGCGAATTTTCAACTATCTGGTTGGTGCGCAGATCGAAGGTTTTGATAACATGGTGAAACTTTCGGAAGAAGCACCGCTGATTGTGATCGAAGGCGATGAATATTTCACTTCACCATTAGACCCGACGCCGAAATTCATGCATTACCAGCCGCATATTGCGTTGATCAGCGGCATTGCGTGGGACCATTTTAATGTGTTCCCCACATGGGAATTATACGTAAAGCAATTTGAACTTTTGGCCGATTCTTTGCCAAAAGCCGGCGGGATTATCTTTGATGAAACCGACGATATGCTGGATGTGATCGGCCAGAAAGAGCGCGCTGACGTTGTCAGCACTCCTTACCACGCGCACCCTTATAAAATTGAAGATGGCAAAACGATCCTGATCACGCCTGATAACAAAGAGGTTCCTGTGCTGGTTTTTGGTAACCATAACATGAAAAATATCAGCGGTGCTTATGCCGTTTGCGAACGTCTAGGCGTTACCGACGACCAATTTTATGAAGCAATCCAAAGTTTTAAGGGCGCATCCAAACGCCTGGAACTGTTGGGCAAGACCGAAACGGTGAGCATTTACCGCGATTTTGCACACGCGCCTTCAAAAGTGGAAGCTACAACCGCCGCATTAAAAGAACAATATCCTGACCGAACATTGGTTGCATGCGCCGAGCTTCACACATTCAGCAGCCTTAATAAGGCTTTTTTAAGCCAGTATCGGAGAAAATTGAAGGCGGCCGACGTTGCAGTTGTTTACTATAACCCGCAAACGGTTGAGCACAAGCGTCTTGAACCGATTTCGGAAGAAGACATTCGCACGGCTTTCAAGCGCGACGATCTCAATGTTTTCACCGATTCCTCCCAAATGGTTAGCTTTTTAAAGTCTTTGACTTGGACAAACGCCAATTTGCTTCTGATGAGCTCAGGCACTTACGGCGACCTGGACTTGAAAGCACTGGCAACAGAATTGCTTGATTAATAGGACAATACATTAACACTACACTTTTTTCAGTTTGAATTTTATGCAATCAATTGTCGTATACTGCGGTTCTAATCCGGGCAAAAAACCTGTTTACGCTGAAACCGCCTATGCATTAGGCGCAGAATTGGCGAAAAGAAACATAAGGCTGATTTATGGCGGCGGAAATATGGGCCTGATGGGCCGCGTTGCAGATGGGGCTATTGAAAATAATGGTCTGGTAACCGGAATCATTCCGAATTTCCTTGCTAAACTGGAAGTTGCCCATAAAACATTAACGGAGATCCATTTTACAGAAACCATGCACGAGCGGAAGGCTAAAATGGTTTCCCTTACTGACGGCATTATTGCGCTTCCTGGCGGCTATGGCACTTTTGATGAATTATTTGAAATACTGACCTGGTCGCAGCTGAAAATTTTTAAAGGACCGGTTGGCTTGCTGAATGTTAACGGATTCTACGATCTGCTGCTTTTGCAACTTGATAAAATGGTGGAGGAAGGGTTTTTACATCCTGATAATCAAAAACTTTTGGTGGTGGCGGACAATGTAGTAGGCCTTTTGGAAAAAATGGAAGCATTTCGTGTTGAAAACATAGAAAATAAGCCATTGGATAAGTCGTTATATGTAGACAATAACTAACTACCCTTCCAAAAACGATGCGCATTTCATTACTGGCCATGCTGTTTTGTTCCATTTCCTTTTGTGCGAGTGCGCAGCTGGAAAATCTTGGAAAAACGGTTAACACTGAATACAATGAAATTAACCCGATCATTGCTCCTGACGGGAAAACCATTTACTTCTCAAGGGTAAGCCATCCGCAAAATACGCATGGAGCCAAAGGCAGTCAGGATATCTGGTTTTCTGAGCTTAAAAACGAGAAATGGTCGCAGGCGCGGCGGCTTCCTTCCCCACTGAACAAAGAAGATTACAACAGCCTTTATAGCATTACGCCCGATGGTAACACATTGTTAATCAAGGGATCTTACAAGAATGGCGTGTATGAAACGCGGGGATTTTCTACAAGCAAAAAAACGGCGCGCGGATGGGCCGCACCTAATAAGCTGGAAATCCCAGGCTATTCCAAGATCAGCAAAGGACAGTTTGACTGCGGATATCTTTCCAATGATGGCAAGACATTGATTATGTCGTTCAGTGAGAAAAAGAATAGCAAGGTTGATGACATTTATGTGAGTTTTAAGGCCAAAGATGGCTCCTGGTCCAAACCGATGAACCTGGGAAACGAGATCAATTCGGAAGAATTTACCGAAACAACGCCGTTTCTCGCTCCGGACGGGGTAACATTATATTTTTCAAGCGACCGCAAAGGCGGCCAGGGAAGCAACGACATTTATTACAGCAAACGCATCGACAAAACCTGGAAGCGTTGGAGCCGGCCCGTAAACCTAGGCCCGGCCATTAATTCGGACGGTTATGACGCCTACTACACCATTTCCGCGTTAGGCGATTATTCCTATATGGTGTCATTCAAGGGCACGGAAGGCAAGGGCGATGTGGTGCGCTACAACCTGAAACCGAAGGAAGTTCCGGGTGATACAACCGAAGCGCCAATTGCCCTTGTGCCCGTTTCTGATCCTGTGGTAATGATTAGCGGGAAGGTAATTGATTCAAAAACCGGAAAACCTGTTGAGGCGACGATCATTTATGAAAACCTGGCTGACGGTGAAGAAGTAGGAACCGCAACAACCAATCCAACAACAGGAGAATACAAGATTATCCTTCCCTACGGTCACAAATACAGCATGCGTGCTGTTGCGCCAGATTTTATTGCAGAAGGTGAGAACATTGACCTGAGCGATTCGACTGCAACAAAAGGTTTTAAAGAAATCACCAACAAATCTTTAAAGCTGATCCCGATCGAGGAAGGTCAGATCGTACGGCTTAATAACATTTTCTTTGCAACAGGAAAATCAGCATTGAGCAGCGAATCTTTTCCTGAGCTAAACAGGATCGCACTTTCCATGACCGAAAATAAGACGCTGACCATTGAACTAGGCGGGCATACAGACAACACCGGTAGCGCCGAATTCAACATTAAACTGTCACAGGACCGGGCCGATTCCGTCCGGGAATATCTGATCGGAAAGGGAATCGAGCCGGACCGTGTGGGCAGCAAAGGTTATGGCGAAACTGTTCCGGTTGCTAAAAATGACACGCCTGAGGGCCAGCAACAAAACCGCCGTGTTGAATTCAAGATCTTAAAGAAATAATGACTTCTTCCGGCCTGTCAACGGGCTTCCGTCTCTTGCTTTTCAGTCCAAAAACAATGCGCAGGAAATTGAATTGTTTTATCAAAAAATGATATAGCACCAGGCAGACCAGAAACGTGGCAACCGAAAGGTAAACAAACTTCACAAGCCAGGGCAATGAACTGTTTATCAGTGGATAAGCCAGACAAATGATAACTGTTTGATGTAGAATATAAAATGGATATACTGCTTCATTGGCATACTTCAAAAAGCGGTTTGAAAATTGCAGATAAACATACGCAAAGCCAAAAATTGACAAGAGAATGCACCATGCATTCAATGTTTTAAGCGTTTGATAAAACATAATTTCTCCGCCTTCCAGCTCCGCTCTAGGGATCCAGTAAAACACATAGAGAATAGTCGTTAACACCAGCCAGATCGCCAGGTTAAGCTTCCTGTACTTTTTAAGCGTTTCCCAAAAACCGGTTTGTGTACACAAAACAAAGCCTGTCACGAAAAGTGTAAAATCGTGAAAATGCTCATTCCAGTCCCTGGTGAGGTTATGTGTCGTTGGATATTGTCCCAGTAATGCTGTTCCGGCCACGTGCCAGATCACAGGAACAAGTATCAATGTGAACGGATTACTGAAAAAACGTGCCCAGCTTGCCGTCAACGCGTTATTGCGGCGAATAAATAATAATAGCGGCAAACCAATGATCGAATAAAAGAAGATGTAAACGAGATACCAAAGGTGGTGCCAGCTGAAACTTCCGGCCGGATATGGCGTGAACTCAAAAACGGTTTTATAAAATTCGGCATAAGAATACGTTTGCCCTTGCGTAAGGCGCTCGAAAAAGATCTGTGGCGGTACGATCACAAACATGCCGAAAACCAGCGGAATAAATATCCTGACAAATCTTTCACCTAAAAATGCCTTCGGCCCGCGGTTTCCCAGTGCAAAATACATTCCGGCGCCGGAGATCATGAATAAAAGCGACATGCGCCATTGGCTGGGAAATCGCATGGGCAATTCAATGGCGTGCGTAATGACATCATTCTTAATGTGCCATTCCCAAAAATTGAAGAACATGCCTACGTGGAAGAAGATCAGGATCGCGAACGCGATAACGCGGAGCCAGTCGAGATCGTAGCGGCGCGCTGTTAATGAAGCTGAATGTAAGTTATCTTGATTTTTCATGGTCGGATTGTTTTTGTTACCTGGACAAAAGTATCCGCACCAAAAGGCGAAAAACGACCGTGATTATCAGTTAGAAGTACTTCCCGATAGATCAGAACATGCAAAGAGCTATTTTACAGCATTTTTTTTGAACTCGGAAGGCGTATAACCTGTGATTTTCCGGAATGATGTATTAAATGCAGATTTTGAATTATAACCTACCATTTGCGCGATTTCCTCAATTTTGATAAAGTTGCTCCCTTCATCCCGAAGCAGTTTTTGGGCCTCATTAATCCTGTAATTTGCAACAAAATCAAAAAAGCTCTGGCCCAATTCTTCATTCAGAATTTGAGACAAATGATGCGTCGAGATGCCTAACCGCTTTGCCAGAATGGGTAGTGAAAATCCAGGATCGAGAAAAGCCTTTTCACCCGCCATCACATCCTCCAATTTTTTCAAAGTCGTGGACTGAATTTCCTGCGTTAATGATGATTTTTCATATTTCTTGGCAGCACGGACATTGTTATCCTGGAAGAAAAGCGATCTGCGGAGCACCGTAAAACTGGTTGCATAAATAATGAATGCGATAAATGCGGCGATGATGTGATCGCCCAGATCGTGCGGAAAAGAAAGCCGGACGGCCAGAAAAATGATCACCAGGACTGTTAACTGGAGATAAATATTCCGATACCAGGACAATTGACTCTTTTCTCTGGTAAAGATGGAAAGGTTTTCTTTTTTGAACGCATTGCTCAGGAAATACAGCCCCGCCAGATTGTATATCACCATGCTAAAACCGGTAAAATCGGTAATGTGGTTTTTGAGAAAAAACATCCAGTCGCTGCCATAACGGTTGGACACCAGCATTTCCATTTCAGGGTGGAAGGCCGAAATGTTGCAGTTGTACTTATAAGCATTGCCCTGCGGATAAATCAGGACACACATATATAAAAAATAAATTATGGCAGGCAGCAAATGCACCCAGTAACCCCTTTCAGATCTTTGTCTGACACCCGTTTTGATATACAAATAGGCCAGCGGCGCCAAAACGAGATTGATCGGTTCTGAAAAATCGACCAGCCACAACACCTGGAACATATAATTTGTGTAACCCAACCAAACGTCCCCCAATAAAACGGACATGCCCAGAATGAGCCCTCCCAAAAATAAATTGGGCTGCTTATCGCCTTTGGAGTGTGAAAGGAAAAAATAGGCAAGTATAAGCCCCTGAACAAACCCCAGCAGAATGAAAATGGAAAACAAGTCGGTCCGGACAGGCAGTGTTGCGGGAGTCATAAAAATAGATCAGTATTCAAATATACAAAATCAAAAATGTATGTTTGTGCTTATCCCGGCACCAAAATTTAAAGCTTATTTTTGAATTTCATCGCCTATTTCATCTTCCCCGAATCCCTCTCTCAGGAACACCGCATACAGGGAATTATTTCAACGCAGGTTCAACCCAATGAACAAGGAAAGATTCAGGGCGCGCTAACGAGCTTACAAAGTTTGACTTCTATTATTGGCCCGCCTGTAATGACCAACCTGTTTTTCTTTTTTACACAGCCTTCCGCACCCATCTATTTGCCCGGAGCGCCTATGATTATGGCCGCAGTGCTTACATTACTGAGCACATTTCTGGCCAGAAGAAGCCTCAAACGCAATTTTTAAGGGAACTAATAGAGTACGATCAGGAAAAGAAACACAACCAGCCAAAGCGCGCCGGTAAAATGCCAGTATCGGGTTAATAACTTAATCCTCAACCGGTTTGGGGGATTTACACTGTAAACAAAGGAGTCGACATAAGTTCTATTCTTGACAGCTTTCTGAAAAAGCATGCTCAGATAAATCACCCCGGCAACGATATGGACCAGGTGCAGTCCGGTAAGAAGATAGACCAGTCCGCTGGAAGTAGTGATGCCGTTGAATATGCCTGCATTCAACATTTCGGCCCAGCCACCCGCCTGTAATAAGATAAAAGTGATCCCCAGTATCAGCGTAGCACCCAAAAATACACGATAATGCAGGAAACGCTCGCTTGCAAAAGCCAGATTTGCCTCGTGGAGCGTGATACTGCTAAATAAAATGACTAATGTACTCAGCCAGAACATATCGGGAAGGACAATCATGTGCCCCGTTTCCCTATGCATCCGGATCAGAAAGATGATGAAGATGGAAGTAAAAAGCAGTGAGCTCCCGATTACACCGAGCCAAAGCATAAAACCCAGAGGTTCTCGCCGCTTCGTAAAAGGGTTTTCCTTTAATTTGGTGGTTGGTTTGGAGCTCATTAACCTCTTTTCTCTAATGCTTTATAAGCGGGGAGGTGAATATAGTTACAATTTCCCGCGTTTTGTAACCTGATAATAATTTTTAATCCAGCAGTCCCTGCCAAACGGCAAATTCCGCAAAATGCTTCGTCAAATCCTTTTCCAGATCAAATATTCCGAATAAGGTCGAACCCGAACCGCTCATGGCAGCATAAAGTGCCCCTTGGTTATATAACGCGCCCTTGATCTCTTCTAAAAGAGGATATTTTGGAAAAAGCGTTGCTTCAAAGTCATTTTTAACTTTATATTTCCAATTCTCGATCGGCTCCTTTAAAACAGTACGCAAATCGTGCTCACTGCGTTTCGGGATAATGCCCGAATAAGCTTCTGCGGTTGAAATGTGTAAACCCGGATTAACCAAAACGATCCATTTCCCCTTCAATCTCAGATCAATGTCTTCAAACATGTCTCCTTTGTGAAAACAATAAGCTGGCTTGTTTGGAATAAAAAAAGCGCAATCACTCCCTAATCTACGTGCGTAATCGAGCTGTTTTTCAAAAGATATTTTTAGATTAAAGAGCTGGTTTAAAGCCTTGATGGCAAATGCAGCGTCCGCAGAACCTCCTCCCAGCCCTGCGCCAATGGGTATGCTTTTCAGCAGATGGATTTTTACCGGCGGCAGCGGATAGTTTGCCGCAATCATTTGATATGCCTTTATACAAAGATTATCGGATGCGTTCCCGGGAATCCCTATGCCATCTGACTGAAACGAAAATTCTTTATCCAGCGTAATTTCCAACGCGTCGGACCAGCCCACGGGGTAAAAACAGGACGCTATGTTATGATATCCGTCAGCCCGTTTTTCAACGATATCGAGGCCTATATTGATTTTTGCGTTCGGAAATACAAGCATTACTTCACGTTATTGTTCCCACCGCCATTCCTGTCCGATCACCAATTCTTCCTTTAAGCCCTGCGAAATCAGGTAATCGCGGGTTTTAGCATCTGAAAGCTTTGAGACAGCAATGGTTTCGGTGTTTGCCAGCGCATACAAATACATAGATGCGATGCGCACAGTATTTTCAAATTGATTCTTGTTCACAAGGCTAAAATCATCGCAATCAGCATGATAGCATTGCAACACATTGGGATCCAAATGACCGGACAAGCCAGCAATGGGGACGCCTTCGAGCATAAACGGCTGGTGATCACTATGCAATCCAGCCCGGTTTGATGATTCATTTTTGAAAGACCGGTCAACATGCTGTATGGCACTGCCCACACCCGCGAAAAATTCATTCATTTCATCCCTTCCAAAAGCATTCACGCCTTTCGGATCATTGGTCATATCCAGGTTCATCATATAACTGACCTTATTGATCTCACCCGTTTTTTTCAATTCACTCACAAAATGCTTCGATCCCAACAGACCTTGCTCCTCGCCCATGAATAAAACGAACTGGATCGTACGCTCCGGTTTCACTTTCAATGCTTTGAATGTTCTCGCAATGTCCATTACTGCAAAAGAACCAATGCCGTTGTCGATCGCTCCCGTAGCCAGATCCCATGAATCCAGGTGTCCTCCGATGATCACTTTTTCATCCGATTTTCCTTTGAGGGTTGCAACCACATTTCTCGCTTTAATCGGCTTGGAAATGTTGTGCATATCAATATGCGCTTCCAGTGGCCCTTCTTCTTTCAACCATTTCCGCAATTCTCCTCCACTGTCATTTGAAATACAAACTGCTGGAATCGATATGATTGCTCCCGTTACCGAAGCTGTTCCCGTAAGCAAAATCTTTCCCGGCGCACCATTTACCATAATTACGCCGCTCGCACCATACTTAATCGCCAGGGCTGTTTTTTCAGAACGATGCAGATTTTTCTTACCCGGCGCTCCCACCAGATTGATATTTGCGAGTGCTACCTTTCCTTTAATCCGTTCTTTGATCGCCTCAAAATCTTCTTCCAGCCCATTGCCCACATCTACAATTTCGCCCTGCAGATTCGCTTCGACAGGCGAGTGCGCCAGCGAAACAACAGGAACTTCTCTGAAATTATCACTGCTGCTTGGTGCAATAGACAAAGTTACCGTATCCCGCATCCAGGCTTCAACCTCGAATGGCTGGAATGAAACATCCGTAAATCCGTAACTCTTCAGGAGCTGAAATGCGTATTCTTCGGCTTTTTCACCATTCACACTGCCGGTTAGCCTGTGTCCGATCGTCTTTGTTGCCTCACCAAGCGTTTGATAAGCTTTGCTGTTTTTTCTTACTTCATTATCCAGTCGGGAGAAGGGTTTTTCCCATTTTTTTTCAAGAGGACTAAATCCGGCGAACAATGCAATAAAGCCACCCATCAAAACCACATGTACATTTTTTTTCATAATACCCATTGAAGGATGCTCCGTTTTCTTAAAATTTACACCTTGAAATTAATAATCAGCTATTTGGTGTTCTGCATCGTTAACACAAATAAGACTACAAATAGATTCAAATTGTTTCAATATCTTCATTAAAATAGTGAAATTTTCCGGGACTGGATATCTTTTTTAATTTTCGTGATTAAAGAGGCTAGACGGAAGGATATTAAATAAGTGTAATATTTACACTTAACAGCTTGCTTTTTCAAAACCGAGGGAACATTTTTGCATTTTTTTCGGCTTATATTTAAATATTGCAGCAATTTTTAATCAAAACAGAAACAATGTATTTCCTGGGATTCGATTTAGGCAGTTCGTCTGTAAAAGCATGTTTGATCCACGCAGATTCGGGCACAGTAGCCGCCGCTGCGTTTTATCCTGAACGGGAAATGACGATCGCCGCCCCCAAGCCCGGCTTCGCGGAACAGCAGCCTGAAATGTGGTGGCAAAATGCCTGCCTTGCTTCAAAGGCCGTAATCCAAAAGGCTGGCATTTCGCCGGAGGAAGTGGGTGCGATCGGTATATCATATCAGATGCATGGTTTAGTGGTTGTTGATAAAGATATGAATGTGCTTCGTCCGTCCATTATCTGGTGCGACAGCCGCGCAGTGGAAGTTGGAAATAAAGCGATGGAAGCATTAGGCGAGGAATATGTGCTGCCCCACTTGCTCAATTCTCCCGGTAATTTTACTGCGTCCAAATTGGGCTGGGTTAAAGAAAACGAACCTGATGTTTACGCAAAGGTTTATAAATTCATGCTGCCCGGCGATTACTTGGCTGCCCGGATGACCGGCGACATTGTTACTACGCCATCGGGCTTATCGGAAGGCATCTTCTGGGATTTTGTTAATGACCGCCCGGCTGATTTCCTTTTCGACTATTTCGGTTTCAATCATGAAATCATGCCTGAGGTCTTGCCAACATTCTCCGAACAGGGGAAAGTGACCGCATCCGCAGCCGAAGCATTGGGATTACGAGCTGGCATTCCGGTCACTTACCGCGCGGGCGATCAGCCTAATAATGCATTCTCGCTGAATGTCCTCGAACCTGGTGAAGTGGCGGCCACCGCCGGCACTTCTGGCGTTGTTTATGGCGTGAGCGATCAGGTGAAATTTGACCCAAAATCACGCGTGAACACATTCCTTCACGTAAATCCAATATCCAAAGCGTCCCGTTACGGCGTTTTGCTTTGTGTCAATGGCACGGGCAGCCTGAACGGCTGGCTGCGCAATTCCTTGTTCCAGGGCAATGTTTCCTATCCTGAAATGAACGCACTGGCTTCTCAAGCTCCTGTTGGCGCTGACGGGCTATTTTGTCTTCCTTTCGGCAATGGTGCTGAACGGATGCTAGAAAATCAGGATCCGGGCAGCACATTCAAGGGTTTGCAATTCAGTCGTCATGGCCTTAACCATTACACCCGCGCTGCACAGGAAGGGATCGTCTTTGCCCTTTACTACGGCATGGAAATCATGGAAACCGTTGGCGTTTCCCTGAAAAATATCCGTGCAGGTGAAGCCAACATGTTCCTAAGCCCCGTTTTCCGCGAAACCTTCGCAAACGTCTCCGGCGCAACCGTAGAACTTTACAATACGGACGGCGCACAAGGTGCGGCGCGTGCAGCAGGATTTGGACTTGGCTACTACAAAAACCGCTCTGAGGCTTTTGTTGGCCTTTCCGCATTAAGCACCATTGAACCGGATAATGCATTGACAGAAGCAACCAAAGAAGCCTACGGCAACTGGAAAGCAGCTCTGGAAAGCAGTCTTTAATAATCCGCTTCAATCATTTTTGATAACATCCTGGTCTTAATAATGCGTTATAATGTTGTTAAGACCAGGCATTTAGCCCTCCATTACGCAGTAGCTTCCTGCGTCCTGATGATCTCTTCTATTTTTAAAGCCACAATTTCTACCGTCCGAACCGTCTGATTATCCTTATTTAAATACTGCCGATAGCTCAACTTGCCTTCAACGGACACCATTTTACCCTTTTCAAGCATTGATTCGCAACGCTGCGCCAGTGGCCCCCATGCTATGATCGAGTGCCATGATGTGGATTTGATCTCTTCCTTGTTTTTATTAATGTAGTTTTCGTCCGTGGCCAGTGAGAATGTTACTGCCCTGCCGCCATCAAATTCCTTTACATTGATTTCACGGCCTACATTTCCGATTAGTTTTACTAAGTTCATGTTTTCTGACTTTGTTTAGTAGTGAATCTTTAATCTCTTGGGACGACTCTTCTGAATCGACTTTACAAATGTGCAGCATTGAAGAAATGCGATTCGGTTATTAACTACTTACAGTCAGATACAAGCATTTGCAGCCGTTTGCAAACGGAAAAACTGGTTTGTTTATCGCTACAAAAGTAATTTTACTATATTGCGGAGCGAGATTATATATGCACACTTACGGATCCCGTAAACCGGATTCGACTAAACATTTAAAAAAATGAAGGATTGCCTGGAATGCGGGAAACCACTGATGGGGAGAGTGGACAAGAAATTCTGCTCGGATATGTGCCGGAACAGCTACAATAACCGGTTAAATTCAGATTCTTACAACATAGTCAGGAACATGAACAACCAGCTTCGGAAAAATCGCCGGATCCTGGAAGAACTTTGCCCTGACGACAAATCCAAAACCACAAAAAGCCAGCTCATCGGCAAAGGATTTGACTTTAACCTCATCACCAGCGTCCGTCCTACACTAAAAGGCAATGTTTATCACTTCGTGTATGATTATGGCTATCTGGAACTGGAAAACGATATTTATCTGATCGTAAAAGATAAACGTTTGGATAAATAGATATTTTTGCACGAGCATTCAAATAACCACCCAATGAAAAAAGTTAGTTTAAGCGACTCTGGCCCAAAAGTATCCGAAGCAATTTATGGTTTCTGGAGATGGACGGATGAAGGTGCCCAAACCACGTCTCAAATCGAGAAAACAGTTAATCTCTGTCTGGAACTGGGTATCAATACTTTTGATCATGCAGATGTTTATGGCGACACAGCCATTGAAGAGCATTTTGGCAAAGTGGTTCAGAGTAAGTCTTTTAAGAGGGAAGATATCGTTTTATTTAGCAAATGCGGGATCAGAAAATCCAGCAACAAATATCTGACTTACTACGATACGTCGAGGGATCACATTGTAAATAGCATTAACGGATCTTTGAAACGGCTGAAAACGGATTATTTAGATATTTTCCTTTTACACCAAAGTGATTTTTTGTCTGACCCGGAAGAAACAGCCACTGCACTTGCAGAAATCGTTAAATCAGGAAAAACGAAACATATCGGTGTTGCCAATTTCACGGTTTTTCAACATCAATTATTGGCTTCCTATCTGAGAATTCCCATCGTCACAAATCATATTGAGCTGAATTTGATGAATACAACTGCGATCGAGGATGGTCGTATCGACTTCATCAAGCAAAGTTTCAGCAAGCCGCTTGCATGGGCACCGCTGGCTGGCGGCAAAATTTTGAATGGAACGGAAGAAAAAGCGGTTCGATTAAGAGCTAAGCTGGAAGAAGTTGGCAGGAAATATGATGCAAATATCGAGCAAACTGCGGTTGCATGGCTGATGAAATTAGGCACTTTGCCAATCATAGGCTCACTTTCTGAAACCAGGATCAGGAACGGCGCAAGCGCTTCGGATATCAAATTAAGCCACGAGGACTGGTACGAAATCTATCAGGTTGTAGGCAAATGATCATTAAAGCGGGTTGTTTTATTTAGTTAAAACAATCCGCCAATCTCCTCCACTCAGCACTTTATATTTTTCGGAAAAACTCCCCATATTGACGCCCAGTGAGAAATTCAGCAGACTGTTGAAATACCCGACATCTGCGCCTTCCTTTACTTCCCCAAACGTATTCACAAAGCGAACTTTCCCTTCGTAAATTTTCGCATTTTGGTTAAAAACCTGCACGACGACATCCTCTCCCAGTTTGATGTTCAGTTTATTGAAAACTTCCCTATTAATGTTGGTCCAAACATTCCCATACTGAATGTCCAGAATAGGAATTGATCCTTTCACCTGACCGCTTTCAAAAACGGCTTTTTGGTAAGAAATGGCAACAACTTTATTATCAAGCTTTTTCCCAACCTGCTCCAAAGAAATCACTTTCGCAGCCAAACGCGCGGCAGTAAACGCGTAAACATCCCGACCGTGAAAAGTGTAGGACTCATTGGAATCTTTACGCCGGTTTATCGCCTCATTTATCTCCCTAACTTCCTGAATGCCTAGCTGTTCGGCAACCAATGTTAATGTTCCGTTATCAGGTGTCACAAAGTAATGCCCCGACTTGGATTTCATGACGACGGATTTTCTTTCAGTGCCAACACCTGGATCCACCACCGACACAAAAACCGTCCCGGCTGGCCAGTAGGGTGCTGTTTGCACTAGTCTATATGCTCCTTCCCAAATATTGTAAGCAGGAATTTCATGTGTGAGATCATACATTTTTAAATCAGGCGAAACACCGGAAGCAACACCTTTCATCGCCGAGACTGCCCCATCTTTTAGTCCAAAATCAGACTGAAAAACAAGGATATTGTTCTGTGCAAAAACTGACAGCCGAATTCCCAAACCGAGCATGATCGTTACCAACAGCCGCGTATGGAAAAAGTGATTTAGAGCTTTGATCTTATTCAATGCCTTCATGGACATACAGATATGATGTGATAGGGCAAATTTATGAAGTGGCATGGGTTTTTAAAATCCTAATTAAGTAAATGGTTTTGATCAAATAAAGCACATAAACGCATGGCGGTAATCGGAGAACTGATAAAGAAGGCAATTGATTTCACGGGAATGATCACCAGCGAGCCCGATCCTGTTGAAGCACAAGAAAAAGTTTTACGAAACCTGCTTGAAACTGCTAAGCTGACCGCTTTCGGCAAAGCTTACAATTTTTCAGAGCTGTTGGAAAGCAAGGATATCGTCGCCGCTTTTCAAAGTAAAGTGCCGGCGCACGATTATGATAAAATGTATGAAGAATGGTGGCATTACTTACTCGAAGGGCATCAAAATGTGACCTGGCCGGGCGGACAGCAATATTTTGCGCTTAGCAGCGGAACCACAAGCGCCAGCAAATACATTCCGGTAACCGACGATATGCTCAACGCGATCCGGAAAGCCGGCATTTCAGAAATTACCAACATTAATGCATTTAACTTACCGGGGGATTTTTTCACAAAACAGATCCTGATGCTGGGAAGCAGCACTTCGCTCATTCAAAAAGACGATCACCAGGAAGGGGAGATCAGCGGGATCAGCGCCAGTAATCTGCCTACCTGGTTCGGCGGATTTTACAAACCCGGAAGGGAAATTGCAGACATTGCTGATTGGGACGAGCGCGTCAAAAGAATTGCGGAAGAAGCCCCAAAATGGGATATTGGCTGCATTTCCGGAATTCCTGCATGGGTTGAATTAATGCTTAAAGAAATTATAAGCTATAATAAGCTGAGCAACATTCATGACATATGGCCGAATTTAATGGTCTATACAACCGGCGGCGTCGCATTTGAGCCTTACCGAAAAAGTCTTGAGCAATTATTTGCGCGTCCCTTGATTTATATTGATACCTACCTCGCCTCAGAAGGCTTTATAGCCATTCAAAAGCGCCCCGAAACCACATCCATGGCGCTCTTTCCTGATAATGGCATTTTTTACGAGTTTGTGCCATTTGATGGTGACCATGTGGACGAGAATGGTCTGGTGAAACCGGGAGCGAATGTTTTATCGCTTGCCAATGCGGAAGAAAACACTGAATACGTCCTGTTAATATCCACTGTATCAGGCGCATGGCGTTATATGATTGGAGATACGGTACAAATTACCGACAAGTCAAGGTCAGAGATCAGAATCACCGGCCGTACCAAGCATTTTTTGAATGTAGTAGGATCACAACTTTCTGTGAATCAAATGAATAATGCGTTGCGGGTGATTGAACAGAAATACGATGTGGTAATTAAAGAGTTTATTGTTGCCGCTGTGCACAGGGGCGAAGATTACATTCATAAATGGTTTTTAAGTTGTGACAAATTTCCTGACAATGAAAAGGTCGCGGAATCGCTGGATAAGACGCTTCGGGAAAACAACAAAAACTATAATGTTGCAAGAGGACGTGCTCTAAAAGGAATTGAGACAGAATTGATCCCAGAAGAAATTTTTTACAAATGGAGCGAAGACACAAAAAAGCTTGGTGGGCAGGTCAAGATCCCACGGGTAATGAAAGAGGAAGAATTTCATGAGTTCGAGGCTTTTGTCAGAAAAAACTCATGATTTATTTTGTGCAGCGTCCTGCCGGGCTTCGTGCTGGGCGGTTTCCAACTTTCTGACCTGCTCCATTATTTCGTCCGGCGAAAGATACAGTCGGGCGATTTTGTTCTTATACTTTTCAGACAAGCTTGCATGATTTAGGATAAAGTGCTTTGTTTTAACAATATAGCTCCCTAACCCATGGTTTACTGCGAAAGTGTCAGCTACACGTTCGGCTTGTTTAATGTATTTGGAAGAAAATAAATAACCAATGCCGAATCGCATCATCCCTATAACATTCCTGTTTTCGTAGTCCATCACGTGTCCCAATTCATGGCCTATCCAGCCCACCATAATGTCCGGCGGTATCTGGTGGATCGGAATTGCGGTGGTGGTTAGCCTGAATAATGCACTGATGTTGATATTGTAGCCCCGTTTTGCCCCAAACATGGTTCCAATCTTCGGCTGGGCCTGCATAACAGATCGCTTAATGTTTTTTTTAAACACAAAATCAATAGGCGTTTCCTGCAACTCCGGGTAAAAAGACAAAGCTTTTAATACCTCGTTTTCAATAATTTTCGGGATTGTTTTGTTAACAGGAGTTTGCATGCGGAGTGAATAAAGTAGGTGATGGGGTTACTCCTAATTGTAAAAAAGTGTTCCTGCAAACCAATGATCAATCCTTCAACTGCTTCGCATCAAGCTTTCTGATAATATCTTTTTTGTTGAAAAGTAGTCGCCACACGGCAAAGGGTGTCTCGTCGTTTGGCAAACATGATTTGCATATCAGGCTTTCGGAAGGAATGGGTGCATTGTAAACCAGGGATGTATCGCTCAGTTGCTGGAGATTGTCGCTCGCAGCAGACTTATTTTTAGCGCTGTAAAGATAAGCTTCCAGCAATTCCCGCTCTTTGGGGGCGAGGTCTGGATTTTTCAGATCAGTCAGGTCCAGCAACTCTACTCTTACACCGTATTCTTTTTCCAAAGCCGCTATAACCGGAACTTCTGCTAAATTCTGGCACAACTCCCCTGCTTTCTCGGGATGCTTTTCCAGCTCATTACTAAGCGCCTTTTCGGCTATTTTGGCAATTTTCTTACCCCACGCATCTGCTGAATAAATGAGTTGCGTGTTGGTAACCCGCTTTATTTTTGACGCATTAATTTCATTCGAAAGCGCTTTGGTGTTTTCAACGCGGTTTCCTGTATCGCAGCCTGCCACAACCATTGCCAAAGCCACAAAAGCCAGTATTTTTTTCATTATCAATACACATTATAATTTGCTAACAGTATTCCAAAGTATCTAATTCACATAAGACCCACTATCTCTCGAAAACTTCATTTATCTAAAATGCGTATCTTTGTGCCCCGAATGCCTGGTGCCAAAGATATTCAATAAAGATGATCGATAAATTAGAAGCCATAAAAGAACGTTTCGAAGAAGTTTCGCAACAAATCATACAACCGGAAATCGTTTCCGACTCTGCCCGTTATTCCAAAATAAGTAAGGAATACAAGGATCTCGGAAAGATTGTGGAGCAATATGAGCTTTATAAAAAGATCCAAAAAGACATTGCCGGAACCAAAGAACTTATCACAACTGAAAAGGATGAAGAGCTTCGGGAAATGGCAAAAGAGGAACTGGACGACCTGACGCCGAAACTTGAACAACTCGAACAGGCGATTAAGGAGCTTCTTATCCCAAAAGACCCGAATGACAGCCGCAACATTATCCTCGAAGTAAGGGGTGGAACGGGCGGGGACGAGGCCGCGATTTTTGCTGGCGATATATTCAGAATGTACCAGCGGTTTTTCGAAAAAATGGGCTGGCGTTCGTCTATCATGGATTTTACAGAAGGAACCAATGGTGGTTACAAGGAAATAGTCTGTAAAGTTGAGGGCGACGATGTTTATGGAAAAATGAAATTTGAATCGGGCGTGCACCGCGTTCAGCGCGTTCCGCAGACGGAATCGCAGGGACGCATTCACACATCGGCTGCATCCGTAGCCGTGTTGCCTGAGGCTGAGGAGGTGGACGTGCAGATCAATATGAATGATGTCCGCGTGGATACTTTTCAGTCGTCTGGTGCTGGTGGACAGTCAGTTAACACGACTTATTCCGCAGTTCGGTTAACACACATTCCTTCCGGATTGGTCGTAAGTTGCCAGGATGAACGTTCTCAGCTGAAAAACAAGGACCGCGCATTGAGCGTTTTGCGTTCCAGACTTTATGAGATCAAACTGAAAGAGCACAACGATGCCATCAGTTCACAAAGGAAATCAATGGTAGGAAGCGGCGACCGCTCCGATAAAATCCGCACTTACAATTATCCCCAAAGCCGCATTACCGATCACCGCATTGGCTACACAGTATATAATCTTCCGGCGGTTATGGAAGGCGATATCGCAGAATTCATCGAAAGATTACGCATCGCAGAAAATGCCGAGCGTATGCAGGAGGGGGAGACGGTTTAGTAATTATATCAGAAACTGGATAGCAGCCAATTCCTTACCCACCTGCTGGACGCCTGAAAGGATGCGCTTTGTCTGCGTGGAAGATGGTTTTTTGGTGCCGCTAATATATTGCGCCAGCAGACTCTGATTCATTCCGATCCGTTCACTCAGCGCTTTAACATTAAGCACCTTATAAAACGCAAAAAAGCTTTGTAAGTCTGGTTTCAAGACAATTTCTTCAATTGAAAAAACAAAGTTCTCGTCTTGGAAGGCCAGATTTACTGCCTCAACGATATTTTGCTTCAGCTCATCAAAATCCTCACCTTGCGTGCCGATAAAGTTATCTTTGAAAGTAGTGTGAGCACTATATCCCACATCTTCTTTCAGTATTTCCATCGCTATTATCGGCTTTTTCATCGCTTGTTCGTTTTGATATCCGCTTGTTTTAACAAAGCACTCAACAGGCCCTTCTTGACCTCTGCACTGCCGTGAAAAGGAACAATAAGTTGTCCCTGCTTAACAGAATGGCGCATAATTCTGTGACTTCCGGTTTGCCTAACTTCAAACCACCCATCCTTTATCAACAACTTGAAAAGCTCACTTGACTTCATACAAAAGTAATAAATTTATTACTAAAATTACTTTGAAGGAAGTGAGTAAATGAATGGTTGCGCTAATTACTTAGCCGCGAAAAGCGAATTGTAAGTCTTTGATTTGTAGTCTTCAAAGGCTTCTTTTTTGTGATAATCTTCGCCGATAAAGGTGATGACCTGGTGAAATTCTTTGGGTTTCATGTAGCCGGGCAGGGGCTGGATCATGTTAAATTTGTCGTCCAGGAAAACGGTGGTTGGATAACTGGGCTGGTTATTGGTCAGGGCCAGGGCCAACTGGTGCACACCGCGGCCGCCTTCTTGAAGAAACTCAAATTTCTTGTCTCCTAATGTAATGGCTTTTTTCTGTTCTGCATCGAGTTTCACCGCGTAATATTTGCGGTTCACGTATTCAACTACGGCTTTATTTTTGAATGTTTCGCGGTCCATTACCTTGCACCAGCCACACCAGTCTGTATATACATCGATCAAAACTTTGCGCGGCTCCTGCTGAATTTTCGCGTAAGCTTCTTCTATCGTTAACCATTGAATGCTTTCGGCAGGCCGCTTTCCGTCGGATTTAAAACCCATTGTGACGGTTAGCATAATCAAGCATAGCAAAAGAGATGTAGCTGATGTTTTCATACTTCATGTGATTTCAATTAGTTAACAAACTTCAATGCGGAATAATTGTGCTGCATGCGTGACATTATTCCAGATCCCCGCAAATCGCGGACTTCCTTTTTGCTAAGGAAACCATAATCCCTCCCGCCACAATCAGCAACATGCCGGTGAGCATCGAGAATGACGGAATGGCTTCTCCCATCAGAAAACCAATTAAAACCGAAAACAAAATATTGGAATAACCAATGGCGGCAACGCGGCCGGCTTTGTCGAACGTGAATGACTGTGTCAACATTCTCTGACCCATCAACGCGGTCAGCCCCAACGCCAGAAACCCTAACCATTGCGAAATGTTAGCGGGCCAGGTGAATGTGCCAATCAGGAAATCCAGATGTTCCATTGGATAATATGTCCCTACCAACATAGAAATAATAGGCATCACAATGCCGCTCAGCATAAAGGAAAGTATGATAGCCCGCGTGTCATAAACAACGCCTAACTGCCTGATCGACAAGTAAGAAATAGCAGTTAACAAGGCATTTCCCAACCCCAAAGCATTATCCCGTAACGAAATGGAAAGATCCGGACGAAAAACAAACATAATGCCAGTAAATCCCACAAAAATAGCCGCCCATTCACGCGAATTTAGCGTTTCACCAATCAGTAGCCAGGATAGCAATGCAAGGAATATGGGATAGGTGTATTGATATGTGGAAGCACGGCCCAACCCTAATGTTTGAATAGCATAAAAAAGCATATACAGTGATAATGTGCCCACCACACCACGAAAAATAAGCAGTCCAAGCTTGCCGCCCTGTTGCCGGATCGGGCGGCGCCAAATGCTGGTAACCACAAACACAACGCCAACAATATTCCTGAAAAATACCAGCTGCACGATATGGAAATCACGACCCAGCCACTTGGAAATGGCCGATGTGAGGGAAAAGAAGAATGCCGCGCCGAGCATGAGGTAAATGCCTTTTTGCGAAGAAGTTACAACCAGATTTTGAGCAGGAGCAGCCAACAATGATAAAGATTTTGGCCAAAGATAAAGCATATCACACAGAGTTGGAAGTCCGGCCAATTTCCTACCTTTGCACCTTTGGCGCCATAAGCAGCTTCAATGCTGCAATAAGGCTTAATAGGGAATTCCGTTGAACCGGAAGCTGTCCCCGCAACTGTGAGTCTGCTTAATATGATCCAATCCTCATTGCCACTGTTCCACGAACGGGAAGGCCATGGATCGAGAGACGAGCCAGGAGACCTGCCAAAAGATGGATTCATCAAATTTGCTTTCGGAGGAAAAGCAGAGCTGATCGTGCTACCTATTTGACACCAGGTGATTATTGACCGGAAGTTTTTCATGGCTTTGACCATTGCCGCATGGCTTTTGTGTCCGCAAACGCTTATAGCACAACGCGATAGCATTCGACTCGAGCCTGTTGTGATAAAAGGTTTTGTCCCTGAAAATTTCATGAGCGGGCTCAAAATCCAAAAGTTTGATTCAACATCTTTAAGTCTTTTCCGCTTCCAAAACATTAGCGACCTGCTTTCGCTTTGCACGCCCATTGCATTCAAAAATTACGGCCCAGGGCAATTAAATACAGCCTCTTTCCGTGGAACGTCGGCGAACCACACGGCTGTGTTATGGAACGGCCTCAACATTAACTCCCCTATTCTCGGCCAGACTGACTTTTCGACCATTCCCGTTGCGGGTTTTGATCAACTTTCTGTCCAATATGGTTCTGCTGCCAGCATTGTCGGAAGCGATGCAGTTGGCGGAAGCATTCTGCTCGGAAGTGCGGCTTCAAAACAGCCGCTGCAGCTTTCTATTGGTCGGCAACAGGAAAGTTTTGATAACCACCAGACCCAGGTTACGGGCAGATACGCAGCGGCAATTAATGATCAGTGGAATTTTTCTGGAAAAACAAGTTTGTATGACGGCCGTATGAACAACAATTTTCCTTATTCGCAGCGGAATCAATACACAGTTTTACCGTCGACTTCCTTCCAACGCGGCCTGGTGCAGGATTTATTTTTCAACTCAAAAAATGACCATCAGATTTCAGCGCATGTGTGGCTGACCCGAAACCGACTGACATTAACGCCCGAAGACAAAGCGGGCCGTGAATTGACATTGACAGAGGCTTACCGGACCATGCTACGCTATAATTTTAAGGAATTCACATTCCGGACTTCGTGGGTAAGGGACATTATTGACTATGCAAAAGGCGATTACAGCCAATTGGACCATGCCGTAACCGATAAGTTTTCAAACCGCATTGAACGCGATTTTCAATTTAATGGATTTCAAATTAAAGCGGGAGGCGAATGGGCGCATTACCGGGCCCGGGTGGCCGGTTACGATAAAGCGTTGGCGACCGAAAACAGGGGCGATCTGTTCTTGCTCACGCGCTGGCAGGCGACGAATCGGCTAATTGTTTCTGCCAATTTGAGACAAGCATTTGTAACCAAATTTGATCCGCCATTCACGCCATCATTGGGCGCAGAATATTTGTTGGCACAAAAAGTCGGTTATAACTTAAAGTTCAGAGGCTCATTCGGGCGAAGTTATCGTGTGCCTACTTTGAATGAGCGCTTTTGGAAGGAAATGGGAAACCCCGAAATCAGGCCGGAAACTGGTTGGAATAAAGAAATTGGTCTTGAACAAAACTTCACTTTCAACTCGAACCACACATTTTTTTCATCCATTACCGCATATCATAATCGGATCAAAGACTGGACTTACTGGAATCCCGGAAAAAGTTATCACGTAGAAAATTTGCAGCAGGTGCTCGCCCGCGGCATTGAAGTGCAAGCTGGCTGGCGACACAATTTAAACGACTGGAAATCAGGAGTAAACATTGGATATACACTCAATAAAAGCGCTCAGGAAAAAGCTTATGACGCCTATTCTTCGGACATTATTGGCAAGCAGCTTGTATTTGTGCCTGTTCATTCCGGAAATTTGAATGCATTTATCCAATACAAAAGCACGCGGCTTACCGGCCAGGCGCAGGTGATCAGCAAACGTTTCAGCACATTTGATAATTCACAATTTTTAGAAGGATATACGCTCGCAAATTTGCTGGCGGAACATACTTTTGTTTGGGATAAAATAAAAATGCGCTTGCAGGGACAGATCAATAATCTTGCAAACACGTTCTATTTAAATGTGAGGAATAATGCAATGCCCGGAAGGAGCTTTGCGCTTAGTTTATTTTTAATTTATGATTCGCCACCAGCCGTTAAATGATCATTGGCAATCGGTTTGAGGCAAAAATGTTTACAACTAATAAAACAGAAAATGAAAAAACAGTTATTCAGATTAGCAGCATTTACATCTTTATCCCTTTTCGCATGGTCGTGTAACCAAAAGGACCCGGCTCCGAAGGGCGATTATGTGCAGGGTGTATTTGTGGTTAATGAAGGTAATTTTTCTCAAAATAACGGAGCGATTTCGTTTTTCACGAGAGAGCAAACCACCGCACAAGCGGACATCTTTTCGGCAGCCAACGGCACTGCATTAAAGGGCGGGGCACAGGGCTATGCCGCATCCGGCGAAACCGGGATCATTCTTGTTGATAATATGTCTGCCGGGCAGGATAAAGTTGAGATTGTAAACAGCAATACATTTAAAACCATTGCCAGCATTGGAGCGCCTGATATTGAGAATCCGAGAGAAGTGGTTTTTGGTATTAATAACAAAGCATACGTTTCCTGCTGGGGATCCAATGCCGACCAGAAGTTCACCACAGGTTATGTTGCCGTAGTCGATTTGACTACCAATAAAGTAACCAAGCGCATTGACATTGCATCCGGCGGTCCTGAAAACCTGATTTATAACAATGGTAAATTGTTTGTAGGAACCGTTTCTTATGGTGGCGGCAACACACTGAGCATTATCAATGCAACTACGAATGCGGTTGATAAAATGCTTGCGTTTGAAAATGCACCTAATCCGATCGGCATCGATGCGGACGGAAAACTTTGGGTAAATGACGGCATCAAGGTCGTAAAAATCAATCCTGATTCTTATAACGCAGAAGCCACATTATCGATAGGCAGCGACGCTACTAAAACAGCGGATAAATTTACATTCAGCACGGATCGCAGAACGGTTTACTTTGTGCTATCCTATTTCGATGCAGCTGGCGAGCATGGAGGAACATATAAATTTGGCACCAGCGACGCGCAGATCAATGTTACTACACCATTGATAAAAAGGGTTTTCACCGGACTGGCCGTTGATCCTACGCAAGGACTGCTTTATGCAGGCGTGACGCCTTCCTATGCGCAGGCAGGTTACGCAGTGCGCTACCGTGCGGACGGATCGGTTGTTGATTCAATCAAAGTGAATGTTGCGCCAACGGGCTTCTTTTTTAAGTAAGATGACAATGCTTTAAACGAAAAAAGTCTCCTTCGCGGGAGACTTTTTTTATGTATCAAAATCAAATTTTTATTTAAAGAACCCCAAAGGATCCGGCTTTTTAGCTTTCAGCAGTTCCACAAAATCCAGGTTCATTTGGTTAAAATCGAGCGCTCTACCTTTGTGCAGATGTTCCCAGGACTTATCCAGATCATTGAGATTATAATGTAACAATGCCAGGTTATATTGGCCTAAAGCATAACTGGAATCAATTGCTGTGGCCCTGTTAAGCAACTCAGCTGCCTCATCCAGCTCTTCTTTTCGGCTGGTTATGGCGTATAATTTTAAATCTACTGTTGATAAATCGACGAGCAACGGCACATTTTCGCCTTGTAACCCAATTCCGCGACTCAACATTCTTTTTGCATCAACCCAATTTTCGCGTTGGTAGGAAATTACCCCAAGCCCCCAATAGGTCTCCACATTCTTATCATTCAGTAAATGAGCGAGATTGAAGCGATAGCAAGCTGTATCCAATGACCCTTCCTGTAAATATTCCCAGGCACGTGCTGTAAAAAAGCTGCTCGCCTCAGCGCGACTGGTAAATGACTTATCGCATTCACTCAAAAAACGGATCTCTTCGTCAATTTGCTCAGAGGTTTTGCTAACCTCTCCAAATAGCGGAAGTACACGTCTTTCTTTTAATTCTAAGGGTTTTTTTTGGGCAAGATTCGTATCTGTGTTTGACCCTGCGCTCGCAAGATGGGTGTTCTGAGCAAAGCCAAATACCGGAATAAGAATAGCAAGCCAAATTACAACAGACTCTTTCATAAGTAACTTTAATAGAGAAACCGGTTTTCTATTGTCCAAGTTAAACGGATTTATTCGAATTGTATTGCATTATCTCCGTTTACTTCTTCCCGCTGAACTACGGCGGTTTTGTCCTCCTTTTCCGGATGCTTTCTGCGCCGGGCGATATGTTTTTTTCTTCTCGTGGAAAGCGCCCAGGAAAGTGGGATCTTCTTTTCTTTTCTGGTTATCTATCTCCCGAAGCATGTCCTGGCGCTCCGTAACGGGTGTTGCAGCCATGTCGAGGTCCTCAGGCAGTTCCTTCCGCGGGATCTCCATGCGGATCATTTTTTCGATTTTCTGAATGTGATATTCATCCGCCATCGTCATGAAAGTAATGGCCTGTCCAATGCGGTTGGCCCGGCCTGTCCTGCCGATCCGGTGCACGTAATCTTCGTAGATCAGCGGCACATCAAAGTTGATCACGTGGCTCACTTCCGTAATGTCAATCCCTCGCGCAACCACGTCTGTCGCCACCATTACACGCACAGATCCTTCCTTGAATGCTTCCATCGCATTGGTCCGCGTATTTTGTCCCTTGTTGGCGTGTATTACCTTCAATTCGTCTTCGCGAACAACAACATTCAAGAGATTCTGGTGTACCAATCCTGCAACTTCCCGGCTTCTGGTGAAGATCAGCACGCGGTTGAACGCTTCCCTGTCTTTCAGTAAATGGGTTAAAAGATTGATTTTCGTGCGAAAGTTGGGCAACTCGTAAAGCGATTGCGTTACCATTTCGGCCGTTGTGGCCTGCGGGGTCACTTCTATTCGGGTTGGAAATTCGAGGAATTCGAAAGAAAGTCTTTCAACTTTATCAGAGAATGTGGCCGAGAAAAGCATATTCTGCCTTTTTGTAGGAATGATTTCGAGCAACTTCCGGATCTGCGGCATAAAGCCCATATCCATCATTTTGTCCGCCTCGTCCAGGATCATTACATTAATGTGCTTCACAATGACTTCTTCCTGAAAATAAAGGTCCATGAACCTGCCAGGCGTCGCAACGATAATGTCAACGCCTTTCCTGATCGCCTCGATCTGTGATTTAGCTCCTACCCCACCGAAAAGAACAACGGTCCGGATGTCTGTGTATTTACTCAGCTGCGTGATTGCCTCAGAAATCTGCATGGCCAGCTCGCGCGTGGGAGCCATAATTAATGCCCGGGCGTGCTCGCCCTGGGCATACTTGATGCGCATTAATAACGGTAATGTATAGGCGGCTGTTTTGCCTGTGCCTGTTTGGGCTATGCCCAGAATGTCCTGTCCTGATAAAGCGAGCGGGATGGCTTGTTCCTGGATAGGCGTCGGCTCGGTGTATCCCGCTTCTTCAATGGCATTGAGTAATTGACGGTTAAGCTTGAATTGCTCAAAATTGTTTTGCGTAGTCTGCATCGCGCAAAGGTACGAAAACTAGCACTAACCCAACCTTGCAAGCGCTTCTTTCAGCGTTTCCAGCTTCGATTCCGCATCCGCCTGCTTCTGGCGTTCCTTCTCTACAATGTCGCCTTTTGCATTTTGAACAAAGCGTTCATTGGACAATTTTTTGATCACCGAGTCCAGAAAACCTTGTGTGTATTCCAACTCCCTTTGCAAATTTTCCTTTTCCGTTTCCACGTCCAGCTCATCTGCCAGATTCACAAAAAACTCATCCGATTTTACCCGGAATGCAGTTCCTTCGCCTTCGCCGGTCACATAACCAATGCTTTCAACATTGGCCAATTTCAAAATCAACGGCTCCAATGCTGCGTAACGACCTTCGCTATCCGTGCGGATTGCAAGCGGAAGTGCTATTTTGGGACTGATATTTTTTGCATTTCTTAAATTTCTGATGGCGGAAATGACTTCAAAAAGGATTTCAAAATCATTCAAAAGCGGCTGATCGATGTTTGCGGCTTGTGGGAATGGCGCAATGCAAATAGAATCTTTCTCTTTTCTTTCAATAATATTTTGCCAGATTTCCTCTGAGATAAATGGCATGAACGGATGCAAAAGACGCATTAACCGGTCGAAGAATGCTAATGTTGCATCGTAAGTCTGCTTGTCGATCGGTTGCTCGAAGCCGGGCTTGATCATTTCCAGATATTGCGCGCAGAAATCGTCCCATATCAGCTTGTAAACCGAGTTAAGCGCATCGGAAATACGGAATTTGCTGAAATGATCCTGCACTTCCAGAATGGTTTGGTTCAATTTGCTTTCAAACCATTGAATTGCCAGTTGCGAACCTTCGGGCTGCGCCAGATCTTCCGGATTTTCCGAAACCTGGAATCCTTTAACCAACCGGAATGCATTCCATATTTTATTTCCAAAATTCCTGCCCTGCTCCACAAGCTTATCGTCATACGGAAGATCATTTCCCGCCTGCGAGCTGAAAAGCATGCCCGTACGAATACTATCCGCACCATATTGCTCGATGAGATCAATCGGATCGGGGGAGTTGCCCAGCGATTTGGACATTTTCCGTCCCTGTTTATCCCGCACAATGCCTGTTAGATACACATTCTTGAATGGATATTGACCTTTGTATTCATAACCCGCAATGATCATCCGAGCGACCCAGAAGAAAAGTATTTCGGGTGCCGTAACCAGGTCATTAGTAGGATAATAGTAATTAATATCCGCATTATCAGGCTCCTTAATGCCATTGAAAACGGTGATAGGCCACAGCCAGGCCGAAAACCAGGTGTCCAAAACGTCCGGATCCTGCTCGATGTCCTCTTCGGTCAACGCAAAAAGCTGGTAATCCATTTGCGCTTTCCGTAAAGCTTCTCTTTTTGATTTGGCGATAATCGTGGTTCCGTCCTTCAAATAATAAGCCGGAATGCGGTGGCCCCACCAAAGCTGGCGGCTAATGTTCCAATCGTGAACATTCTCCATCCAGTGCCGATAAGTATTCTTAAATTTAGCAGGAATCAGCTGCACCGTGTCATTCATCACATTCTCGAATGCTGGCTTGCTGATTTTATCCATTTTCAAAAACCATTGTTCCGAAAGCCGCGGCTCAATCACCGAATTCGTCCGTTCCGAATGGCCCACATTGGATTTATATTCTTCTGTTTTAACCAGATTTCCCGATTCTTCCAGCAGCTTAATGATCTTTTTGCGCGCAACAAAACGGTCTTCACCAACCAGGATCTGCGCCTTATCATTCAATGTGCCGTCTTCATTCAGCAGATCAATAATGGGCAGATCGTGTCTTTTGCCCAGCACGTAATCGTTCGTATCATGCGCGGGAGTTACTTTCAGACAGCCCGTTCCGAAATCCATTTCCACATATTCGTCCGCAATGATCGGGATCGCGCGGCTGATCAGTGGAATTGAAACTTGTTTGCCAATCAAATGCTTGTAACGCTCGTCATGTGGGTTCACACAAATGGCCACATCGGCCATGATCGTCTCGGGGCGCGTGGTGGCAATGATGATCGCTTCGTCTGTAAGTGCCTCGCCGATTTCGTCTACCAACGGATATTTCAGGTAAACCAATTTTTGATTTACCTCTTTCATGATCACCTCTTCATCCGACACGGTTGTCCGCGCCTGGGGATCCCAGTTCACCATGCGGTGGCCACGGTAAATGTCACCTTTATTATGCAGGTCAATGAAAACGTCGATCACCGAATCGTACAAATCCGGCTCCATGGTGAAGCGTGTGCGGTCCCAGTCGCAGGATGCGCCCAGTTTGCGCAATTGTTTGAGGATAATGCCGCCATATTTATGCGTCCATTCCCAGCAATATTCAAGAAATTCATCCCTGGTAAGATCCCGCTTGCTGATCCCCCGCTCTTTGAGCATGGCGACCACTTTGGCCTCCGTAGCAATGGAGGCGTGATCGGTTCCGGGCACCCAGCAAGCTTCCTTGCCTTCCATACGCGCTTTCCGGATCAGAATATCCTGAATGGTGTTATTGAGCATATGCCCCATATGCAGCACGCCCGTAACATTCGGAGGAGGAATTACGATGGAGTAAGGTTCCTTATCGGGATTTGGTTTTGAACTGAAAAACTTATTCTCAATCCAGTAGGAATACCATTTATCCTCTATCTCCTGGGGGGCATATGTTTTGGAAATCATTGTATAGTCAGAAATTTACCGCAAATCGCAGCTGGTCATCTAAAAAGATGGCAAGTTAGGCGTTGCGGATGAAATTTCTAAACTAATTGTTCCTCTTTGCTAATGGGCAGCCAGACTGTAAATGTGCTGCCTTCGCCCGGTTTGCTCTCCACCTGAACGGTTCCCTCGTGCGCCTCGACCATCTTTTTGACATAACTCAATCCCAGTCCAAAACCTTTTACATCGTGCACATTACCTGTGGGAACGCGGTAGAATGTATCGAAAATGCGATGCTGCTGATCCCGGCTCATGCCGATCCCGCTATCTGAAATCGCAATGTTAATGCCATTGTTCTCATTCCAGGTCCTGATCCTGATATGCAGTTTTTCAGGAGAATATTTAATAGCATTGTCGATGAGGTTATTGAGCACATTTGAAATATGAATTTCATCTCCCGAAACCACTTCATGCGTCGCTTCAAAATCAAGGTCTACTTCCCCATCCCGCTGCTCGATCTGCACGCTCTGGGCATTTAAAGCCTTGCCGATCAGGTCATGGACATCCGCTTCGCTGATCTTTAATTTAACATGTCCTTTGTCCAAAAGCGCCATTTGCAGGACTTTTTCCACGTGCGTTCCCAGCCGTTTGTTTTCCTCCTTAATAATGCCCAGATAACGATCCAGCCGGGAGCTATTTTCAGCTTGTGGAATCTTTGCCGAGTTTTCCTGCGCCATTTCCGCTGCCAGTGCAATGGTTGAAATGGGCGTTTTGAACTCGTGGGTCATGTTGTTGATAAAATCATTTTTAATGTCCGAAAGCTTTTTCTGGCGCAGAATCGTGGTTACGGCCATGTAAAAGCAAGCCATAATGACCACAATCAGAATGCCGGAACCGCCAAACATCACGCCCATGTTGCTTAGAATGTATTTCTGCTGGTCGGGAAAGTATACATATAAGGAATTAGGCGCACTGATGGTCTCGCTCGGGAAAAGTGAGGCTTTGTAAGACTTTTCTTCCCATTCCCGAGGCCTGAGGCTCGCTGTCGAAAAGATGAGACTATTATCCGACCTGCCTCTTACCGCGAATTCATAAGGCAGCGCAATGCCGTTTTCTACAAATTCCTTTTTTAACAAAGTATCCAGCAAGAAACGGTTCACACGTTGTTCGATAGGCCTTTTGGTATAAATAAAATCTTTCATCACCTCTTTGAGCAGTGATGCCCGATCCGGTTCTGCATCGTTGATGATTGCTTTGCTGCTTTTACCATTTTTCCGGGCTTCCGGGATAGCAACTTGCCGGTTTGCTATTTTCCGTGTAGCAGAATCCGGGTGCATTCCGCTGCCTGCCTGGAATTTTTTGCCGTCAGCGTCCTGAATTCCCCTGAATGCATTGCCTAAGCGCTTTTCGTCGTCCAGCCTTCTGCGCATGAATTCGTCAATGCCCGCAGCGCCATATTGCTGTGCCTGGAAAAATTCCTCCATAATCTGCTGCTGATGCTCCACCATCACCCTGAAATTGGGGCTGAGCACATCCGTTGGAACGGCTTCTGTAATGATCTGGTAATGTATTTCCTCGCCATTGGGTCCGATGGCGATTTCCATACGGGGCTGCGTTCGCTGTGCGAGCTCGCGGGCGGGTTTGTTTTTGGCCACCGGCGTCTTTTTGACGGGCATATTCCGCAGCTGGGTGATGCGGTTCAATTTGCTTTTTTGCTGTTCTGTTTCGATCCTGCGTTGCAGCAGATACATCATTTCCTGCTTTTCGAGGCGATGCACCACTTCCTGCACAGATTCGGAAACCTTTTGATTAAATTGCTCATTGCGGATCGCAATGGCCTCACGGATCCAATACCACTGAAATCCGATGAGGCCAATGAGCGCAACGCACATTAAGCCGACTATTATCTGAATTTTCCTCTTCGTCATAAATATAAATCCTCCTGTGCAACGCAGCGTCTGGATTCCCCGACATTCTTGCTGATAACAAATTTAACGCATCCGCCCGGGCCAATCTTGTTTTTAACAAAATTTAACACGCACTGGAAAATGCTTATGATAATTTTGTAATTCATTCATACACATAACCTAATCTCGCATATGAGGACTTCTTTTTTTAACAAAATCCTATTGGCATTGTTGCTGACTGGCGCAACGGCCACACTTGTTCAGGCGCAGAAAGATAAGCCGGAGAAACCCGGAAAAGAGGAAAAGGCAACCATTCGCATTAAGGTTACCGAGGAAAATGACGGCAAGGTTGAAAATAAGGAGCGGAGTTACCGCGTAGGCGCCATGACAGACGCTGAGCGGGATAAGTTTGTGGATAAAGTCCTGGACTCTTTGGGTGTTGATAAAAAGAAAAACAATCAGCTGATCTCCGTGACGATTGATGACGGCGAGGAAGATATGGTTGCCAAAAAGCGCCATAAAGTGATTATTGACCACCGCGATGACCGCGAACCGCTTGCTTACCACTGGAAAGGTGATTTCTCTAATGATTTTGAATACAACACTGAGAATTTCCGCAAGCACATGAAGACTTTCGAAAACGAATGGAAGCCAAAGACTAAAATGCTGATGCGGGATATGGAGAACTTCGGTAATGAAATGGGTGAGTTCTGGAATAAGGAAGTTTTGAAACCGGCGAGCGTGCGTTCGTTAACCGCTTACACAAATAATCCTGATAATGGTGTGCTTAACCTGAAATTCGGCGTTCCGCAGAAAGGCGATGTGACTGTGACCGTTACAGATACAAAAGGCAGGGAAGTTGGAAAGAAGGAGATTAAGGACTTTGAAGGTGAGTTTGTAGGCCAGATCGAATTAAAGAAAAATACAAAAGGAACCGTGTTCGTGAGCGTTGTGCAAAATGAAGACGGAACAGTTAAACGCGTGGTAATTCCCTGATTTATTCTAAAAAATATTCCATGTCCTCCTGATTTTAAGCCATCAGGAGGATTTTTTATTGTAAAAATACTACTAAGTATTAGGCTGGCATTTATTTAGAATTGTAAATTTGTCGAAAAACACCATTCCACCGCGACATCAATTTTTTTTGCAACTATGCTGAATCTTATACTGTTTGGCCCTCCGGGTGCAGGTAAAGGCACTCAAAGTGAAAATATTATTGCTAAATACAAACTGATACACCTATCGACAGGCGATCTGCTTCGTTCCGAAATCCAGGTAGGATCAGAATTGGGCCTTAAAGCGAAAACATTGATGGATCAGGGCATTTTGGTTCCTGATGAAGTGGTGATTGGCATGATTGATAACAAGTTGAGAGAGCATCGGAATGCTGCCGGATTTATCTTCGACGGGTTCCCGCGCACTGTAAAGCAATCCGAGGCGCTTGACCAGCTTTTGGCCAGCTACAATGAAAGTATTTCTATAATGATTGCATTGGTTGTAGACGATAATGAGCTGCTTGCTCGTTTGCTTAACCGTGGAAAGACTTCTGGACGTCCGGACGATCAGAACGAAGAGCTGATCAGCAAGCGTATCCAGGAGTACAACAGTAAAACCAAACCGGTTGCCGACTATTATCAGGAACAAGGCAAATTTGTCGCTATCGACGGAATCGGTGAGATAGATTTCATTTTTGAAGAGATTAACAAGGCAATTGCCAAGGTTACCGTTTAATAATTTACCCTTTCACTATACACATGGCTTCCTCCAACTTTATTGATTACGTCAAAATTAATGTGCGCTCCGGGTCTGGCGGTGCGGGATCACTGCATTTCAGGCGCGAGAAACACGTTGAGAAAGGCGGACCTGACGGCGGAGACGGCGGACGCGGCGGCCACGTGATATTGAAGGGGAACAGCCAGCTTTGGACATTGCTTCACCTGAAATATACCAAGCACCTTAAAGCGTTTGATGGAAAAGGGGGCGAAGGCGGAAGGCGTTCGGGCTCTATCGGTAAAGACATTATAGTGGAAGTGCCGCTTGGGACCATCGCCAAGAATGCCGAAACCGGTGAACAACTTTTTGAAATTACAGAAGACGGCCAGGAAGTAATTTTGCTCCAGGGCGGTCGCGGCGGGATGGGCAATGATCATTTCAAGTCAGCCACTAACCAGACACCGCAACACGCACAAACTGGAGAAGCCGGCCTGGAAGCCTGGGTGATCCTCGAATTGAAAGTTTTGGCAGACGTTGGACTTGTTGGTTTTCCTAATGCAGGCAAGTCGACATTACTTTCCGTGGTTTCTGCTGCACGCCCGGAAATTGCTGATTATCCCTTCACAACATTGGTGCCTAACCTCGGCGTAGTTTCTTACAGGGACTACAAATCGTTCGTTATGGCCGACATTCCCGGAATTATCGAGGGCGCATCACAAGGAAAAGGCCTTGGCTTGCGTTTCTTACGTCACATAGAAAGAAATTCCATCTTACTGTTTATGGTTCCTGCTGATAGTGAAGACATTAATGCTGAATACGAAACATTGCTTCAGGAGCTAAGAATATACAATCCCTCCCTTCTCGATAAGAACCGCATTCTCGCGATTTCAAAAATTGATGTTCTTTCTGAGGAAGAACGTGACGATCTCAAAAAACAGATCCCGGCATCTATACCCAATATTTTAATTTCTGCAATTACCCAAGAAGGAATTGAACAATTGAAAGATCAGGTATGGAATCTAATCAATTCGCCGTTGTCCGTAAAATAATATTTTCTTGAAACAGGCAACCAATTGATGCAACTTGTGTGTCCAAGGAGTTAATTCTAATGAATTTTAAGTACTCATGAAACACTATCTACCATACTTTTTCTGGGTAGGATTAATCTTTCTCTCGTTCTCCTCTTCTGCACAAATCAGTATTGATTTCCCAACCGATCGTGCTGTTTTTCAGCGTGATAAAGGCAATCGAGCTACCATTCACATTTCAGGTACATACACAAAAGTAATTAGCAGAATTGAGGCGCGGCTGGACGGCATTAACGGACAGGGAGAGCCCGCTACTGAATGGAAGACTATCGACGGTAACCCTCAGGGCGGATTTTACTCAGGCTCCCTTGACAACGTACGGGGGGGCTGGTATAAACTCGAAGTGCGCGCCTTCAATGGCGACCAGGAAGTGGGCTTTTACCGTGTAGACCATGTGGGCGTAGGCGAAGTGTTCATGATCGCCGGCCAGTCGAATGGAGAAGGCTTCAGTGGTCAGGGCTCGCAAGGCGCACAGGACGATCGCGTCAGCAGCATTGATCATTATTATACAGGATCTTCTGTTCAGGATCTCCCCCGTAATCCCAGATTTGTTCACCTGGACTCAGAAACGGATATTTCTCCCCGAGGACCATCTGCATGGAGCTGGGGAAGGCTTGGAGACCAGCTGGTTAGCCGCCTTGGCGTACCGGTGCTCTTTTTCAACGTTGCCTGGACAGGCTCCGCAGTGAGGGCCTGGAAAGAGAGTATCAATGGCATTGGAAAATCTGTCTATGCCCCCATCAATTTTGAACCGCATGGAATGCCTTATGGCAATATGCGAAATGTTATTCAACGCTACACGCCCATAACCGGGTTAAGAGGAATTCTTTGGATACAAGGAGAGGCCGACAACTTCAAGGATACGGATACAGACTGGTATTTCAATGATCTGAAAACAGTAATTGAGGCCAGCAGAAACGATGCAGGCCACGATGTTTCTTGGGTCGTTTCCCTTACTTCATACGACAACCTGCACGGAACAGACTCTCGCGTGACCGACGGGCAACAGCGGGTAATCAATAATGTCTCCAACGTATTCCAGGGACCGAACACAGATTTAATTCAAATTCCGCGTATAGATGGGGAGGGTGTCCACTTCAAAGATGATGGATTAAGACAACTAGCCGAGGCCTGGGCACAGCAGCTGAATGACAATTTCTTTTCAAACTCGAATCCATATCAGGGTGTAAGGCCGTTGAAGGTAACTGCATCCTGCGCAGGAAATGGCAACCTCAACCTGACTGCCGACAATGTTGGCTATTCGCAATTTAACTGGAGTAATGGCTCAAACTCCAATACAACACAAGTTGGAAACGGAACTTATCAGGTAAGCGCCCGTAATGGCAAGGGACACTATGTATTTTCCCCCGAAATCAGGGTTAACGAAAATATTCAACCCAATAAACCAAGCATACAGCTGGAAGGAAGCAATCCGGTATGTCTTGGAAACACAGCGACATTGATTTCCAGCACATCCGAAAATGTGCGCTGGAGCAACGGATCAACGAGCGACCGTATACCCATTACCGCAGGTGGAGAATATTCTGTTTCTACCCGAAACGTGTATGGATGCGAGTCTACTTCAGATAAAATTGCAATGACCGTTTCGACTTCACCTTTGCCGCCAAAACCCAAGATTGCTGCTTCCGGCGTTCTTGAATTCTGTGATGGCGGAGAAGTAAGTCTTACTTCTGATTCAAAATTAAAAAATGCCTGGTCGAATGGAGGGAACACGGCAACTATTGTTGTGAAATCTTCCGGCGAATATCGGGTTAGAGCACTTGATGAAGTTGGCTGCTATTCACCGGATTCCGATCCTGTGAATGTGAAGGTGAACGCATTACCTCAGAAACCTGTGGTTGCATTGAGCGGAAACACCACTTTCTGTCAGGGAGAGAACATTACAATGACCTCCAATTACGACAGCGGAAATATATGGAGCACAGCCGCTACAACAAAGGCTATCACCGTTACAGCAACGGGCACTTTTTCCCTGAAACAGCGTGATTCAAACGGATGTGAATCAAGTTCCGACGAAATTGCGGTAAAAGTAAATACACTTCCGGCAACGCCAGCCATCACAGCACTTCGCCCGACCACATTTTGTCTTCGTGACTACACCACATTAAGAAGCAGCGAGGCCTTTTCTTATGTCTGGAGCAATGGCGAGACAGGACGGGACATTGAAATCCGGAATTCCGGTGATTTTACAATTGCAGCGAAGGATCAAAATGGCTGTGTTTCGCCGGTTTCACCCGTGGTGAAGGTTGTGGCCAATGTGCTTCCTGAAACTCCGACGATCCGTGCTGATGGCCCGGTGGTTTTTTGTGCGGACCTGAGCGTTACCCTGCAATCTACGACCGCCGCCGGCTTCTTATGGAGCAATGGCGCGTCAACACAATCATTAAAGGTGACGACGCCCGGCACATTTTCGGTGCAGACGATCAACCAATTCCAATGTTATTCCGATCCTAGCAATCAAATTACCACGCAGACGCTTGCATTACCGCCTTCGCCAGCCGTTGCAGCTCTTGGTGACACTATATTTTGTGCGGGAGACTTTGTTGTCCTGAAAGCTACATTGGGGAATAATTTCTTTTGGAATACACTGGAAGAAGGTGAAAGCATTCAGGCAGACACTTCGGGAAGCTATGCGGCGCGGGTACGCGATGAAAAGGGTTGTTTTTCTCCCTTCTCGAGAGCTATAAAAGTTGATGTGAAGCCTACTCCGACCAAACCTACGATCCGGCAAGCCGGTGTATTTACGCTAGTGGCAGAAAACAACCTGAATGACGGAGATCATGTGTGGAAGCTAAACGGGCAGGAACTGACTGAAAATACCGCAACGTTGAAAGCGATCCGGTCAGGGAGTTATGTAGTTAACAATACAGTGGTTTACAGCCCAACATTAACCTGCTTTTCCGATTTTTCAGATCCGTACAGTTTTATTCTCGACGCCAAGAATCCAGGTTTTGTTACTTACCCTAATCCGGTTGCCGACGGGAAGATCACCGTTGAAACATTGCAAAACCTGATTAATGCCGAGGTTCAGATCATTGACAGCCGCGGGCACATTCACAGAACTTTCCAGGTTAAAAAATTTGACAGCCAGCAATTCTTTAATATCCAGGGCTTACCAAGCGGGATTTACATTATCCGGGTCGTTTCGGTTGCGTTTACTGCATCGCAAAAGCTGATAATTGTTCAGTAAACGGTCATAGCATCTTCGATGCAATCAAAAAAACGGAATAGTGATATTTTAGCAAAAATAATCATTTACATTTGTGACCGTTTTGTTGTAGTGCACATGACCAAAGTCGAAAATCCAACATCTGTCAGATATACAAATTTTTACTCTGTTTAAGAATTCCAATGCGTTATAGAATTATTTTCCCGGTTGTGGCAAAGGCATTGCTGTTGATCAGTCTTATTTCCTCCACAGCTTTCTCGCAAATCCGAATCACTTCACCAACCTTTCAGGCTGTATATCAACAAAATATTACGGGACAGAGAGAAATAACCGTTTCAGGAACATTTACTGTCCCTATGGACAAAGTTGAAGTCCGCGCCGTGCCTGTCGTACAGGGTCAGGGCTTTGAAACACCTTGGAAAACTTTACAGGAGGCTCCGAAAGGTGGCGTTTTCAAAGGTGATATCACATTAATGGGTGGCTGGTATTCTATTGAAGTCCGTGGTCTTTCGGACGGAAAGGTCGTTGGCAGGGACATTTTGTCCAGACTGGGCGTAGGCGAGGTGTTTATCATTGCAGGACAATCCAATGCACAGGGATTAAGAGCGTATCCGGGACCTTCGGCGCAGGATGACCGCGTCATGTATATTTCTAATTATAACAACGATGACCGGGACCTGCTGACAGATCCTATCCCGCCGGCATTTAATAAAATTTCACAGGATTTAGGCATTATGTCACCAAGAGGGCAATCTGCCTGGTGTTGGGGGCTTTTAGGCGACTTATTGACAGCCAAGTTGAATGTTCCCGTCCTGTTCATTAATACGGCCTGGGAAGGAACTTCAATCGAAAACTGGGCGAGCAGCGCCAAAGGAATAAAAACTCAAAATAAATACGGAGGGTTTGTATATCCTCCTCAGATGCCTTACGCGAATTTAAGGATTGCAGCAAGAAATTATGGCAATCAATATGGTGTAAGAGCTGTTTTGTGGATGCAAGGGGAAACGGATGCGCTCTATAACACACCCACCGCATCTTACAGAGAAGATCTTCAATTCATTATGAATAAGCTTGGAAGCGAAACAGGCGATAAGCGGATCACATGGGTTATCGCCCGGACATCCAGAACCTCGGCGGGCTCAAATATCGCTTCCAGCATAAATCCCGCTATTGTGGCAGCACAGAATGCTGTTCTTGATACACAGTTTAATCCAACTTATCCTGGACCTGAAACAGATCCGCTGGTCCCCAACAGAGGTGATGGCACTCACTTCGTTGGACGTGATCCTGCCAGCACAAGGGAAGCACTTACGATTCTTGCTAATGCCTGGAATGAGAGCCTGGATGCGAATTTCTTTTCAACTGTAACACCAACGAACCCTGCACCGATTCCCGCAATAGAAGCAAGTTGCGTGACAGAGAATAATGCTGTAACCATTTCATTACCAACTGGTTTTACATCTTATCTATGGAATACCGGCGAAACCGGCAATACGATCACGGTTTCTGACGCCGGAACATACCGCGCAACGGTGAAGGATAATGCAGGTAATTCTATCCTGACTTCGGTTGTTGTGCTTGACAACGACGCAAAACCCGTACAGCCGACCATTCAGCAGCAGGGGGATCAGCAGGCATGTTTCGATTCTGCATTTCAATTCTCAGTCTCGGAATCAACTGATATTTATAGCTGGTATAAACAAGGATCGAACACGGTAATAGCAACCGGAGCGACTGCGCAGATCGCGGAAAGTGGTAATTATTACGTGAAAGGCAGAAACATATTTGGCTGCGTTTCCGAAAATTCGACTGCGACATCACTCATTGTCAGACCAGAAATTTCCAAACCGGTTATCGAGCCATCAGGACCTTTTAGCATTACGGCTACGATTGCCGAGGACCTGGACGCGAAGTTCATTTGGCGGAGGCCGGGAACCGAGTCGGATACGACAGCTAATTTGATTAAAATATTAAAAACAGGTGAATACTCAACGAGAGCGCAGGTTGTTTATCAACTCGGGGACGATTTGCTGACTTGCTATTCTGATACAGCGTCGCGTGAGTTTAAAACCAATGAGCAAAACGAAGTTGTGATTTACCCTAATCCAAGCCAGGGAAATTTCGTTTACATTGAGTCAAGAGATAATATCCGTGAAGCAGCCGTAACGATATTTGACATTTACGGAAGAGTGGTGAGGACAACGACGCCGAAGCTGCTGGATAGCCGTATCGAAATAGACGTGAGATACCTGCCAACGGGAAAATATATCCTCAGAGTAACCGGACAGGGTCAAAGCCTCACCAAGCAGATCGTGATCCGATAAGCTTCAATCATCATTTTTTTGTCAATAAGCCCCGGCAATCCGGGGCTTATTTAGTATCATACTAATTAGCCAAAAGATAAAGTCAAGAATTTGATTGATAAATTTGCAAAGGCTAATTTTGAGAAACCAGAAAGAAAGTAACCGCTGACAACATTTTTACGTTGATTTCGTAGATTATAATTGAATAACTGACTCAATGAAAGATTCATATTTCCCTTCCGATTACCTGCCGATCTTGGTTCAATTTATCCTGGCTGCCGGCTTTATCGGTGGCACAATGATTGTAACCCACTTGATCGGCCCAAGCAGGAAAAGCAAATTAAAAGACGATCCTTTCGAATGTGGCATTGAGTCTGTGGGTGATGCCCGCACACCAATCTCCGTAAAATATTTTCTTGTTGCCATCCTATTCGTCCTTTTTGACGTCGAGGTGATCTTTATGTATCCCTGGGCAGTTAATTTTAAGGGTTTAGGAATGTTTGGGTTTGTAGAAATGTTATTATTCATGGCATTGCTGCTTTCCGGTTTTTATTATGTGATCCGCAAAGGGGTCCTCAACTGGGAAGAGTAATTTACAAACTTGACTGACAGAAAAAATTATGAAAGAAGTAACGATTGTGGAGGCTCCGCAAGGACATAGCGGATCTGGTTTTTTTGCAACTTCATTTGATGAAGCCATAGGTTTGGCAAGAAGTTATTCACTTTGGCCACTTCCTTTTGCAACCTCTTGCTGCGGAATTGAATTCATGGCAACGATGGGAGCACATTATGATATATCCCGTTTCGGGTCGGAAAGACCTAGCTTTTCTCCCCGCCAGGCCGATTTGCTGATGGTAATGGGAACAATTGCGAAGAAAATGGCCCCTGTGGTGAAACAGGTCTATTTACAAATGGCTGAACCACGTTGGGTGATGGCTGTTGGCGCCTGTGCTTCAAGCGGCGGAATCTTTGATACTTACAGTGTTTTGCAGGGAATTGACCGTATCATCCCCGTGGACGTGTATGTCCCTGGCTGCCCGCCACGCCCCGAACAGATCATTGACGGTTTAATGCATATTCAGCATTTGGCTCAGAATGAGAAGCTTCGTCGCAGAAACACAGACGAATATTCTGAATTATTAGCATCATATAATATTCAATAATCCCCTATGCTAAGTAACCAGGAGGTAGCCGAAGCGCTTTTGGAAAAATTTGGTGATCAGGTTTTTGACTTTGATGAACCCTACGGATTGCTGACGCTTTCAACCTCTCGTGAGGAAATTATCCCGCTTTTAGAATTTCTGCGTGACCATAAAACTTACCAGTTTATCTTCTTAACAGACATTACTGGCATTCATTATCCTGATAGTGTAGAAAAGGAATTTATGGTCGTGTATCATATGCACAGTTTCGTGCATAATTTCCGCGTTCGTATTAAAGTGAGCATTGCCGAAGCGGATATTCACATTCCAACAGCAACGGGCTTGTTTGCCTCTGCCAACTGGATGGAACGCGAAACGTACGATTTTTTTGGAATCATGTTTGACGGACATCCTAACTTGAAGCGCATCCTGAATATCGAGGAAATGGATTACTTCCCGATGAGAAGGGAATTTCCCCTGGAAGATGCAACGCGCGAAGATAAAACTGATGCCCTTTTTGGCCGATGACCCTATACTGAGTAAGATATGGCAGATATTGAATTATTACCACATAATGTTCCCGCAAACGCCGATCTACCTGAGCTGGTTGAAGAACTGACTACGCTTAACCTCGGTCCTACCCACCCTGCAACACACGGTATTTTCCAGAATATCCTGAAAATGGATGGTGAAAAGATCGTTTCCGGAGAACAGACCATTGGATATATACACCGTGCATTTGAGAAAATCGCCGAAAGAAGGCCTTTTTATCAAATCACGACCCTGACCGACCGCATGAACTATTGCTCCTCCCCGATCAACAATCTGGGATGGCATATGACGGTTGAAAAACTGCTTAGTGTTGAAGTGCCCAAGAGAGCCCAGTACATCCGGGTGATCATGATGGAGCTTGCACGGATTACGGATCACCTGATCTGCAACAGTATCTTAGGTGTGGATACAGGCGCCTTTACCGGTTTCTTGTATGTAATGCAGAAGCGTGAGGAAGTTTATGAAATCTACGAAGAGGTTTGCGGCGCTCGCTTAACGACCAATATGGGCCGTGTAGGCGGAATGGAAAGAGACCTTTCTACGACAGCAATCCGCAAGATCCATGAGTTTATTAAATCATTTCCCCCTGTTTTAAGAGAGTTTGAAAAATTGCTCAATCGGAACAGGATTTTCATGGACAGGACCATTAATGTGGGCCCTATATCCATGGAACGGGCCATTTCATACGGTTTCACAGGTCCAAATCTTCGGGCAGCCGGTTTAGACTATGACGTTAGGGTGATGAATCCTTATTCTTCTTACGAAGATTTTGAGTTTTCAATTCCTGTTGGTCAGCACGGCGACACTTACGACCGGTATATGGTTCGGAACGAAGAAATGTGGCAAAGTTTGAAAATTATAGAACAAGCCATTAACAATCTTCCCGAAGGTCCTTATTACGCCGACGCTCCTGAATATTATTTACCTCCCAAAAAAGAGGTATACAGGAGCATGGAAGCGCTTATTTATCATTTTAAAATTGTAATGGGAGAAATTGATGCTCCTATTGGCGAGGTTTACCATGCAGTGGAAGGCGGCAATGGCGAGTTGGGTTTCTACCTGATCAGCGACGGTGGCCGGACTCCATACAGGCTGCATTTCCGTAGACCAAGCTTTATTTATTATCAGGCTTATCCTGAAATGTGTAAAGGAAGCACGCTTTCTGACGCCATCCTGACCATGAGTAGCCTGAACGTAATTGCGGGTGAGCTGGACGCCTAAAAAATATTCAAGAAATGACTGAATCATTAAATCCGGTTGCATTTACACCGGAAAGACAGGAAAAAGTAAGAGAGATCATTGCACGTTATCCCGAGGGCCGTCAAAAATCGGCTCTTTTACCTGTTTTGCACGTAGCCCAGGAACAATGGGGCTGGTTAAGCAGCGAAGTAATGGACCACGTGGCCAGCTTATTGAGTCTTGAACCGGTTGAGGTTTATGAAGTTGCGACTTTCTACACCATGTATCACCTGGATCCTGTCGGAAAGCATGTCATTGAATATTGCCGTACAGGTCCTTGCTGCCTGATGGGCGGAGAAGACGTTTACGGACATTTGAAACAAAAACTGGGCATTGAAGCCGGCCAAACTACTGCGGACGGACTTTTCACATTGAAAGAAGTGGAATGTTTAGCAGCATGTGGCTGGGGGCCTGTTTTTCAGATTCGTGAGAAATATTATATGAATCTGACGAATGAGAAAGTGGATGAAATCATTGAAGAGTTGAGTAAATAGCGTAAGCAGAAATTGATCCTCAAATGGCTATAAAAATCTTAACGGAACATATTAATACACCGGGCATCGAAACTTTCGACGTTTATCGTCAAAAGGGAGGATATACGGCCGTTGAAAAAGCAATAAAAACCATGACTTCCGAAGAAGTTGTGGAAGAAGCAAAGAAATCCGGTGTGCGTGGACGTGGTGGTGCGGGTTTTCCAATGGGTATGAAATGGGGCTTTTTGGCGAAGCCGGAAGGTGTTCCCCGATATTTGGTGTGTAATGCAGATGAATCCGAGCCAGGAACGTTCAAGGATCACCATTTGATGAAATGCATTCCGCATTTGCTAATAGAGGGGATGATCATTTCCAGTTATGCACTTGGAGCGCACAAATCGTTCATATACGTGCGTGGCGAGCTGATGTATGTGATCCGCATTCTGGAAAAAGCCATTGAAGAAGCCAAAGCGAAAGGATTTCTTGGTAAAAATATATTAGGAACCGGTTACGATCTTGAACTGGTCGTTCAGCCGGGTGGCGGCGCTTACATTTGCGGCGAAGAAACTGCCTTACTGGAATCATTGGAGGGAAAAAGAGGAAATCCGAGAAATAAGCCGCCATTCCCAGCGGTAAAAGGCCTATATCAAAGCCCGACTGTTGTGAATAATGTGGAGTCTATCTCTAACATGCCGTGGATCATTAACAATGGTGGAGATGCTTATGCTGCCATCGGCGTTGGCCGCAGCACAGGAACGAAGCTGATTTCTGCATCCGGGCATATTAATAAACCTGGTGTTTATGAAATCGAATTAGGTGTAAGTGTTGAAGAATTTTTGAATTCCGATGAATATTGCGGTGGCGTTAGAAAAGGTCATCATTTGAAAGCACTTGTTGCCGGAGGTTCTTCTGTCCCCATTTTACCGGCTCACTTAATCATGAAAACGGCCAATGGCGAAGATCGCTTGATGAGCTATGAATCGTTGTCGGATGGCGGATTTGCGACAGGAACCATGTTGGGTTCAGGCGGTTTCATTGTTTTTGATGAAACAGCTTGTATCGTTCGTAACACCTGGAACTTCTCCCGTTTTTATCACCACGAATCTTGCGGACAATGCAGCCCTTGCCGTGAAGGAACCGGCTGGATGGAAAAAGTGCTTCACCGCATTGAACACGGCCACGGAAGCATGCACGACATTGATCTGCTGGTTGATATATCCAAAAAAATAGAAGGTAACACCATTTGTCCATTGGGAGACGCTGCTGCCTGGCCTGTTGCCAGCGCGATCCGGCATTTCAGGGATGAATTCATGTGGCACATTACGCATCCACACGAAGCATCGCAGCCCGGCGCAGTTTATCAGGGCGAAATGGCATTAGTATAATGGAAATCAATAAATCGCTGATTTGGGTCCGGGATAAATCCTTTATGATCGCTTTGATCTTCGGACTCATCAGCGCATTGATTCTATTAATCATTAAATTCCAGGCATCCATCAGCTATCATCCCGATATTTCAGGGAGTGAGGGCAGTTCAATCGTCCCTATTCAGCTTCTCGTATCAGGCAATCCCATTTATCTGGATCCGGAAGATGCTCCTTTCAGGTTATCGCAATATGCGCCGATTTACTCTACTATCGTCGCTACATTCTGCAAAATAGTAGGATGGTCAGCCCTGGAAGTCCACAAGATTTATCTTGCCAGCCGATTATGGTCCAATCTGTTTGTATTGGCTACGGTGGGCTTATTAGGGGTGTTTTTGAATCGGCTGACTAAGAAACCATTCATTGCGATCATTGCCAGTCTTTATATCTTCCATGTGCTGAGCTTTTGGTTTTTAACCACTTCGCGCCCGGATAGTTTGCTGATATTACTAACAACACTCTTTATATTCTCCTGCTATAATGCATTAAAGGAAGATGGTAACCAATTTTGGTTTTACCCGGCAATTTTCATTGCGGTTACAGCCTTTTTTGTAAAGCAGAGCGGTGCGATTCTGGCCATTTCCGCAGGCGTTTATTGGATATTAAACAGAGAATGGAAAATGCTGTTAAGCCTGACGGCATTCGGCATGGTCGTTATGGGTCTTTATCTGGCCATTCTACCCATTAACACCATCGACCTGTTTTTTACCAACATTATCGGAGGTGTGGCCAATTCGGCGAGTTGGGAGTGGTTTTATGACTGGACGCTGCAACACTGGCTTCTGCAATTTGCACCATTGATTATCGCCAATATGATTGTGAGCGGCTACATTATTTACCACAGATATTCCAATTTTCTTCTGTTCCTGACGCTTTGCTGCTTTTTAACTTTCATCTTTTCAACTTCAACAGCATTCAAAATTGGCGCTGGCGTGGGTTACTATCAGGATTATCTGATTCTGGCGGTAATACAGATTACACTTTTCATCACGCATTCTGCAAACGCTTATCGGTTTAATCAAGGTTTTTTCAGGATTGCCGCTTCGTTTTACATGCTATTCGCATTTTTGCACTGCACGCTTTTTGTTTTTATGAAATACAAATCGGCTATCCATTCCAACTTTGAGCGCAATTACATTGATGAACGGAATGTATCGGAATATTTATACCATGAGAAAAACCTGAAACCGCGGGAGTGGGTTTATATTTGCGGCGGCAATAATCTGGAAGGCTATTTTCTGAATCATTTTCTGGTCAACAATGCATTAATTCCTTTTGCTGACCTTGTTTATCTGGCCAATTTAAACGGCACCTTCCGGTTTGATAAATTTGAAAGCATGGTTAGGAGAAAGGATATTAAATATGTAATTTCATTAAAAGGGATTGTTCCTACCAACATTCTCAATGTTGATTTTACGAACACTTTAAAATATAGCTCAACCGTGGGCCCGTACGACATTTACGAGGCCGACAAATAGCATAAGATATAAATTTTTGGCATGGAAGAGACCAAACCTCAGTTAGTAAAAATTACATTTGACGGCATTGAAGTCGAAGTAGAACCGGGAACAACGATTATGCAGGCTGCGCGAAAAATCGCGGAAGCGGACGCTAGTCAGGCTGCACTTGTGCCTCCGGCCATGTGTTACTACAAACCGCTGCCTACTTCGGGTGGAAAATGCAGAGCTTGTCTGGTTCGTGTTGCACAAGGTTCTGCGAAAGATCCAAGGCCAATGCCAAAGCTTGTTCCATCCTGCATTACACAAGTTCAGGAAGGAATGGTGGTTGAAAACACAACTAATCCGGCCGTGCTGGAAACGCGCAAAAGTATTGTGGAATTCCTGCTAATTAATCACCCGCTCGACTGCCCTATTTGCGACCAGGCCGGAGAATGTCATTTGCAGGATTTTGCATTTGAGCATGGTTCGGTAAACACGCGTTATGAGGAAGACAGAAGGACTTTTGATAAAATCGACATTGGTCCTTACGTGCAACTGCACATGACGCGCTGCATCCTTTGTTATCGTTGCGTTTATACAGCCGACCAGATTACGGACAAGCGTCTGCATGGCGTAATGAACCGTGGAGATGCTTCTGAGATAAGCACTTACATTGAAAAAGCGATCGATAACGATTTCTCCGGAAATGTGATCGACGTTTGTCCTGTGGGAGCGCTTACTGACAAAACATTCCGTTTCAAAAACCGCGTTTGGTTCACCAAACCAGAAGACGCACACCGCGACTGCGATAAATGCTGTGGCAAAACCACACTTTGGTACAGAGGCGACGAAGTGATCAGGGTTACCGCGCGCAAGAATACCTGGGGAGAAGTGAATGACTTCATTTGCAACACCTGCCGTTTTGAAAAGAAAAAAACGAGCGACTGGGTGCTCGAAGGCCCTACCAAAGTGAAACGCAGCTCTGTAATTTCTGCAAACAAATACCGCGCTGATCTGGTTAAAAAACCTGATTTCGCAATAAAAATGGCAGAAACGCAATACAAGCGCATCGACGACACACGTCCTTTTGTAACCGATGAAGACACCATTCGTCATCAAAGCATCGAAAATAACGACAAAGCAAATCACCGCTCATTGTTAGCTAAAAATAACTAGTCATCGGCATCAGAGCCGGTCTTTAACCTTGTTTACAAAAAATGGATTTAACGGAGTTTCTCATTAAAACCGCAACAATATTCGTTGTTTTTGTCCTTACGCTGGTCATTGCCATGTATTCAACCTGGGGTGAGCGCAAAGTTGCGGGATTTATCCAGGATAGGATGGGCCCAAACCGTGCGGGACCGGGTGGGTTGTTGCAGCCGCTTGCGGATGCGGGTAAAATGTTTTTCAAAGAAGATTTTATTCCGGCTTTGGCTAACAAATGGCTTTTCATAGCAGGACCCAGCTTGGCGATGCTTACGGCTTTGCTCGCCAGCGCGGTAATTCCTTTCGGAAGCACTTTCCGTATCAATGGTCATGAAGTTGCTTTACAAGGTGTGGAGTCCAACATTGGAATCCTTTATGTTTTCGGCGTTGTCGCATTAGGTGTTTATGGCATTATGGTCGGCGGCTGGGCTTCCAATAACAAGTTTTCGCTGCTGGGTGCCATCCGTGCGGCTTCGCAGAACATTAGTTATGAAGTTGCGATGGGCCTTTCGCTGATTGCAATTTTAATGATGAGCAGCTCGCTTTCATTAGGTGAAATCGTGGCACAGCAGCATGGCGGAAACTGGAATATTTTCTACCAACCCTTAGGCTTCATCATTTTCATAACCTGCTCATTCGCAGAATGTAACCGTGTGCCTTTTGACCTTCCTGAATGTGAAACTGAACTTGTAGGTGGTTATCATACAGAATACGGAAGTATGAAATTGGGCTTCTATTTGTTTGCTGAGTATATCAACATGTTCATTTCTTCTGCTATTATCTCTGTTTTATATTTTGGCGGATACAACTATCCTGGAATGGATTGGGTTTATACGCAGCTTACACAGGCATTTGGAACCGAAACGGGACATAATGCAGCCACATTGATCGGAACGGCAGTATTTTTTGGCAAAGCATTGTTCTTCATTTTCTTCTATATGTGGGTGCGCTGGACTATTCCACGGTTCCGTTATGATCAGCTGATGAACCTGGGCTGGAAAAAACTGATCCCGCTTGCTATCTTTAATATTATTATCACCGGTGCCGCCGTGCTTTTCTTGAAGCCGATGATCACCGCGTGGTTGAATTAATAAAAACACATTGCCATGCAACTGACAAATCGCTCTAAGCAAGTAAGCAATAAGGAAATGACGTTCATGGAGCGCGCCTACTTGCCTGCTATTGCAACTGGGTTAGCGATCACCATAAAGCACTTTTTTGCAAAAAAAGTAACCATTCAATATCCTGAGGTCAAGCGTTATCTTGGACCTGTTTTTCGCGGCAGGCATATTCTGAAAAGGGATGAAGACGGTCGCGAACGCTGCACTGCATGCGGTTTGTGCGCCGTTGCTTGTCCTGCGGAGGCGATTCAGATCGTTGCTGCTGAGCGGGAAAGAGGCGAAGAAAATCTCTATCGCGAAGAAAAATATGCGGCAGTTTACGAAGTGAACATGCTTCGTTGCATATTCTGTGGCCTTTGTGAAGAAGCTTGCCCGAAACAAGCTGTTTATTTGCGCCACGACGAATTCGTTCCCGTATTTGCGGAACGCGATCAGGTGATTTGGGGAAAAGATCTTTTGGTAGAAGATATGACCAACCGATACACCCGAGAAGCCTGGACTAAGGAAGAAGCGCGCGCATTGGACTTGAAGAGAGCCAGCGGCGAAGTTACCAATGTTGTTCCGAGAGCCATTCCCTGAACACATTCATTGAGCATATCAGCTATCTAATTTTATGAATTCAGCTATTTCGTTTTTCTATTTTTTATCATTCCTGACTGTCCTCAGCGCAGTAATGGTGGTTGTTTCGCGCAACCCGATCCACAGCGTCCTGTATCTGATCCTGACATTCTTTACGCTTTCGGGACATTATATTCTGCTCAATGCGCAGTTTCTGGCCGCCGTTAACATTATTGTTTACGCGGGTGCCATTATGGTTCTGTTCCTGTTTGTGATCATGTTCTTGAATATGAAGCAGGATAATGACGAATCTAAAACCAATCTCACCAAGATTGCGGCCACGATTGTCGGCGGAACTGTATTTGTGATCCTTTTCGGCGCTTATCGCAAAAGCGTTATTCCGGGATTTGATCCTCAGCAATTTGATTCACAAATCGGGATGATCGAAAACCTGGGACATTTGCTTTTCCGCGATTATCTGCTTCCTTTTGAGTTGGTTTCGATTCTCCTTTTGGTAGCAATGGTGGGTGCAGTGATGTTGGGAAAAAGAGAAATCGGGGAAAGACATTTTTAAGATCTTCTGCTAACATCTTAGCATATAAAAAAGGGAAATACTCAACCGAGCATTTCCCTTTTTCTTTTGTATTAATCGCTTCTTAGCTCGCTTCTACTTCTGAATAAGCTTCAACCGGAATGCATGAGCAGATCAGGTTTCTGTCACCGTAAGCGCTGTCGACGCGGCTTACACTTGGCCAGAACTTGTTGAAACGTAAATGAGGCAATGGGAATGCAGCTTTTTCGCGGCTGTAAGATCTGTTCCAATTTTCGCTTAACAATATTCTGGATGTATGCGGTGCATTTTTAAGCACATTGTCCGTGCGGTCTGCTGTGCCATCCTGAATCTCACGAATTTCATTCCTAATCGCGATCATCGTATCGCAAAAACGATCCAGTTCCGCTTTCGACTCTGATTCCGTTGGTTCGATCATCAATGTGCCTGCAACAGGGAATGACAATGTGGGCGCGTGGAATCCGTAATCCATCAAACGTTTTGCAAGATCCTCTGCTTCCACACCAAATGCTTTAAATGATCGGCAATCCAGGATCATTTCGTGCGCGCAACGTCCGTTTGTGCCGGTGTAAAGCACATCGTAATGTCCGCTCAGGCGCTCTTTGATATAATTGGCATTCAGAATGGCGTATTTGGTTGCATTTGTAAGCCCTGCCTCTCCCATCATGGCAATGTATGCGTAGGAAATCGTGAGGATACTTGCACTTCCGTAAGGCGCGGCAGAAACGGCTCCTGCTTCACCGGCTGGCAAATGTTCTGGCTGCGTGCTGAAATTAACATGACCAGGAAGGAAAGGCATCAAATGTTCCGCCACACCGATCGGGCCAACGCCAGGTCCGCCGCCTCCGTGCGGAATGCAGAATGTTTTATGCAGATTCAAATGGCAAACGTCCGCACCAATGGTTGCCGGACTTGTAAGTCCAACTTGCGCATTCATATTGGCACCATCCATATAAACCTGTCCGCCAAATGAATGGATCATTTCGCAGATTTCAATAATGCTTTCCTCGTACACACCATGCGTTGAAGGATAGGTGACCATCAAGCAAGACAATTCATCTTTATATTGCTCGGCTCTGGCTCTCAAATCGGCCACATCAATGTTTCCTCTTTCATCACATTTGGTAACCACCACTTTCATTCCCGCCATGACAGCCGATGCAGGGTTGGTTCCGTGTGCCGAAGAAGGGATCAATGCAACATTTCTGTGTACATCACCGCGGCTTTCGTGATAAGCACGAATCGCCATAAGCCCCGCATATTCACCTTGTGCGCCAGAATTTGGCTGAAACGACATCGCAGCAAATCCCGTGATCTCACAAAGCCAGATGTTGAGCTCGCTTACCAGCTGCGCGTAACCACCAACCTGATTTGTCGGAGCGAACGGGTGAATTGCACCAAATTCCGGCCAGGTTAATGGGATCATTTCAGCGGTTGCATTTAGTTTCATTGTGCAGCTGCCCAGTGAGATCATCGAATGAACCAACGATAAATCTTTATTTTCAAGTGATTTCAAGTAACGCAGCATTTCGTGCTCCGTATGGTGCGTGTTGAAAACAGGATGTGTCAAATATTCAGATGTGCGGGCCAGATTTGCTGGCAGATCCAGTTCCAACTCTTCATCAATCACCATTTCACCCTGAAAGCCAGACACTTCTGCAAATACATTCAAAAGTGAAATGACATCATCAAAGGTCTTTGCTTCATCAAATGACACCGAGACACTTTCTTCACCATTATATTTCAGGTTAATGCCCCATTTTACGGCTGTTTCTCTCAGCTTCCTGGTTAAACCAGTCTTAACCGTGACAGTATCAAAGTAATGTTCCGTTACGACCTCATAATGGAATTGTTTGATAGTGTCAACAAAAAGCTTGGTAAGTCCGTGAACGCGGGCGGCAATGTTCTTAATGCCTTCCGGTCCGTGGTAAACGGAGTATGCACCCGCGATAACCGCCAGAAGCACTTGCGCAGTGCAAATGTTGGAAGTTGCTTTTTCACGACGGATATGCTGCTCCCGCGTCTGCAAGGCCATGCGCAATGCGCGATTGCCTTCCGTATCCACAGAAACACCGATAATCCGGCCCGGTATATGTCTTTTAAATGAATCTTTTGTTGCAAAATAAGCAGCATGCGGGCCGCCATAACCCATAGGAACGCCAAATCGCTGCGAAGTACCAACAACCACATCCGCGCCCATTTCACCTGGCGATTTTAGCAATGTCAATGCCAGCAGATCAGCCGCAACGGCAACTGAAAGGCCTTGTTCGTGTGCAGAAGCAATGAAATCTGTATAGTCAATAACTTCCCCATTGGTGGCAGGATATTGAACCAGCACTCCGTAAAGGTTTTCACCTGTAAGATCCACGGTCGCGTGGTTTCCTACTATAATGTCAATGCCGATTGGCTTCGCCCTTGTGTGAACGAGGTCGATCGTTTGTGGATGACAAAGTTCTGAAACGAAGAATGTGTTCGCTTTTTTTCTTGAAGCAGGACGCAGGCTGTGCAGCATGGTCATTGCCTCCGCAGCAGCAGTGGCTTCATCCAGCAATGAAGCGTTAGCGATCTCCATGCCTGTCAAATCCGTAATAACGGTTTGGAAATTAAGCAACATTTCCAATCTGCCCTGCGCAATCTCGGCTTGGTAAGGCGTATAAGCCGTGTACCAGGCTGGATTTTCAAGAATGTTCCGGAGAATTACATTAGGTGTGATGGTGTCGTAATAACCTGTTCCTATATATGATTTAAGCACAGCATTTTTGCTGGCAATTTTCCGGATTCCCTGCAAAAATTCCTGCTCGGTTTTCGGTCTTGGCAGGTTCAATGGCTTTTGCAGTCTGATGGCCGGGGGAAGCGTCTGGTCAATCAATTCATCCAGTGATGCGGCTCCGATCGTGCTCAGCATTTCCTGCAATTCCTGCGCATCTTTACCGTGGTGACGGTTTTCAAATTTATCCTGGTTCCGAAGATTAATTTTCATTCAACTTGGGCTGACGACGTCAATATTAAGTGGTTTTTAAAATACAAAAGTAAGCAAATCCAATCGAATCTTTTAGAGAATGATGGCTATGCTTACTCTTGAATATATGCAAATTTTAAAGCAATTCGAATGTCATTTGTTGGGACAACCGCAATCCGTTTTCCGCTTGAATATTCCGAGGAATTTCTTGGATTTCGGCTTTTTGTAACCCTTATACTTTTTCTTTTTGACTAAAAGCTCAGTCTTCGCGTTCGCTGGTTTGGCATTAACCGTGTTAACACCGGATATTCCGCAAATCAATGCGAGTACGAGAAATAAGGAAGCAAATTTTGTCATCATATTCATTTTTTAGGATTACAGAACCTTATATACTCAACGCATTTAGGCTGTTATCCTGTATAACCGATCAAACCCAATTACAAGTTCCCTAAATCTTACGCTCTAACCAACTCAATGATAGCGATTTCGGGCAAAATACCCACACGCCCCGGATAGCCTAGATAGCCAAAACCGCGATTAACATACAAATGCTGGTCGTTTTCGGTGTATAACCCGGCCCATTGTTTGTATCTGTATTGCACAGGGCTCCACTTCAATCCACCGATTTCCACACCAAACTGCATGCCGTGCGTATGCCCGGCCAATGCAAGGTCAATGTCTTTGTACTTAGGTAAAACCTGGGCTTGCCAATGACTTGGATCGTGTGAAAGCAGAATTTTGACAGGAAAATCATCCGTATGCTGATATGCCTTTTCAAGGTTTCCATATTTGGCAAAATTACCTGCGCCCCAATTTTGAATCCCTATTAGGCCAATTTCTTCGCCATCAACACGGATCGCGCGGTTTTCATCCAACATTAAATTCCAGCCTAATAACTGATGCGCTTTTCTCAGATCTGCCAGATTATTCGTTTTGGCTTCCACACTCGGCCATTGGAAATAGTCACCATAGTCGTGATTTCCCAGGATTGAATGTACACCCAGCGGTGCTTTTACTTTATTAAAAATATCAATATAGTCACGCACTTCCAGCGCGCGGTCATTCACGAGGTCGCCCGTGAAAAATGCAATATCCGGTTTTTCCTTCATCAACATTTCGACGCCTCCTTTCACGGCCGTTTTATTAAAAAAGCTTCCTGAGTGAATGTCAGACAATTGTGCGATTTTAATCCCGTCAAATGCTTTGGGCAGATTTTTAAGTGGAATGCGCACGCGGCGAATGCGGTAATCGTGCGCGCCTGAGATTATGCCGTACGCAAATGTGCCCATAAGCCCGGCCCCTGCCACCATGGCCGTCGTGGCCAGGAATTGCGAACGCGGAATGGTCTGCTCTCCCGAAACAGGTGAAACTGGCGCCGCGGATGGAAAGAAAAAGCTCGCTATCCATTGTAAAAAACGGCGAATGTCGTCCAGGAACAACAGGAAAACAGCCAGTAGTTTGGACAAATAAGGAATCGCTATGAAGGCGACAATGAATGTGCGCGTGGTGCTTTTGAGGTAATCAGGCGGAAGAAGCTGCATCATAATGTAAGCTCCTAATGTCAGTGCGGTAAAAACCCAGTAGGCTCCGCCGATCCAGCGTTGTGTCTGTGGCATTAAATTCCGGATCGCAAAACGTAATCCCTGCCACACATACCAATCAATCGCAAAAAGTATGAATGTTAAAAATATAAAAACGAATGTCCTGTTCATTGGGGGGTGATAATGATCATATTGCACGTTAACACCGCGCAGAATTTTCTCGTTCGGCAGCATTTAGTAATTTTGAAACTACTAAACGAAAGACAATATGCCGGAATTTGATTTTAAGCGCTTTCACATCCGTTCCATGAATGCTGGCTCTGACGAAGAGCGTGCGCAGATCAATCAGGAATTAAAAGACATGTATGCATCTCTTTCTGAGGAAGATAAAGCTGCTTTCAACCAACAATTACAGAAATTTCTCGCCAGGGAAGTGAGCAGGATCAAGTCGGATTACGAATCCGTCCACGGTCTTGACCGGCCTAACTAAACAGATTACGGCTAGTTCAGGCGCGGGTCGATGGGATAATGTGCTATGGAACGATATTCGCCGCCCATATTGCGCAGGATCTCACGCCAGAAGTTTTCAGGTGGTGTTGTGAAAAGGAATTCAGAATTTGTGCTTGAAACAATCCACGAATCCTGCTTCAATTCTTCATCCAGCTGGCCGCCGCTCCATCCCGAATAACCTATAAAAAAGCGGATATCGTCAGCATGAAATGTGTTGAGGTTCAGAAGCATTTTTATACTATCAAAATCGCCTCCCCAAAACACATTCGGCATAATTTCAGTCCCACCGGCAATCAGGTCGGGCCGCCTGTGGATGAAATGCAGGGTATTTTTTTCAACCGGACCACCTAAATGCAAGGCAATGTCCTGATAAATGGTTTCGTCCAGCACATCGCCCAGAAAAAGATCGGTAATCTGGTTCAGGACAAAGCCGAAGCTGCCTTGTTCATTGTGTTCGCACATCAAAATAACACCTCTTTCAAAATTGGGATCTCCCAAGAACGGTTTGGCAATTAACAGACTTCCTTTTGAAATTTTCAGGGCTGATGGCATAGTGAGTTATGGCTTTAATGATCAAAAACGTAATATATTTAATTTTTAGCAACAATTTTGTGGCATACAACAAAAGGAATTAATCGTTTAACTATTTTAGATCAAATCGAAAAAAGAAAGATATGCCGTATATAAAATCTGTGCGAGGCTTCAATCCCACATTTGGGGAAGATTGCTGGCTTGCCGAAAACGCAACCGTTGTTGGTGATGTGGTCATGGGCAGCCATTGTACGGTTTGGTTCAATGCTGTGGTTCGGGGAGATGTGAACAGCATTCGCATCGGCGATTATTCCAATATCCAGGATGGTGCTGTAATTCACTGCACTTACCAACGATTTGCGACAAAAATTGGCAGTTATGTGTCCGTGGCGCACAACGCAATTGTTCACGGATGTACGATCGAAGATCACGTGCTGATTGGCATGGGCGCCATTGTGATGGACGGGGCGGTAATCGGAACAGGGTCGATTGTGGCCGCAGGTGCCATTATCACACAGGGAACAAAAGTCCCACCTGGGACAATTTACGCGGGCAATCCTGCAAAATATCTCAAAGATGTGTCAACCGAGCTGAATGCCGCCATTGACCGGACGGCCAACAATTACATTACTTATTCGGGCTGGTTTCGGGAAGAGGAAGGAAAATGAGCATTAGCCCATTTCCTTTTTTGCGTTCAGATATCCCTTAATCACAGTGAATGTGGTGATGGCAAGGAAGAAAAGTATGATGTATTGCACATAATCTACGATCCAGGGAAAGCGCTCTCCAAACAGGAAGCCGCCTCCTGTTAAAAGCCCGATCCAGATTGCACCGCCGGCAACATTGTTGATTAAAAATGAAACAAACGGCATTTTTACCAAACCCGCCAATATAGGCGCAAATGTGCGCACGATTGGAAGAAAACGGCTGATAATCAATGTCCTGCTGCCGTATTTGTCGAAATATTTTCGCGTAGTTTCAATGTGCTTTTTCTTAAAAAAGAAAGAATCCGGCCTGTTTTCGAACATATCACCGAAATATTTCCCAAAAATATATCCTACCAAAGAGCCCAAAACGGCAGCTGCGAACAAACACAACAGCAATATGCCGATGGGAACCTTTAGTATACCCGTTCCGCAGAAAACACCTGCGAGGAACACCAGGTAATCACCTGGCAAGAAAAAAGCAAAGAACAGCCCGTTTTCAGCAAAAACGATAAACGTAATCACCAGCAGGCCGCCTGTGCGGATCAATTCTTCGGAATTAAGGATATATTGGAAAAACTCGGCAATTGAATTCATAATGCTGATTTAAACGGGCTAATCGGAACAGAGGATCACAATGCTGCCAAATTTAAGCATTTTCGGATAGTTCAAGCCAGCGCATTTCCTTATCCGCCTGACTTTCGGTCAATTCCTCAATCTGCTTCGACCATTGAGCAAGCTCTGCGTGTGAACCGCCATCATTCAGTTTTTTAACTAAAACACCCTTCTGCTCTTCCATTTTGGCAATGTCCGATTCCAATTGCTCCATTTCCTTCTGCTCTTTATAGCTTAACTTACGCTTCGGCGCTGTTGCCGCAACGGGAGCTGCCACAGCGGGAGTTACCGTTTCTTTTATCGGCTGAATGACATGGGTCGTATTGCTTTTTCCTGCATTAGCATTGCTTCCGGAAGTTTTTTTCTCTGCTTCCTGTTCATCCTGATACTCACGGAGTTCTGTATAATTTCCTGGAAAATCGCTGATCTTACCTTCTCCTTCAAATACAAAAATGTGCTGAACGAGCCTGTCAAGGAAATATCTATCGTGGGAAACGATCACCAGACAGCCAGGGAAATTCAATAAGAACTCTTCCAAAACATTCAAACTCGCAATGTCCAGATCATTCGTTGGCTCATCGAGGATCAGGAAGTTGGGTTGTTTGATCAATATCAGAAGCAACTGCAACCTTCGTTTCTCCCCGCCGCTTAGTTTGGAAATAAAATCATATTGTTTGGAAGGCGAAAACAGGAAGGCCTGCAATAAATGTCCAACTGTAACCGTCTCACCAGTTCCCAGCTGCACAACCTCCGCAACATCTTTCACAATGTCGATCACCCGTTGGTTTTCATTAAATACCAGGTCCGACTGCTTATAATAACCAAACTGAACCGTCTCGCCTTTCACGATCTGACCTTTATCCGGCATTAGCTCACCCGTAATCATATTCAGGAGCGTCGACTTGCCCATCCCGTTCTGGCCTACGATTCCAATGCGGTCGCCTTTTCGGAATGTGTATTCGAAGTTTTTGATCAACTGTCTTTCACCAAAACCTTTGCTGACATTTTCCAGCTCAATGATCTTGCTGCCCAGCCTCGAAGTGCGGACATTCAGCTCCATTTGGGTATCAAACTTCTTTTGACTGGCCTTTTCTTTCAGCTCTTCAAATGCATCGACGCGATATTTTGCCTTCGTTCCGCGTGCTTTGGGTTGACGGCGTATCCAATCCAGCTCTTTCCGCATTAAGTTACGCGCCTTGTCAATTCCGGCAGCTTCCATTTCTTCCCGTTCTGCCTTTTTTTCAAGGAAATAAGTGTAATTTCCTTTATATGGATAAGCCGAGCCGTGGTCCAGTTCGAGCATTTGATTGCAAACTGTGTCGAGGAAATATCGATCGTGGGTTACGACCAGAAGCGTTGTATTGGATGTGTTGAGGTAATTTTCAAGCCATTCAACCGTGTCCAGGTCCAAATGGTTGGTAGGCTCATCCAGGATGAGCAAATCAGGATCTTCCAGCAAAACCTTCGCCATAGCAACCCGCTTGCGCTGACCGCCGGATAATGTTCCAAAAAGATTTTCGGTGTGATGAATGCCCAGGCGACCCAGGATTTCTTTGGTTCTATATTCAAAATCCCATGCATTGTATTTATCCATATCCTCCATCACCTCCGAAAGCTCGTCGTGATTATCCGTTTCAATGGCGTGCTCGTAGCGCTTAACAACCTGTGCGACCGGGTTATTGGAAGAAAAAATCACGTCCAGGACTGTCAGGCTTTCATCGAAAGCCGGGCTTTGATCCAGGTAACCCACCCGAATGTCTTTACGAATGCTCACTTCTCCTTCATCTGCCGGGATTTTACCCGTCAGAATGTTCAGAAAAGTGGTCTTGCCCGTTCCATTCGTTCCGATGAGCGCAACCTTATCGCCCCTGCTGATTCCAAAATTGATGTTTTTAAAAAGCCATTGATCGCCAAATGACTTTGCTATATTTTCTGCTGAAAGGTAATTCATGATCCAAAGTAAAATTCAATTCCTACAAAGGTAGGACAGATCTCAAACAACAACGAAAAAATTCGTTTTGAAAGGGTAAATAGCATAATATTGCCCTTTATATTTAGTTATATGGTTCCATAGAACACATTTTAAATCATGTCCAAGCAATTTTTATTCCTATTCTCAACCGTTTTCCTTTGTTTTAACGCAGTAGCACAAGACGCAAATTTTAAGAATTACACTCAAAAAATAGGAGGTAGCCCGCAAGTCTACGATATGGTCGCGATTCCTGGCGGCGAGTTTTTAATGGGAAGCCCTGATTCCGAAAAAGGTCGCAGACCTGACGAAGGCCCTCAGCACAAAGTAAAAATCGAGCCCTTCTGGATGGGCAAAACAGAAGTGAACTGGGATATTTATGATCTCTATGCGTTCAAAAATATGGAAAAGGAAATGGCTGCCCGCCACCCGGATCCTGATAAAAGTGTCCAAAAGACCGACGCGAGCACCCGCCCCAGCCCACCTTATGTAGATATGTCGTTTGGTATGGGGAGATCCGGTTATCCCGCGATTAACATGACACAATATGCAGCCATTCATTTTTGCAAATGGCTTTACGAAAAAACCGGCATTTTTTACCGGTTACCAACTGAGGCTGAGTGGGAATACGCATGCCGCGCAGGTTCAAAAACAGCTTACTCATTTGGACCTGACGAGTCGAAAATCGATGAATATGCCTGGCACCGCAAGAACAGCGACGCAGCTTATAAGAAGATTGGTTTAAAGAAGCCAAATGCATTCGGATTACATGATATGCACGGAAATGTAATGGAATGGACATTGGATCAATACATTCCGGATTATTATGCCAAACAACCTGCGGGAGAAAAATACGCGCCGGTTACGGAGCTTTATCCAACAGCCGTTCGTGGCGGTTCCTGGGATGACGAGCCTGCCGACCTGCGCAGCGCAGCACGTACAGCGTCAAAAGCAGAATGGAAGATCCTGGATCCACAGCTTCCTAAAAGTGAATGGTGGATGACAAGTGCATCATTTGTGGGTTTCCGCGTGGTTAGGCCGCTTAAACAACCTTCTCAGGAAGAGATTAATGCTTATTACAGTCCAAAATTGATTGAAGATTATTGAGATCATATTTAAACTCTTAACATAATAATGGAACAAAATAGACGTGATTTTCTAAAAGCATCGGGCTTGTTTGCCGGCGGTGCAATGCTGAATCCGGTTCGCGGATATGGTTTTAACAGTGCGGTGGGTGAGACGATTAAAGTCGCTCTTATCGGTTGTGGCGGAAGAGGAACGGGTGCAGCTGCGCAGGCATTAAGCACGACCCAGAATGTGCAGATCGTTGCGATGGCGGATGCTTTTAAAGACCGTCTGGATGAATCATACAAAAACCTGACTGCCAAAAAATACAAAAATGCGGCAGGAACGGTGGTTGATATTAAAACGAAGGTGGATGTGCCTGATGACCGCAAATTCGTAGGATTTGACGCTTTCAAAAAGGCCATTGCTTTGAAGGATGTGGATGTTGTTATTCTGGCAACGCCTCCTGGCTTCCGCCCTTCGCATTTTGAAGAAGCTGTAAAAAACGACAAGCATATCTTCATGGAAAAACCGGTTGCTACGGATGCGCCGGGAATTCGCAAAGTGCTTGAAATTGCCGAAGAGGCTAAGAAAAAGAAATTGAATGTTGTGGTTGGTCTGCAACGCCATTATCAGGCAAACTATCTGGCTGCTATCAAGAGAATCCATGATGGTGCAATCGGCGATATCGTAGGCGGACAAGTTTACTGGGTTGGAAGCAGCCCCTGGATGAAAGAACGCCAGCCAAACCAGACTGAAATGGAATACCAAATGAGAAACTGGTATTATTTCAACTGGCTTTGCGGTGACCACATTTCGGAGCAGCACGTACACAACATTGACGTGGCTAACTGGGTGAAAAAAGGTTATCCTGTTTCAATTCAGGGAACCGGCGGTCGCACAGTCCGTACTGGTAAGGCTTATGGAGAGATTTTCGATCACCATACATTGGATTTGGTTTACGCTGACGGAACCATTATTTCCAGTCAATGCCGTCAATTTGAAGGCACGTGGAATAAAGTGGATGAGGCTTTTGTAGGAACAAAAGGACGCATCGATAGCTTTGATGGCAAGAAAACCATATTGAAGGACTACAAAGGCGGCGTAATCTATCAACACGACGATAAAGGCGATAAAAACCCATATCAGGTTGAACATGACGAGTTGTTTGCTGCTATCGCCAAAGGTGAATATAAATTTGCTGACGCTGAAAACGGCGCAAAAAGCACAATGACAGCCATTATGGGTCGTATGGCCACTTATTCAGGTAAGATGATCAAGTGGGATGAGGCTTTCAATTCGGATATCAATCTGTTCCCGGACAAATTGGCCTGGGATGCTTCTCCAAAAATCCTTCCGGGTCCAGACGGACTTTATCCGGTTGCGGTTCCTGGTAAGACGCAGGTTATTTAAGATAAAATGCAGTAAAAAAGGGCTCTCAGGAGCCCTTTTTTGTTTGTAAGTTGTAAGAGAATTTCTAAATTAGATAAGGAATGTCCCTTGGATGGAATTCTAATGTTACACCAACGATATAGTCAGTGAAACTTAGCCTGAGAAACGCTGTGCTCATTCTGCTAACCGGCATGCTTTTGCTAGCTGTCGGTTCTTTCCTCAGGTCGGATCAAATACAACTTAGTAATCCGATTATCCTCACCGCACTGGCTATTGAATTTGTAGGAACGATCTGGCTTGTCCTAAGTCTTAATCAAAGACGCAAACGCAATAAGATCTAAACTTTGCTTGCCCTGTTGCGAAGGTAAAAATCAGCCAGAACCAATGCTGCCATTGCCTCCACGATCGGAACAGCACGCGGAACCACACATGGGTCGTGACGGCCTTTTCCCTGTACAATGGCAACGTCACCTTGCTGGTCAATGCTTTCCTGATCTTGCATAATAGTTGCAACCGGCTTGAATGCTACGCGGAAATAAATATCTTCTCCATTGGAAATCCCACCTTGCACTCCACCGGAATGGTTTGTGCGCGTATGCACTTTGTCAGCGTCATCAATATAAAATGCGTCATTATGCTGTGATCCCAGCAACGTTACGCCTTCAAAACCGCTGCCATACTCGAATCCTTTCACCGCATTGATGCTTAGCATGGCTTTGCCCATTTCTGCATGCAGTTTGTCAAATACCGGCTCGCCCCAGCCTGCCGGAGCACCTGTGATGACGCAATTCACAACGCCACCCACCGAATCTCCCTGCTTTCTGACCGAATCAATGTAATCGAACATTTGCTGCGCCATTTCAGGATCGGGACAGCGAACTGCATTGCTTTCTGTTAATGTTAAATCGAGTTCCTGATAAGATTTTTCCAGCTTCAATGTCCCTACTTGTGACACGTAGGACTGAATGTTCACACCCAAATCCGCTAAAAGCAGCTTCGCGAGCGCGCCGGCTGCGACTCTTGCCGCTGTTTCTCTTGCCGAGCTTCTTCCACCGCCCCTGTAATCGCGGACGCCATATTTTACCTGGTAAGTGTAATCTGCATGAGAAGGGCGGAACTGGGCAGCAATGTGCGAATAATCCTTGCTGCGCTGATCTTCATTCCTGATGATCAATGCAATGGGTGTTCCGGTTGTTTTGCCCTCAAAAACCCCTGAAAGCACTTCGAATTCGTCCGCTTCCTTGCGCTGCGTTGTAATTCTGGACTGGCCTGGCTTACGCCTGGCCAGTTCGCTTTGAATGAAATCAGAGTCAAAATTGACGCCTGCGGGGCACCCTTCTATGATAACCCCGATTCCCGCACCATGCGACTCGCCAAATGTGGCTATTTTGAATATCTTACCGTATGTACTTCCCATTAATTTTTACTTTCTGAATACCCAAACCATTGCGATCAGCAGCAGAATGACAATGCCGTTGGTGGTGTCTTTTAAAATCTTTTTATAATCTATCGAGTCTTTACTGCTATCGAGGCTTTCCAGGTTATCATACAAGCCCGAAGAGCCGCTTAATGATAAGTTTGCGAGCTTATAATCCTCTCCCTTTACGGAGAGCATTTTCGCCGAACGCAATGTATCATATTTGGCCTTTGCCGAATTGAAATAAACCCACTGAAAATATCTCCCCAAGGGAAACTCGCCATCTTTTCTTGGAACGACAAAGTAATCGAAAGTTTTCTCTCCTATCACGCTTTGATAACTTCTTTTAATGACCTGACTGACTTCCGGCGGATAAATGTCGAAAGTTGAGCTTGTTTGGATCGTCGGCGCTGGAATTGCAGCAATGTTTCCAATCCCTTCGACTTTAAATATGTAACGCACACTCTCACCGGGATAAACGAGTTCGCTGGATAGGTTTTCCTTTAAATCATACTGCCCAACAGCAACCTGATCGCGAAGCGGATGGTCCGGCAACTGGCGCACAGAAATTGTCACTTTATTTGACCTGAAAGATTTTACAACCTTACGTTCGACGTTCACTGCCTTGCTATTATCGATAACCAGCATCTGCAATGCGATGGAAGGAAAAATGATGTCTTCTGTCGTGATCGGAAATAGGCGCGCCTGATACATGTTATACTCGGTGTAGCGACGACCTTTGATGGTAACCCTACGTTTCACAATCTCCTCAATGCCGACATTCTCTTCCCAGCAATTCGCAGGCCGCAATTTTTTCAAAATGGATTGCAGCTGTTCATTGAAACGGTAAAATTCCATTTGAACAGGCGCATTTTCGGCGATATAAAGCGAGATCCGCAGTGCAAAGCCCTCTCTTATGTAAATGGCTCTTTTATCGGTTTGTACTGAAAGAAAGATCCCATCGCCCGTATCTTCCACTTCTGTTTCAAATGGAGGGCTTACAACCGCAGAAAGCGCTTCACCGGAGCTCGCTGACTGTGAAAAAACAACCATTGTCTCCTCCGACTTTAAATTGAGGTTGTTAACGGTAATGACAAATTCCGGAATAAGGTAATTGCCCGGCTTGGCCGCATAATATTCCTGTGTAATGGTTTGTATCACGACCTTCTTGCCATCAACGTTGCTGATGGCACTTGTGGCTGATTTGCTGCGTTTTTCCAGGCCATTGATCTCTGGAAAAATAACCGCAGGCCGCGTCTCGGCGTCACGCAAAACAACTGATATAAGAAAAGGTTGATCCAATGAAAGATTTTTGGAACCCAGCTCGATCGTGGAAGCATTATTAATGGTCTGGGCGCAAAGCGTACCAGAAAAACACAAAATAATATTTAATAATGCATATAATTTCATTAAATATTTTCGTTAACTTTATTAGGAATTGCCGTGATCAGATGTTTTTCGCTTGATTCTTATATAAATTATTCACGTCCCTAAACCACAAAACTACATAATACTATGGCCTCGATGCTTGAATACATAAAAATTATTCTGCAAAAAGTTAGCTTCGACCGCAGATTGTTTGAGAAAGAGCTCAGAAAAGCAATCCGCATGTTGATGCCCGCTGAGGTGAGACGTTTAAGACAATGGTGTTACGATAACTACGGAACAATACATTTACCAGTACTTAATACTTGCTTTGCACGCCTGTCATCACTGGGCTAGAATTTAAAAATTTTAAACAAAAGAAGCCGCTTGGATATCCAAGCGGCTTCTTTTGTTTAAACTAACCAAATTATTTTTTCTTCGGTGTAGCTGCAGTCTTCGTTTTAGCACCAGCTTTCGCGCCAGCCGCAGGTTGTGTTTCTGCTGTCGGAGTAGCAAGACCTAATGCTTCTTTGGCCGCTACATTATCCGGATCTACCGTTAACAACTTTTCCCAATATTCCTTGGCCTTCGCTTCATCTTTCAATGTATTAGCCGCATGGAAAGCAAGGTAGCTGTAAGCCAGTTTCAGATAAGACTTGTACTTGCTTGGATCGGGATCCTTTTCGGCAAGTTCAGTCAATTTCAGGTAATAAGGCTGAGAAATGCCTTTGTCTACGTTTTCCTGTCTGTCATAAGCATTGTAAAGCGTACTTGCTCTCCAATAGTATCCATATGGCCAGTCAGGAAGTTTCTGAGTTACTGTCGCAAATATTGAATCTGCTTTCAGGAACAATGCACGTCTTTCGCCCGCAATCTTAGCGCTATCTGCATAGTTAGAATCTGCTGCAGTTGGAAGCACGTTCGCAGTTGCCATCTGGAAGTTAGATAGTCCAGTGTAGTAATAATCGTTGGCACTTGCTTTCGACGTATCCAATGCGATCCCTTTTTCAAAAGTTGCCGCTGCATTCGGGAAATCTTTTGCAGCATAGTACAATGCTGCTACTTCCTTATAAGCTGTCGCTGCTTCTGCTTTGCTGGTATCCATATCAGCGCCTTTCAGCATATAAGCAACACCAGTCGAATCATAACCTTTTCCGTCTGTTACTTTCTGGTTGTATGCACGACCAAGATATTTGTAATCGTCACCGATCACTTTGTCTGGTGCTACTTTCAAAAATTCAGTCAGGTTTTGAATGGCTTCATCGGGCTTGTTTGTCTTGAAATAAGACCAGCCGTACATACGCAATGTAATTGGGTTATTGATTTTGCCTTTGATCTCTTCAAGCAATTGTAATGATTTTGCGTAATCGTCAGCTGTAAATGCAAACTGAGCAGCACGCAATTTCATTTCAGGATCAGTAGTTCCGCTTTTCTGGATATACAAATCGAAATTTTCAGCTGCTTGTTTATATTTCTGAGCAAAGAAATACAACTCAGCAAGATCCTTATACGCAGGAGCAAAGTTTGGATCTGCTTCTATTGCTTTCTTGTAATTCTCAAGAGCAAGGTTGTAGTTTTTACCACGCAGGTAAATTGATCCGATTGCATTGTGCGCAGTTGCATAGTTCGGTTTTGCAGTTAGAGCATACTCATACGCCGTTACCGCAGCCCCACCTTCATTACGAAGCATGAGTGCATCACCTTTTGCCAAGTAAGCGTCAGCAAGATTTTTATCTCTCTTAACTGCTTCATCCAAAAGTCTGATTGCCTCAGCTGGATCATTGTTTTTCTCGAACAATGTGTAAGCCTCTCCGATTCTGAAAAGGACTTCCGCATCCTTTTTCTTTTTCTTTTCAGCTTCTGCGAAAAGTTCTTTCGCTTTTGCTGTTTCGCCTTTGGCAAGTGCTACTGTTCCTTGTCCTACCTTGTTCAGATAAGATTTATCATCAATCGTTAAACCTTTGTCAAAGGCTTTCTGCGCTTCATCCAGTTGATTGGTTTTTATGTAATAATAACCAAGATAGTATTGATTATCAGCAGAAGGAGCTGTTTCCGCAAGTTTTTTAAATAAATCGCCTGCTTCATTGTAACGTTCTCCGTGTATCAATGCTAAGCCGTCCTGCGTCGTTTGTGCGTGTAAATTAACAAACGCTAATAAACCAATTACCAGTGCTACTAATTTCATTCTCATGTTTCTGTTCATTTTTTACCCGGTTAAAATAATGATAAAAAATTTGGCTTTCCAATAACAAGTCCCAAATCTTAAGTTGTATTACACTTATTAAAAATTCTTCCCTGTGGTGATTTCAAGCTCCCTAGGGTAAGGTACAGTTGGCAATAAGCCCATTTTCTGGATTATCAACCCACCTACATCCCGTGCGATGTAAGTCATTAATCCGCCTCCCAAGCCCGAGTATCCTTCACGGCTGATGATATACAAATCCCGGTGGAGGGGATATCTTTTAAATTCAAGTCCGCCCTGAAAAGGCTGAATGTAATCAGGCAACGAATCCGGCTTCGCTTTTTGTGCGACACCCATCACGTGGATTCCCTTCGAAAGTTCCTCCGATGCCAGAGAATGTCCGTCGCTGATCCAGGTTACACCTATAAATCCCAGGTGCAGTGGATTAGTTCTGACATCCTTTATTACATTCTCGTTCGAACCTGATGAAATTATACGCAAACGTTGAATATCGGTAATCCCAAACTTATTAAGAACAAAATTGAGGTTGCTCGCATTTGCATTGTCAAACACCAACGTGATCAGGCCCTTCTGATTTCCGTCTTTTAATTGAGACCAATCAGTGATCTTACCTTCAAGAATTGCCTTTATTTCCGGCATCGTGATCAGGCTGTCTGTATTAGATTTACTAATCACCAAGGCAAGACCGTCTGTCGCTATGTGCTGAAATTTATGAGATCCTTTCTGCTTCTTAATGATCTCTGCTTCCTTTTCATTCAACTGCCTGGTGGCAAAGATGATCCGGGCACTGTCTTGTAAAAGCTGGCGGATCGCTTCCTGTTCAGGCTTGTAATCCAATTTGAAATGCGTATTCGGATAAATACCCTCGTAAGCATTGGTCAGTGCATTTACTAGTGGTTTGAATGATTCGTCCGAGGCAATGGTGATTGTTCCCTGCCTGGGATTGTCAAGATCACCATTAGAACCACCGCAACCTAGTAAGCTCAGAAACGCTACTGATGTGCCGAGCATTATTCCGGCCGACCTGAATTTCATAGTTCTTTTTGATTTCTCTTTCTCCAAACCCGGTAACCTCTGTAAACTCCGTACACAATAAGTGTGCCAGCAAAAGCATTCCTCGCCAGACTACCGACAGGTAACAACCTAAAAGACAAGGAGGAGAGGACTAAAAAGACCCCTCCTCCTATGTATGTCAGAGCCATTAACACAGAGGTTAGATCACCGATCTTCTCATGCAATGGTTTTTCCCTCATGAGTTACTCCAGTTGGAAATTGATTGGCAGGTTGTACTTAACACGAACTGCACGTCCTGATTGTTTTCCAGGCTTCCACTTCGGCATTGCTTTCACAACACGGATAGCTTCCTCGTCGCAACCAAAACCAAGTCCTTTCAACACAGCCACATCTTGTATACTTCCATCCGTATTTACTACGAATGACATAAACACCCTTCCTGAAACGTTAGCACGTGAAGCTGCACTTGGGTATTTGATATTTTTACCTAAATACTTGTACATTTCAGCCGTACCTCCGGGAAACTCAGGCTGTTGCTCTACAACGGTAAAAACCTTTTCCGGTTCTGGCGCTGCTTCTACAACTGTTCCTTTGCTTGGTGCCGCAACTGCTTCCGGAGCCACAATGATTTCGTTCGCGTTAGGATCTCCTTCAATTGTTTTATCCGCAACAACAGCTTCTTTAATTTCTTCTACTGTTGGTGGTGGCACCTCTTCAGGCACTTCTTCATCCTTTTTTACCTCAGGAGGCAAGAACTTAACCGTGTTCACCTTAGGCTGTTCAACCGGTGGTGGTGGTGGCGGTGGTGGTTCTGCCGGATCTATTGGCGGCGGTGGTATTTTCATTAAATCCACTTCAACCATTGCTACTTCTTCTTCCTCGCCAGCCGACAATTTATTGATAATTGACGGTGTAAACATTGCAAGAACAAAAAGTACAGCTCCGATTAAAGTAGCCTTCGTCACGTCAGCACGATATCCTTGACGAAGTGAAAATGCTCCGTACGCCTTGTTGCGATCAGCAAACACTATATCATCCAGTGTAGCATTCGGGCCTATTTCTGCCATGGCGCTTTGAATTTGATTTGATTAAATTATTATTTCTCTTCGATTTTGTCACCCAAGAGCTTCTTCTCCGAATCTGTCAGAGTCTCTACAAGTGCATATCTTTTTGATTTGGTAATGGCCATTTCATCCAATACATCAACCATGTTTTTGTAGGTTGAAACCGGCGTTGGCTTAATTACCACAACAAAAGGATCGTTTCCTTTCTCATCTTTCGGATTCGCAGCATTGATGCGCTTTGCAGAAGCGAAAATAACACTTCTAAGATCGAACCCATAGCGAGTTGTTTTCATAGATGCTACTGCCTTATCATCATCCGCGGCAATTCCGTCAAGATAATATACATCGTCGTTGGCTCCCATAAATAGGGTCAACACTTTCGACGCTTTCAACGGTTCAGTTTTTTCCTGGTCTTTCTCATCCGTCTTATCAGGCACAGCCAACGTCATGGATGTCGGTTTCGACATTGTCGTTGCTAGCATGAAAAACGTAATAAGCAAGAATCCCAAGTCCACCATTGGAGTCATGTCCACACGAGTGGACATTTTCTTGGCCCGAACCTTACCGTCGCCCTTGCCATGCCCACCACCACCGGATTCTTCAATTGCTGCCATTTTCTCTTCTTATTAAAATGATCCCTTTTGTTAAAACTAATCGTTCGTGTAGCCGGCAGGCGCTTGTTCGCTACCTGTGATCAAGTTGAACTTGTTGATGTTCTGCGACTGTAAGTTAGACAACACATCTTTGAAAACCGGGAACTTGGAAAGGTTGTCACCTTTCAAAGCGATTCTCAATTGGTTGTTTGCTTTACGAGCTGCATAAACCCAGTCAGCCAGTTCACTTGCCCCTGTTGAATCAACCGGAATACCTGGTTGCTTCACATTTGGCATTTGTTCCTTCGACATGTTCAACCAAGGTTTCAATTGAGCCAACGGAAATCCGAAACTAGATTGCAATGCAAATTTTGCTTTTTCAGTCTCAGTGAACGTGATCCCTTTTGATTGACCAATGTTTTCAAGCATTGCTGCTCTTACCGGTTTGGCATCCACTCCAAAGAACACTTTGCCCGCTTTGTCAATACTAATGACCATAATGTCATCATCCGGAACTTTAATCTGCGAAATGGAAGAGGGGGTTGTAATCTCCGCTTCATTCGACTTAAAAGTTGCCGTCATGATAAAGAACGTCAGTAGTAAGAACGCTACGTCAGTCATCGCTGTCATATCCGTATGCGGCGCATGCTTCTTAGGTCTTACCTTTCCCATAGCAAATATATAAGTTTTTTGTATATTAACGAAACTTCCATATTAATAGTTTAAAAAACTATTAATAATGTGTAGCAAAGTTTGATTGAAGGCTCAGGCCGATCTCATCAATGCTATAAGTAAGGTCGTCAACACGGCTGTTCAGGTAAGCGTATGAGATAGTCGCGATAGCAGAAGTACCGATACCAAGTGCCGTATTAATAAGGGCCTCGGAGATACCTGTTGCAAGTGCAGCTGAGTCAGGAGAACCTGATGTACCAAGTGCCGCGAACGCTTTGATCATACCAATTACCGTTCCAAGAAGTGCCAAAAGTGTAGATGCACCCGCAAGTGTTGCGATAATCGTAAGGTTTTTCTGAAGCATTGGAAGTTCAAGCGTAGTAGCTTCTTCGATTTCTTTCTGAAGCGCTGCAAGCTTCTGCTCTTTGTCAAGGGCAGTCTCAGTAGTCAACTGCTTATATTTAAGAAGTCCTGCTTTGATAACGTTACCAACAGAACCTTTTTGTCTGTCACATTCTTTAATTGCTTCTTCGATTTGGTTTTTGTCAAGAAGACCTCTCAGCTTCACAACGAATGAATCGATGCTTCCTGAACCCTGAGCTTTGTTCAAAGTGATCAAACGCTCGATTGTAAATGTTAACACGATCAGGAAACAAGTCATCAAAATTGGTACAATAGGACCTCCTTTGTAAACGATTCCGTAGTAATCACCATCGATTGGGCCTTTTGCGTGATCGCCGTCTTTAAAGTGTTCGGGAGCTCCCAGAACGAAAATGTAAACTGCCAATGCAATCGCAAATAGTAGAGGGATTACCAATGCCGGGTTCAAACCGCCTTTGCCTTTTGTTGCTGCCGCAGCAGGCTTTGGAGCTGGTGCCGGACTTGTAGCTTTCTTTTCCATCAGACTTACTTTTAAAGGTTAAATTGAGATTTTGGTTGTGAATTAAATAAAACTTTTGGTTAAAACTGGATTTGGTAAAATAAAATTTTGACCGCGTTTTGGATAATAGCCTTCTACAAAAGTATGAGTTTTCCTTTTAAAAAAAAGCAAGCATTTCGTCAGTTTTTTTCTCAGAATTTTTGACATAGCTCGTAGAAATTGCATATTTTAAAGAAACCCGGACATTCAATTTTCTTAATTATTCTCGAATTTGTGCTGATTCAGAATCATATGCATTCTAAATCCAAACTTATACATAATTGTACTCTTTACAATAAACTCTGCTAACATGTTTTTCAAACACCCTCATTGTATTTCAAAATATTTCAACAATCCCTTAGAAAAGCAAATATTATTTTTCTCCTACTATTAGCTAAACAACAATTTTAAAATTCGGATAGCCTACATTTTGCGCTGTTTCGCAAATTTTACGAAAAGAACAGAAGCAAGAGCGCCGTTTCATAACCATGACTTGTTGGTTCCTGAATAATTTACCGCCGTGGAAAACAGAATCGCAAAAATCCGGTAATTTTGACTTCCGTTTCAGTCTCCGACGGTAACTTAACAAATTCATAACATAATGAAAATCGACAAAGAGTCTCTTAAAAAAATAGCCCACCTAGCCCGTTTGGAAATAAAACCAGGGGAAGAGGAAGGCATTCTTAAGAGCATGGATTCCGTATTAACGTGGATGGAGCAGCTGAATGAGGTAAATACGGAAGGCGTGGAACCTCTGACTCATATCCTTAGCGAAGTGAACAACTGGCGGGAAGATGAAGGTGTAAATACCATGAGCCGTGAAGAAGCGCTTGCAAATGCGCCCGCTAAAAATTCTTCTTATATAATGGTTCCCAAAGTAATTGAGTAACGAATAGGACACTTTGTCCGTAGGGTCACCAATTTATCTGAAAGTCGTCGGCATCGGCCAATGCGGGAAATGCGCCGCGATAAGCACTAAGTTCGGCTTTGTTGAAAGTAACTATTTTCTCGGTTTCGGCACTCGCCAGCATACTCAGCGGCTCGCCCAAAAAGTCGAGCGCAACGGAATCTCCCTGGTAGGTAAGCCCGTTTGGGTCGGAGCCAATGCGGTTGACACCCACTGCAAAACTCTGATTTTCGATAGCCCGGGCTTTTAACAATGTATTCCAGGCATGTGCGCGCTTGGCAGGCCAGTTGGCTACATATATAAGAAGGTCGTAAGGATCAGATGCGAGATTCCGGCTCCAGACCGGAAAGCGAAGGTCATAGCAAACCAGCGGACAAATTTTCCAGCCTTTGTAGTCAATGACCAGCCTGGATTTCCCGGGCGTATAGGTAAGGTGTTCTTTCCCAAAGCTAAATAGATGCTTCTTATCATTAAATACATAGGAACCATCGGGATCGACACACATTAACCGATTGTAATATCGGCCTTCTTCTCTAACCGCAAAACTTCCGATAATCAATGCTTTTGTCTGCGCAGCCATTTGCTTCATCCAGCGCGTGGTGGTGAAATTCATCGGCTCTGCCGCGGCGGTATTCATTGTAAATCCGGAATTGAACATTTCCGGAAGCACAATAATGTCGGCTGGACCCGAAAGTCCGGCTATTTTTTCTTCAAGCGTTGCGAGGTTAGCAGTTGTATCTTCCCAAAACAGGTCAGTTTGTATTAACGCGACCGACAATTTTTCCGTCTGCTGGGCTGCATGCATGCTGAAAGCCTAATTTTGAATGACTGAATGAGTGAATAATTACTTATCTCCGTCCCGGAAAGCGCATGCGGTAATCTGAATCTACATTGCCTTTTGTGATATCAGCCAGTTTCTTTTTGATCAACTGTTTTTTTAATGTTGGCAAATAATCCACAAAAAGTTTCCCTAACAAATGGTCATATTCATGCTGAATGATCCTGGCGGCCATTCCTGTATATTCTTCTGTGTATTCATTCCAATCCGTATCACGGTAACGGATCTTAACGCGTTCTGGCCGGTAAACATCTCCGCGGATGCCCGGAATGCTCAGACAACCTTCTTCAAATGCCCATTCCTTCCCATCCTCTTCTAAAATTTCGGGATTAATGAATGTTTTCTTGAAATCAACCAATGAAAGATCCGGCTCGTCATCATCATCGTCATCTTTTTCACTGAACGGCGTTGCGTCAACTACGAAAACCCTAATATTCATGCCAATTTGCGGCGCTGCCAACCCTACCCCATTTGCACCATGCATGGTTTCAAACATATCTTCTGAAAGCTTTTTCAGATCAAGCTGGTCTTTTTCAATGAATTGGGTTGGTTTCCTAAGAATCGGATCTCCGTATGCTACGATGGGATAAATCATTGTAATGCGACTTTATTCGTTTTAATATAATGTAACTTTTATATGCCTGCTTATCTTCTGCTCTCCATATAAGACTGGAGAATGATCGTGGCGCTTATTTTATCAATGTTGCCCTTATCACGCCTATCGCTCTTTTTAGATCCTGAGGCGATCATGGATTGCAATGCCATCGATGACGTGAATCTTTCATCATGCGTGTGCACAGGAATTTCCGGAAATGTTTTTTTCAAAACCTTGATAAAGGCGGTTACTCTTGCCGCATTTTCACTTTCAGTGTTATCAAGCCTTTTGGGCATTCCAACTATAAATGCTTCGATCGGCTCACTGACTGCGTATTTTTTCAAAAACTCCGTAAGATCATGCGTCCTGACCGTATCAAGGGCAGTTGCAATGATCTGTAAAGGATCTGTGACAGCAATACCGGTGCGTTTGGCACCATAATCAATCGCCAAAAGACGCGGCATTTATCTTAAAGAATGTTAATTGCTTGCAAAGATAAGACCTTTCAATTAGCTTTTCCTGATTGTGCGACCCGATCGTAGATTTTGATCCGCGCATCACAGAATCCGATTATCTTTGTTTTATGATTGAAAAGCGCTGGATACACAACCCTGAATTTACCTCTGAACAAACACACATTGTCCTGGAACTGGCTGAATCGTTAAAAGTAAGCCCGTCGCTGGCTACGCTTCTGGTGCAGCGTGGAATCCTTGATTTTGAACAATCCCGAACATTTTTCCGTCCCGATCTTTCGCATTTGCATGACCCGTTTTTAATGCAGGATATGTATGCGGCTGTTACCAGGTTGAATGATGCCATCAGAAATGGTGAGAAAATATTGATCTATGGAGATTACGATGTGGACGGCACCACTTCCGTCGCATTGTTTTACGGTTTTTTGAGAAAAATTTACCCAAATCTCGATTATTACATTCCCGACCGCTACGAAGAGGGTTACGGCGTTTCCTGGCA